>NZ_JBQRUW010000060.1:0-90094 GCF_052663305.1 Streptomyces cyslabdanicus
TTGAAAGTAAAGGATTTTATACATTCCTTTCCTCCCATATCCCTACCCCCCCCCCCCCCCCCCCCCCACGGTGACGGTCAGGCCGTGCGGGTGACCCGGTCCGTGTCGGGGGCGGGGGCGCGGACCGTCGTCTTGCGCGTACGAAGCATCCGCCGCCACTGCTCGGCGCTGTACTGCGCGGGCTCGGTGGTCGCGATGAAGTCTCGCAACACGGTCTCGAAGCGCCGGGGGTCGGTGCGGAACGGGAAGTGCCCGGCGTCCTCGAATATCTCCAGGCGGCTGCCGGGCATCGCCACATGGCCGAGCCCGGCGTGCGTGGACGGCACCACCTGGTCGCGGCCACCCCACACCAGCATTGTCGGCATGCCCTGGGCCAGATAGCAGCGGTCCAGCATCGTGCCGACCTGGCCGCGCCAGTCCACGACAGCCCGCAGAGTGCGGATGAAGGCGTTGCGGGAGATGCCGTCGGGCAGCGCGTCCACCACGCGCAGCAAATCCGGTGCGTCCACCCCGAGGCCGGTGTCCAGGAACTGCAACGCCTTGACAGCCAGGCCGACTTGGGCGCGCATCGTCGGCATCCGCAGCGCCGTCAGGAGCAGCCCCGCGCCAGGCAGCGTCGCCGCCCGCAGCAGCGGCGTGACCTGGCGGCTGATGCCCCCGGTGCCGACCAGCACGAGCCGTTCGCAGCGCTCGGGGAACTGGTAGGCGAACTGCATGGCGACTGCGCCGCCCAGCGAGTGCCCCACCAGTGTGACCCGCTCGATGCCCAGCACACCGAGCAGGTCCCGCATGCCGTTGGCGTAGGCGGCCAACGAGTAGTCCGCGCGCGGTTTGTCCGAGGCCCCGTGGCCCAGCAGGTCCGGGGCGATGACCCGGTAACTGCGGGCCAGGCCGGGCATGACGTCGCGCCAGGTGTCGGAGGAGTCGCCGATACCGTGGATCAGCAGGATGGCCCGGCCCTTGCCCGCCATCCGGAAGGCGCGTCGGTGCCCGTGCACGGTGCGGAAGCGCATCCGGATCTGGGAGCTGCCGGTCGGCGAGGTCATGGCGGTCAGGCCCCCTTGTGACCGCGGCGGTGGTGCCGCTCTCCCGGGTGCTCGCCTGGCAGCCGGGCCGGTCCCATGGGCCGGTGGTGAATGGTGGTCAGATCGGTCTCGGTCACCCCGAGCGAGGCCAGGGACAGCCAGGGGCGGACCGTGGCGGCGGGGCGCGCGGACGGTGCGACGTCAGTCATGGCGAGGCCTTTCGTCGATCGGTTCGGGTGTGGCGGACGTGTCGCGTGCGGCGGGCACTGCCAGTTCCTCGTCGGGGGCGCCCCTCAGTCGCATCCGCAGCAGGGACGAGAACAGCCAGCGGCGCATCGCGCCCAGGTGGGCGGGGGAACCGTGGACGTCGTCGAACTCCTTGAAACGGACGTCCTCGAGGCCGCGGCGCAGCAGCGCCGGGTCGCGGGCCGGGATGATCTCGTCCCGGCCGGACACCACGTACCGCACGGGAATGCGGACCCTTCGCAATTCATGGGGGGTGAGCGCGAACTCGCCGAGCAGTGAGCGCAGTTCGGCCTCGTCGGCGGTGTGGGTGAGGCGCTGCAGCGTGTCGACGGTGATGCGGGGCACCCGCGGCCACCACTGCTCGTCGGTGAAGAAGTCCGCGACGGGCGCACCCACGGTCAGGATCCGGCGGATCCTGCGGTCCTGGGCGGCCGCCCGCAGCGCCAGATGTCCGCTGAAGCTGAGGGCGAGCAGAGAAGTTTCGGTGACGCGCGCGCGGCCCGTCAGGCGGTCGAGGAGGCCTGTGAGCATGCGCCAGGAGTTGGGGGTGTATCGCAGGGTGTTCTCGCCGACTCCGGGCAGTTCGGTCACCACCGCGGCGAAGCCCAGCTTGCGCAGGAGCGGCAGCAGTGGCGCCCACTGTTCCTTGACGCTGACGATGCCGCCCATGACGATCAGCAGCGGTCGCGGCCGGCGCCCGTCCAGGCCGGCAGCCCAGGCGGTGAACGTGCCGTCGTCGGTGCTGAACTCGAGGCGCGCGATGCCCTGCTTCTCCTGCTGCCAGCGCTCGAAGGCCGTCACGCACAGCCGCTGGGCGAGGATCCGGTCGTCGTCGGCGGGGTACGGGAAGCGGGCCAAGGCGTAGTGCCGGCAGGCGTCCAAGAGGTCGCCGCGGGCCTCGGCGACCTTGCCGGCCGCGGTCCACTGGGCGGCCCAGGAGGCAGCGGCGCCCGCGGTGTCGTTGTCGATCCTGGCCAGCACCGCAGCCGCGTGGGCCGACTTCATGCCTTGGCCCCGGGCGTGCAGTCGCGCAAATTCCGTCAGCTCTTCGAGGTGGTCCATGGCTTCCCGTCCGTCGAGTCAGTGGATGGCGCCGTCGGGGCGCCGGATACCGAAGCCGACCGCCCGGTCCATGGCGATGTGCGTGGTCCAGCCCAGCCCCGCGAGCAGCAGCGGCCGGGACGTGGTGAGCACGCCCGCGGCGATCAGACCGGTGGCCAGTCGTGGGTCGTGGAGCGTGTTGTAGAGGCGGACGGTGTTCGGTGAGAGATGGCCGCGGGCTGGCGGCGACGTGGCCCCCTTGTGCAGGAACGCCAGGTCCGGTGCGGCGAGCGCGACCCAGAACGGCAGGCTCGCGACGCCGCCGACGGCGAGACCGGTACCGAAGGTGGCGGCTCCCACGGCGGCGCTGAGCATCCTCCCGCGGGGGCTGCGCCAGGTCCACCGGTCGGCGGGGGCGGCGGTGCCCGAGGGAGCGGGGGGTGTGCTGGTACGGGGAGCGGGGCGAGCGATCTCGAGGCCGGCTGTCATGCGGTGTCTCCTCTCGTGAGCGGGCCGCGATGTACGGCCGAGTCTTCTCGCAGAGGCTTGTGGCCCGCTTGTACGCGGCGGGCGCCACACAGCAAGGAGGCCGGGCAACAGCCCGGCCTCCTTGCTGTGTTCACCACCAGTCGTCCGGTTCCGGACCGTCCGCCTCGTCGTTATCGAGCACCACGGAGAGCGCGTCGACGATGCCGGCGTCCAGGGCGGTGTGCGCGGCCGTGTCGGCGGCGGCCCCGAACCCGGCGTCGCCGACTGCGACACTTACCACGTACGTGCCGTCGAGGGTGTACGTGCGGAACGTCCACTCGCCGTCCGAGCCGCGCTCCCCGTCCGGCTGAAGCACGTCCGTAGCGGTGCCGTCGGGCCGGAAGCCGAAATCGGTGAAGCGGAACTGCATGCCCAGGCCGATCGCCTTGCTGTACGCCTCTTTCAGTGTCCACAGTCGTACCAGCGCCGGATTGCGGTCCTGCTCCGGCATGGCCTCGATCTCCCGGACCTCGTGCGGGGTGCACAGGTGCCTGCCGAGACCGGGACCGTACAGCGTGCGGTCCGCGCGCTCGGCGTCCACGCCGATCACCCCGCCGGTGGCGAGGCCCACCAGAAGGAGTTCGTCGGTGTGGCTGAGGCTGATGTGCACTCCGTCGTAACCGCGCAGGAACGGCCGCCCGGATTGTGTGTAGCCCAGCTCCACTGAGGGCGGCGGCACGTTGAGCGCCGCTGCCGCCGCGAACTTGAGCAGCACCCGCGACGAGGCGAAGCGGGTCCGCACATCGGGGTGCGTCAGCTCGAGGAACCGGGCCCAGTCCCGGCCGAGCAGCGCCCGCAGCCGCGGCCCTCCGGCCCGCTCCGGACGCCAGTCGTCCAGGCGGGCGTAGAGGACCGCGGCCGCGTGCCGGTCCAGATCAGCTCTGACTGCCTGCCAGTTCCCGCCCGGTCCCGTGATGACGATCGGCTCCCCGAGTGTGCGCGGCGGGGGCGTGGCCCCTGGAGCCGTCATCGAAGGCCTCCATGGTGTGGTGAAGATCGGTCAGAAGGTCGGCCGCGGTTCCCCCGTCGATCACCCGGTGGTCGAAGGTGAGGCCGAGGCGCATCACCGGCGCGGCCACTATGGTGCCGTCCGCGCCGACCACGGGCCGCTGCGCGACGCGGCCCGCGCACAGCGTGACGGCGGTGCCGCCTGCCGAGTGGAAGCCGTCGACCGCGCCGTGCCCGAGCGAGCTGACGGAGACGGTGCCGAACACGCCTGGCCGCTTGCGGGCGTCGCGCAGCGCGGCGCCGAACGCGGCCCGGCCCACCGGCAGCGGCAGCCGCCCCAGCATCCGTACGCCCTTGAACTCGGGCAACCGCGCCGCGTCCTCCCCCCGGTACCGGTCGACCTGTTGCTGGATCTCGTGCAGCGAAGCCTGCTCCAGGCCGGGCAACAGGGCGGACAGCACGGCCCGTTCACCGTCCACGGGCCGGTCGAGGGCGAGCTTCGCGGTCACCGAGCGGAACCGTACGATTCGCGGTGCGCGCCACCGGCTCGGCCAGCCCGCCGCCATCACCGCGTTGGCCTCCGGGTGGCGGGCGAGCGCGCGGCCCGCGGCGTGCAGCAGATACGTCACGTACGAGTAGCGCAGCCCGTCGGCGCGGGCCTGCTCCCGGTGCTCCAGGATCCGCGTCATGTCGATGTCGGTGTCCAGGTGCACCGGGCGCTGCCTGTTCGCCCACTCCAGGAAGAACAGGGTGTGCCGGCGTCGCCGCTCGACGACGGTGTGCGCCCCGTGCGGCAATGGGCTGCTCATCCAGTCACCGCCAGGTTATAGATGCCTTTCAGGGATCTGGCCTCCAGGACCTTGCCGATGGGGACCGGACGGCCGGTTGCCAGTTCCAGGGCGGTGACCAGCTTGAGCAGATAGAGGGAGTCCCAGTCCGGCAGTTCGTCGAAGTCGGCGTGCACCTGCTCGGGTTCCAGGGGCATGCCGATCTCGTCGCGGACCAGCCTCGTGAAGTCGTCGATGCTGAAGGTGCTGGTGGTGTGGCTCATATCTTCTCCAGGGCGAAACCGGCTTTGATCCATTTGCTGGACTCGACGGCGACCGCGAGGGCCTTCTCGCCCACGCGCATCTGGTCGAGGAGCCCGGCGATCTGCAGGAAGGGCAGCGCGTTGCCGTTGTTGCCGGTGTCCGCGACACAGGAGACCTCGCGGGCCGTGGGCACCCCGAGTTCCTCGGTGATCTTGGCTGTCATCCGGCCGGACAGTTGTGGCGGCAGCAGATAGTCCAAGTCAGCTGCCTCCCAGTTGAGTTCACCGAGGAGCTCCCACAGGATCTCCACGGCCATCACTGGTACGCCATCCTCGATGGCCTTGTAGTCCTCGGTGAGAGCCTGCCGGTCGTCGTACCGATCGGCGAGGCCGAACCACTCGATGACCTGGCCGGCCTTGCGGCCCAGGCCGGTGAACCGATTGAGGACATGGCGCACCGCGACCCGCTGCCCGACCGGCTCGTCGGTGAGCACGGCCGCGCCCGCGCCGTCCCCGAAGAGCACGAAGTTGACGAGGTCGCTGGGGGCCGCGTCGGACAGGTCGCGCTGGACGTCGAGGTGCTTGCTGCACACGTCGCCGCCGATGACCAGGCCCTTGCGGTACTGGCCAGAGGCGATCATGGTCTGTGCGACGCTGAGCGCCTGCACGGCTCCCGCGCACCCCGACTGCAGCTGGAACGTGGGCACTTGGTCAAGCCCCAGCTGGTCGACGACGTTGTTGACGGTGGCAGGCATCAGGGTGTCAGGGGTCGCCGTGCCGAGGACGACGAAGTCGATGTCCGCAGGGTCCACCGCGCCGGCGTCCAGGGCCTTGCGGGCCGCACTCGCGCACAGGTCGGCGAGCGACCAGCGGACCTCACCGGTGGCCAGGTCGCGGGCGAAATGCCGAGTCTTCGTACCGATGAAGACCTCGATCCACTCTTCGTTGACGCCGAGCACCTTGGCGAGAGTGGCGTTGTCCACCGGGTCGCCCGGCAGGGCGGTGCCGATGGCGGCGAGGTGGGCGGTCGGGGCAGTCTCTTGCGGCGTCATGCCGTCCTCTCTTCCGTTCCGGGTGTGACGGCGTCGAGTTCGTGGAGGAAACTGACGAGGTCCCCGATGGTGGCGAGCCGCGGCAGCAGCTCCTGGACGGTCACCGACCCGAGACCGGTGAGGCGTTCCTCGAGGCGCGTCTTCAGCTCCATGACCATCACGGAGTCGAAACCGAGGTCTTCGTAGAGCCGCAGCTCGGGGCCGAGCTCGTCGGGGGCATACCCGCCGACCTGCCCGACGGCCTCGACCGCCGCGCGCACGACCGGCCCGTCGGCCCGGCCGTGGCTGGCGCCGAGCACGGCGACGGCCGGACGCACCGGCTCAGACGCCGGAGCAGCGGCCGGTGCCGTGGCCACCGGAGTCGCTGCGACCCCGGCCGTGGCGTGGCGAGACGGGGTGTGCGCGGCCCAGTAACGGTGCCGGCCGTTGAACGCGTACGGGGCGAGCGGCCGGCCGACCCGGTCGCGCGGCGCGTACACCGCGTCCCAGTCGGGGTCGACGCCACCGCAGTACAACTGGGCGAGCGCATCGGCCAGTTGGACGCCGCCGGCATCCTCGTCGGGGACCGGGACCACCTGCGCGGGCCCGGCGCCCAGGGTGCGCAGCATGCCCAGGAGCACCGGGCGTGGCCCGATCTCCACGGCGTGCGTGACGCCGTCGTCCAGCAGGGCGCGGGCCGCGTCCGCGTACAGCACCGGTGCGCTGATGTGCGCCACCCAGTACGCGGCGTCCAACGGCTCGTCCTCGAGCAGCCGCCCGTGCACCGTCGAGTAGACGGGGAGGCGCGGCACTGTGCCGCCCACCTCGTCGGCGACGGCGGCGAACTCCTCCAGCATCGGTTCCATGAGTGGTGAGTGGAAGGCGTGCGAGACCTGCAAGCGTCGAGTGCGCACGTCCTCGGCGGTCAGCTCCCGCTCGATGCGTTCCAGGGCGCCCAGATCGCCGGAGAGGACCGTGGCTCGCGCGCCGTTGACCGAGGCGATCCCGACCAGAGGCTCGTCCGCGATCCGTTCCGCCATCTCCTGGCGGGACGCCCGCACGGACAGCATGCCGCCGCCCTGCGGGAGCCGCTGCATCAGCGCGCCGCGCGCGGCGATCAGCCGGGCCGCCCCGTCCAGCGGCAGCGCCCCGGCGAGCACCGCCGCCGCGTACTCGCCGACGCTGTGCCCGAGCAGCGCCGATGGCGTCACGCCGAGCGCCTCCAGGGTGCGGCCGAGCGCGTACTCGACCGCGAACAGGGCGGGCTGGGTCCATTCGGTGCGGTGGACGTCCTTGTCGCCGTCCAGGACCAGATCGCGCACCGAGCGGCTGGTGTGCGGGGCAAGCGCCGCGCCCGCCTCGTCGAGGAAGCCGCGGTACAGCGCCGAGTCCCGGTACAGGCCCGCCGTCATCCGCGGGTACTGCGCGCCCTGCCCGGTGTACAGGAACGCCGTCTCGGGCCGGGCCGTCGGCTGCCCGGCGAGACGGGTCAGCAGGGCGTCGTCACCGGCCGCGGCCCGCAGCCGGTCCGCGAGCCGCCCGGTGTCCTCGGCGCCGACCGCGAACCGGTAGCGGTGCCCGGTCTTGACCCTGTTGCTGCTCCAGGCGAGCGCCCCCACCGATGTCCGGCCCCGCTCCATGGTGTCGGCCTGCGCGACCAGGTTGCGGCGCAGCGCGTCCGCGTCCGGCGCGGTCAGGGTGAACACGCTGGCGCCGATACCGCCCGTGTCGTCCGTGGGGCGCTGGGCGGGGGGCGGGGGGCTCTCCAGGATGGCGTGCGCGTTCGTGCCGCCCATGCCGAAGCTGCTCAGGCCCGCCACAACGCCCCGCGCGGGCAGCCGCAGTGGCGCCTTCAGCAGACGGATGCCGTGCTCGCGGAGCTTCAGGCCCGGGTTCTCCTTGGCCGCGTGCCGGCTCGCGGGAACCACCCGGTGGTGCAGGGAGAGCGCCACCTTGATGAGCCCGGCGATACCCGCCGCCCCCTCCGTGTGACCGAGGTTGCCCTTGACGGAGCCGAGCGCCAACGGCTTCCCGGTGCGCTGCGCGTGATGGTGGCCGAGCGCCTTGATCTCCATCATGTCGCCGAGCGCGGTCCCGGTGCCGTGGCCCTCGACGAAGGTGACGTCGGACGGTTCGACCCGAGCCCTGCGGTAGGCGGCGCCGAGCACCTCCTGCTGGGCCCAGCGGTTGGGCGCGGTGATGCCGTTGCTGCGCCCGTCCTGGTTGACGGCGGTGCCGCGGATCACCGCGTACACCCGCTGTCCGTCGGCGAGCGCGTCCTTCAGACGTCGCAGTACCACCACGCCGACGCCCTCGCCGCGGCCGATGCCGTCGGCCTGCGCGCTGAACGGCTTGCACCGGCCGTCCGGCGAGGAGAGCCCCGCCTGCGTGTAGAAGATCGACAGGGCCGGGGTCATCGCGACGTTCACGCCCCCCGCGAGCGCGATGTCGCACTCCTCGGACAGCAGGGCGTTCGTCGCCAGGTGCACGGCGACCAGCGACGACGAGCAGGCGGTGTCGACGGCGAGTGAGGGGCCCTTCAGATCGAGGTGGTACGAGATCCGGTTGGCGGTCATGCAGTAGCCGTTGCCCGAGCCGATCTGCGCGGTGACATGGTCGTAGTCGGTCAGGTGCAGTTGTGCCCACTCGTTGCCCATGATGCCGACGAACACGCCGGCCGACGAGCCCGCCAGGGACTGCGGGGCGAGCCCCGCGTCCTCGACGGCCCGCCAGGAGCACTGCAGCAGGAGCCGCTGCTGCGGGTCCATGGCCTGCGCCTCGCGCGGCGAGATGGTGAAGAACTCGTTGTCGAACGCGTCGGGGTCGCTGATGAAACCGCCCTTGGTGGTGTTGGTGCGGCCCGGGGCGCCGGACGCCGAGTGGAATTCCTCGGCGTTCCAGCGCAGCCGGGGCACCTCGCCGACCCCGTCGCCCGAGCGCATCAGCAGGTCCCAGTAGGCGCCGGTGTCCGGCGCCCCGGGGAACCTGCAGTCGATGCCGACGATGGCGATGGGTTCCATCAGCTGGCGCCGCCCTCTGCCGTGGCGAACTCCGCCAGCAGGTGGTCGGCGAGCGCCTGCACGGTCGGGTAGTCCCAGGCGGCCGTCGGCTCCATGACGAAGTCGAAGTCCTCCTCGATGTCACCGCACAGGCTGAACGCGGCCACCGAGTCGAGCCCGTACTCGGCCAGCGGCACGGTCGGGTCGATCTCGGCGGGCTGCCGCTTCAGGTACAGGGCGATCCGGTCGGACAACCAGGTGATCAGCGAGTCACGGGTGTGGCCTGTGAGCGAAGCGGGAGACGAAGCGGACACGGTGCACTCCTCGGCGAAGCGGTCGGAAATCGGTCGCAGGCGCGGTCAGCCGGCCAGCGGGGTGTCGTACAGGTCGTAGCTGCGGCGCTGCTCGAAGCGGCGCTGCACCTCGTCGTGGATGCGGGTGTCGACGGACGCCGGCAGGTCGGCGGGGCGCTGCCCCAGCCGTCCGGCGAGTCGGTGCAGCACCGCGGCGAGCCAGGCCGGGTCGGCGAGGAACGGGTCGGACCCGCCCTGCGCCTGTTGCCACACCCCGATCGCCGAGGCGGCGGCGAGCAGTACCGCGTACCGGTCGGCGAGGGCGAACGTGGCGGGGCTGGCCAGCGCCGTGCGGTCCTGTGGGGACAGCGCGAGCGAGGCCTCCTGCAGCTGGCGCAGCTCGTCCATCAGCTTCAGGGCGATGCCGTGCACGGCCCGCTCCTCGGGGGAGCCGGAGGGCAGCGTGTCGACGGCGGCGACCAGCGAGGCGGAGAGCCTGTCGCGGCCACTGGCCAGGGTCAGCCGCTCGAAGGCGATGCCCGGCAGGTCCTCGCGCTGCCGGAACAGGGTGGCCGGCGCGGGCTCCTCCGAGAACCACGACCGCCGCGCCAGGCGGGCGAGCTGCGGGATGATGGTGGCCTGGCAGGCTGCCGATCCCGCGTGCCCAAGGCTGAGCACCGGAAGGTCCCTGATGTGCTTCTGGAAGATGCCGAACTCGCCCTCGCGGACGTAGAACCGGGCGCCGAGCACGATCGACAGGTCGTGCATCGTCTCCGTGAGTATCTTCGGCAACAGGTACTTGGTGGCGGCGGCGTAGACGCTCGTCTCCTCGGGCAGCAGATGCACCGCCCGCGTCGCGGTCAGCGAGAGGCTGTCGCAGAGGAGCAGGTCGAGGAAGGCACCGGACAGGGTGGCCCGGGCGTGCGGGATGTCCATCACGGACTTGCGGTACAGCTCACGGCCGCGGGCGAACGACACCACCGTGCGCAACGCCGTGTCCGCCGCGCCGAGCGCCATGCCGGGCACTGCGCTGCGGGTGATCTGGAAGGCGCGCAGGGCCAGTTCAACGCCCTGGCCGACCTCGCCGACGAGCGAGTCGGCGTCCACCGGGGTGTCCTCGAAGTGCAGCCCCGACAGGTGGCAGCCGCGCACCCCGGTCGCGCTGTAGCGGGGCAGCACCCGGAAGGTGCCGGCGTCGACCGCGGAGCGTTCGGCGAGCACCACCGAGTGGCTGCGGCTGCCGGGCGCCGAGTCGGTGCGGCTGAACAGCACCCAGGCGTCGGCCCGGTCCGCGTTGTTGATGACCTGCTTCTCACCGGCCAGCAGGAAACCGCCGTCCGGCCCGGGCCGTGCCTCGAACTCATTGCGCACGAAGTCGTTGCCGTGCGCCAGCTCGTGGTACGCGACCGACACCTTGCCGCCGCCCAGCAGGATCCGGGCGAGCCGCTCGCGCTGCTCGGTGGAGCCGGCCGTCCACACATTGACACCCGCCATGAACGAGGTCACGCCGTAACCGAGACCGAGCGCCACGTCCCGGCGGAACACCTGCCGCATGACGCGCACCAGCGAGTCGATCCGATCGAGCCGGCCGCCGTACTCGCGCGGCACGAACTCCGCGTTCAGTACCGCCTCGTCGAGGATCCGCTCACCGGCCACCGGCATCTCACCGGCCTCGTCGGCTGCCAGCAGTCGGGCGTACGAGACCTCGTTGGCCTCGTCGTTGGGGTCGCCCAGGCGGCGTTCCAGCTCGGCCACCCGCGCGGCGACCTCGGCCTCCTGGTCGGTGACGGGCGCCTGGGACGCCCCGTGGGGTGGGGAACCGGTCAGCATGACGTCCTCTCGTTCTCACCGGCCGCCGCGGCGGCCTTCTCGCGTGCCGGGGCGGCCGGGGAGCGCTGTGCCAGCAGCGCGAACAGCCGTCCCGCGGACCGGGCCGCCCGCAGCTGGGCGAGCAGCTCCTCGTACGTGTCGTGCGCGGCGTCCCGTGGGGGGCCCGGGTCGAGCCGGACCAGGATGCGCTCCAGCGCGCCGTGCAGCCACAGACCGTCCTGCCACAGCGCGCCGACGGCCGGATCGGCGGCGAGCTCGTCCGCGTTCGCCGCCCACAGGCCCGTACAGACGGCGCCCGCGTAACACAGCGCGTAGCGGCGAGCCGTCTCGAAGGCGGCGGGCGGCACATCCGTCAGGACGTCCTGCTGCGCCGTCATCTCCTCATGCACCGCGTCGGTGGCGCCGAGCAGTCGGCGGGCCGCGTCGAGTGCCGGGCCGAGCGCCGGGTTCTGTCGCGCCTGCTCTTCGAGACTGGCCACCGACGCGCCGAGGCCCGCGATCACCCCACTGCCCCGCCGTGCGACGACGGACAGAGCCGTCGGGTCCAGCTCCGGCAGCGGCCCGCCCAGGTCATAGGCGGCGGCCGCGCCGGCTGTGTCGCCGGTCGCGCGACGGTGGCCGCGCCCCAGCGAACGGAACTGGTTCACCAGTGAGTTGAGGTTCACCAAGGTGTTGCCGTCGAACAGCCCCACGATCCTGTGGTCCCGTTCGAGCTTCTGGAACCGGCCGTGCGCGTGCACGTCCTTGAGAAAGGCGCGGGCACCGAGCAGCCGGGTCAGCTCGGTGAGTACCTCCTCGGTGCCGGTCGGCAGCAAGTATTTGGTGACCGCCGCGGTCAGGCTCATCTCGGCGGTCTGGGTGTGCACGGCCCGTGTGGCGAACAGCGCCAGCGCCTCGTGCAGCAGAACGTCGGCGGCGGCCTCGCCCAGCGTCCGGCGCGCCTTGGGAAGTTCCATCAGGCGCCTCCCGTACAGCTCGCGCTCCTCGGCGAAGTCCAGGGCGATGCGCAGCCCGTGGTCACCGGCGCCGAGCGAGAGCGCGGCGCACATGGTGCGGGTCAGCTGCAACGCCTTGATGACGGTCTCCACACCGCTGCCCTCGGCGCCGACCAGCGCGCCCGCCGGTACTTTCGCGCCGTCGAAGGCGATGCCGGAGATGTCGGCGCCGCGGATGCCGTGCGTGTGCACTTTCGGTAGATGCCGGTACGTGCGCTCGTCCAGCTCCCGCTTGTCGACGAGGAGTACGCTGAAGCCGCGCGGGCCGCCCGCCGGGTTCGTACGGGTGAGCAAGGAGATGAGCGAACCACGGGTGGCGTTGTTGATCAGCCACTTCTCGCCGCTCACCAGCCAGCCCCCGTCCGGGAGCCGGGGCGGCGTCTCGCCACTGACCTCACCGGCGAGCAGGTCGCTGCCGTGCGCCCGCTCGGTCAGGCCGAGGGAGACCGGGACGCCGGCGCGGATGTCGGCGCCGAGCCGTTGCGCCTGCTCGGCGCTGCCGGCCACCCAGACACAGACGCCGCCCAGGTACGTCTTGCCGTGGCCGATCGCGGTCGTCAGATCGCGCCGGGCCACGGTGCGGATGAGCTGCAGCAGCTGCTCGTAGTTGGTGAGCGCTCCGCCGTGCCGTTCCGGCACGTAGTAGTCGGACAGGCCCCACTCCTGGAGGCTTCGGCAGATGTCCGCAGGGAATTCCTCGGCGTCGTCGAGCGCGACGGTACGCGCGTACGAGAAGATCGCCTGCGGATCGTCGGGGTCGCCGAGGAAACGGTCGAGCTCCTCGGCCAGTCGGTACGGCGGATGTTCCATGTCAGGCCACCGTGTCCAGCGGACGCTCGATGGCGTCGGCGACCATTTCCCGCACGGCGGGCTCCAGCACCTCGTACAGGGGGGTGATCTGGCCTTTGAGGAACAGCTGCTTCATCAGCGTGCGCTGGATCTTGCCGCTGGTCGTCTTGCGGATCGTGCCCGGACGGACCAGGAGCACATTGCCCGCCGGGATGTTGAACTCGCGGCCAATGAAGGCCTGGATGCCGGTCGCGAGGGTGCGCAGATCGGTCGACAGCGCACTGGCACGCACCTCCTGGACGACGACCAGGTGCTCACGGTCAGTGGTCTCGACGGCGAACACCGAACCGGCGCCGATACCGAGCGCCTTGTCGGTGCCCTGCACGGCCCGCTCGATGTCCTGCGGGTACAGGTTCCGCCCGGCGAAGATGACCAGCTCCTTGAGGCGGCCGGTGACATACAGCTGGCCATCCTCCCGCACACCCAGGTCGCCGGTGCGCAGCCAGCCGCCCTCGTCCTGGCCGCCCTTGCCGTCCGCGATGGCCGCGTCGAAGATCTCCTTGTTGGTCAGTGGCCGCTGCCAGTAACCGGAGGCCACGGAGGCGCCCTTGGCCCAGATCTCGCCGACGCTGCCCTCGGGCTGCTCCTGGAACGTCTCGGTGTCCACGATCCGCACGTCGAAGTCCTCGCCCCTGACGATGCCGCTGCTGACCAGGGTGCGGCTGGGCGCCTGGTCGCGCGGGTCGGCGAGCCGGCCCGACTCCAGCGCCTCGGAGTCGACCGAGAGCACCACCGGACGGGTGCCGCGCGGGGTTCCGGAGACCAACAGGGTCGTCTCCGCCATGCCGTAGCAGGGAAAGAACGTCTCGGGTTTGAACCCTGCGGGGCCGAACCGCTCGGTGAAGGCGCGGATGGTCTCGACGCGGATCGGCTCGGCGCCGTTGCAGGCGGCCTGCCAGCTGGACAGGTCGAGCGTGGCCAGCTGCTCGTCCGTGACCCGGCGCAGACACAGGTCGTACGCGAAGTTGGGGCCGCCGCCGATGGTGACCTTGTAGTCGCCGATCATCTGCAGCCAGCGGTGCGGCCGCTTGAGGAATGACACTGGCGACATCAGGGCCGCTGAGCCGCCCAGGAACAGCGGCTGCAGGATGTGCCCGATCAGCCCCATGTCGTGGTAGAAGGGCAGCCAGCCGCCGAAGCGGGTGTTCGAGTCGGAACCGACGGAATTCTTGATGGCCTGCTCGTTGGCGAGCAGGTTGCGGTGCGAGACCATGACGCCCTTGGGCTCGCTGGTCGAGCCCGAAGTGTACTGCAGGAACGCCAGGTCATCACCGGTCAGTTCGGGCTCGTGCCACGCGGCCGGGTCGCCGTAGTCGTCGGCGTCGGTGGCCAGGCAGAGCACGTCGTGCATCTGCTCGGCGCGCAGCCAGGCCGATATCTCCGGGGCGCTGGTGGAGTCGGTGAGCACGGCACGGGCCTGCGCGTCCTGCAGGATGCTCGTGACCCGGGTGAAGTGATTGCCCTGCTCGGTGGGGAGCGGTGCGGGGACCGCGACGGCCCCGGCGTACAGGCAGCCGACGAAGGCCTTGACGAAGTCCAGGCCCGACGGGTACAGAAGCAGCACCTGCCGCCCTGTGGCGCCGTTCTCCTGGAGCCAGGAGCCGATCCGGCGGGCCTCCTGGTCGAGCCGCGCGTACGTCAGATGCTGCGGGACCGAGCCCTTGGCGTCGTTGGGCAGGAAGATGAAGGCGTCCTTGGGGCCGAGCGCGTCGGTGCGCGCCAATACCAGTTCCGTGAATGTGGGAAAGGATGTCAACGTCGTTCCCTGACCTCTCCAGGATCCGCTGGCGTTGCGCCGGCGAGGCTGCTTGGGCAAGGGTGATGCTCCGACGGCCCCCTAAGGCGACGCTTGTGCGAGACGGAGACGCCCTGGGGCTCGGACCACCGAGCGGATAGCGTGACAGCACGTGTCTGCGGCGGCCCGCTCCGGGGTCGCGGAAGGAGAACCGCTGGTGCGCCGAATCTCTACAGAGGTCGTGATCGACGCCTCTCCCTACGAGGTCTGGGCCGTGCTCACCGATTTCGAGCGCTTCCCTGAGTGGAACCCCTTCATCGTCAAGGCGGTGGGGCGCGTCGAGCCGGGGCACCAGCTCGACCTCACTTTCAGGCAGGCCAACGGCCGGCACTTGGGTATCCGGCCCACCGTGCTGGTGGCCGAGCCCGGACGGCTGCTGCGCTGGCGCGGCCGACTGCTGCTGCCGGGCATCTTCGACGGAGAACACTCCTTCGAGCTGACCGAGCGGCCCGGCGGCGGCACGCTCCTGGTGCAGGCCGAGTCGTTCTCCGGCCTGCTGGTGCCGTTCACACAGAAGATCATCCGGCAGACGGTGGGTCGCTTCACGGACCTCAACGACGGGCTGCGAACCCGGGTCGAATCCGGCGTCGGGGGCCGTCCCCGTGCGGAAGACAGCTGACGCGGCAATGACCTGGCGCCCGCCCCGGGGGATGGGCGGGCGCCAGGAGTCGGTGGGGCGCGGGACGTAGTGGGAGAGCCGGTACCGTCTCGCTCAGTCGCCGAGATCGGTGTCGAGGGCCAGATGTCCGGGCACCGGCGTGATACTGGTCAGATCGTGTGTGAACGCCAGCTCACCGTCGGGCCCTTCGGTACTGGCCGTGAAGCCGAGCGACGGGTAGAAGTCGCGGACCCGGTGGTTCTTGGCGGTGGGCCGGTAGCGGGCGCGCACGGCCGTGGCGCCGGTGTCCCGGGCGTACGCGAGGACCGAGGACAGGGTCGCCTGCTCGATGCCCCGGGCGAAGACGCGGCAGCTGAGTAGCATGTTGTCGACATGCAGCACGTCGCCTTCCCGGTGGGCGAAGACCGCCCCGACGACACCGTTGTCGCCGAACCGGTCCCGGGTGCGCACAGCGAGGACCAGGTGGTTCGGGTCCTCGCGCCGCTGTTGCACCTCGGCCTGCTGCAGCCGCAGCGTGGTGAGGTTGAACTGGTTGGTCCGCAGCGTGATCTGGGCGATCCTGGCCACCTCGTGATCGCGTACGGCGGAGATCTCCAGGCGGATGTTCAGCGCTCGCAGATACTCCTCCATCGAACCGGATGCGGCCTCGAGATCCTGCCGCTCGGCCTCGGCACGGTACTGCTGGGCACGCAGCCGGTCCTCCGCGGTCAGGCTCCGCACGTCGAACCAGCCGTCCGCGAGCAGCCGGTCCACGTGCAGCGCCGGCTCGTCGTCGAGCTGCACCACGGCGACCTCCGGCAGTGACACGTTCACCAGACCGCACTCGAACGGCGAGTCGTCGGCGAAGACGAAACTGTCGACGCCCAGGTTCAGCCGCGCCGCGATGTCCCGTAGGTTTCCGTGCTTGGGCTCCCAGTTGGCGTTGATCCGGGCGAAGTTGCTCTCACGCAGCACCATGTCCGGGTGGTCGCGCAGCGTGCTCAGGACGAGCTCCTTGTCGTTCTTGCTGCTCACCGCGAGCAGCACGCCCTGCGCGCCGATCTGCTTGACGATCTTCTGGAACCGGCCGAACGCCTCGCCGCGGTAGGTGGTGGCGGCCGCGATACCGTCGGGGCCGTCGTCCCCCAGAATTCCGTCCCACAAGGTGTTGTCAAGATCCACCACGAGAACCTTCTTCGCCCGGCCGTGCAGCGCCCGGCCCAGATGGGCGACCTCCTGGGCGTAGCGGCCCAGGAGCTCCTCGCCGAGGTGGACCTTGGCGTAGCAGGCGAGCCGGGGGTCGCGCACCGGCCCCGACTCGGCGACCAGAACGTCGAGGTCGACCACGTGAAGCCGTGGATGGGCGGCCGCGAGGCGCAACAGCCCGGCGTTGAACTCCCGCCAGGATGCCGATAGTTCGGCCCGGCTCGCATGGTCCAACAGCTGGCGTGTGTGGGTGGCGAGCAGCGGCAGGGTGTTGAGCACGAGAGTGCCGGGCCCGTGTTCGCCGTACCGGGCCACCAGCGCGGTCAGCTGCTTCAATCTGGCTTCCAGAGCCGCGACCGCATCCGTCGCGGTCCACGGCAGCGGCAGCTCGTCGAAGACGATTTGTGCGTCCAGAACGCATAGGGCTAGCGCGGTCTCTGGCTCGTACAGCGGGCTCGCGGGGTCCTGCAGGTCCCGCAACCACGCGTCGTACTCGGGCTCGTCGATCCGTACGGGTATGCCGTGCCGTGCGAACTGGGCGGTCAGCGCCGGCGACAGAGCGTCCAGCATGCCGTGCCCCGTCACCGCCACCCGGAGAGGTGTCGCCTGCGGGTGCCGCTGCACGATCTGGTCCGGGGCGGTGCGCGCCAGCAACCGCCCCGCGCGTGCCAACGCAGCGAAGTCGGCCTTGGGCACGCAGAGTTCGTTTAGCAGAGGGCCGATCTCCGAGTAGGCGTCCGCGATGCGGCCCCCCTGGTGCAGGGCGCGCAGCCGGTCCAGCGGCCCGAGGGGGGTGGCCTCGTCGGTCGTCACTGCTTGGGTCACGTCTGTCTTCTCCTGTCGATGCGGACCGGTGCCGGTTGCCGGGTCAGTGCCGCAGCAGCCAGGCGATCCGGTCGAGGGACGCGGCGTGGTAGGCGACGAGGACCGCGGTGAGCACCACGGCCTGGGTGCGGGCGCCGGCCGCGTACAGCGCGCTGGCGCCTCCGAAGAACACGGCGAGTTCGAGGAGAAGCCGCACGCCTCCCGCCGTCGCGACGACGGCCTCGCCATTGCGCGACGCGTCACCCGGCGTGGCGAACACGCCCCAGACGACGGCCACCAGAAGCGGTGCAGCGGCCACCGTGAAGTACCGCGGCACGCCGGGGGTCGCCTTCCAGGCCCAGTAGCCGAAGCAGACGAGGGCCGTCACCTCAAGCACGAACCTGAGGGCGAGCATGGCCGGGTGGTAGCCGATTCCCGTGGTCATCCGAATCCTGCTCTTTCCATGTGATGCGCTGTCGGGCCCGTGCGGGACCGTCGGTGTCCGGCTGGTCACCAGGCGACCGGAAGGCTGGTCACTCCGTGCACCAACCTTCCCTCGGGCCTGGGCAGTTCATCCTTGTCGGCGGCCAGCCGCAGGTTCGGGAAGCGGCGCAGTAGGGTGCCGACCGCGATCTGCAGCTCGGCGCGGGCGAGACCGGAGCCCAGGCAGTAGTGGGTGCCCTGGCCGAACGTCAGATGGGGGTTGACCTCGCGGTCGATGTCCAGGACGTCGGCGTTTGTGAACTGGCAGGCGTCTCGGTTCGCGGAGCCGAGCGAGGGCAACACCGCGCTGCCGGCCGGTACCACGGTGCCGCTCAGCTCCACGTCCTCCAGGGCGATCCGCAGCAGCGCCTCGTCGCCCGGCGGGTACATCCGCAGCAGCTCCTCGGTGGCCCGCCCGATCCGCTCCGGGTCCTCGCGGACCGCGGCCAGCTCCTCAGGGTGGGTGAGCAGCGCCAGGACGCTGTTGCCGATCTGGTTGACGGTCGTCTCGTGACCGGCGACGAGCAGCGAGATCCCCAGGAAGATCAGCTCCTGCTCGTCCAGGCGCCCTTCGTCCGTGTCATGGATCGACACCAGCGCCGACAGCAGGTCGGAGCCCGGGTTCGCGCGCTTGAGCGCGACCTGCTCGGCCAGATAGTCGCGGAGCGCCACCTGCGAGGCGAGCACCTCCTCGGCCGGCAGCGACCCGGCGGCCAGGAACGTCGCCGACCAGGATCCGAACTTCTCCCGGTCCTCGAAGGGCACCCCGAGCAGCTCACAGATCATCGTGACCGGCAGGGGGAAGGCCAGCGCCGGGATCAGGTCCGCGGGCGAGCCGGACGCCTCCATCGCGTCCAGGAAACGGTCGGTGTGCTCCTGGATCCGCGGTCGCAGCTCGTTGACCCGGCGCGCGGTGAACTCCCGTGACACGAGCTTGCGTACCCGGGTGTGTTCGGGCGCGTCCATGTTCAACAGGCTGCGGAAGTTCTGGGTCGCCTTGCCCATGCGCGGCGCGTCGGGCCGAGTGGTGGCGGCGCGGCTGAAGCGGGCGTCGGACAGCACCGTGCGCACGTCTTCGTAGGTCGTGACCAGGTATGCCGGGTCGCCGCTCGGCATACGGACCTGCTGCACCGGGGACGTGGCGCGCAGTCGCGCGTAGTGCGGGCAGGGCTCGAGCGGTGAGGTCCGGGGGAACGGATAGCCGAGAGCCTCTCCGGCCTCCTGCGTAGTGGACTTCACGAGTTGCTCGGTCATGAGCGCTGTCCTCCTGTGTGGGACGGGGAAACGGAACGGTCGGCCAGGTCCAGCAGGGTGCGGCCCTGACCGACCGACTGCTGCAGCTGGTAATAGACGCCGGAGAGGATTCGGCGCTTGAGCAGGTCGCTGGCGGAGACGGCTCGGTAGGCCGCGCGGCGCAGCGCGACGGCGGGCGGTGAGGCCAGCGAGAACGCCTTCTCCTGGCGCAGTTGCAGACCGCGCGCTGTGGCGACGGAGGCCTCGCGGGCGCCCTGGAACGCGGCACAGGCCCGGTCGAGCCGTGTCCCCGGCGCGCCGGGGCGCGCCAGGGCCCGCGCGACGAGCGGGGCGAGCGTCACCGCGTCGATAATGGCGTGGTTGACGCCCTGCCCAAGGACCGGCGTCAGCGTGTGCGCCGCGTCCCCGATCAGTGCCACGCCCGGCCGCCACCACGTGGGCACGACGGTGGTGAAGATGTCCAGCATGGTGGTCTCGGACCAGCTGGTGACGTGCTCGCGCACGCCAGGACCGGCCTGCGGGGCCAGCTCGTCGATACGGGCGTGCAGCGCCTCGATGCCCTGGGCGCGCAGCTCCCGCAGGCCGCCCTTGGGGATGTTGAAGCCGATCCGCACCAGGTCCGGTACCGTGGGGATGAACAGGCCGTGCCGGTCGCCGAGGATGCGGACCCGATAGGTGTGCAGGTCCCAGACAGCGGGCATCGGCGCCTTGAACCACACGAAGTCGCGCTCCAGCGGGATCTTCGTGTAGGCGATGCGCGCCATCTCCCGGACCTTGCTGAACCGGCCGTCGGCTGCGACGGTCAGCGCCGCCTCGATCTCCACAGGGCCGTCCGGCAGTTGGGCCACCACACCAGTGGTCCGGCCGCCCTCCTCCAGCAGCCGTACGGCTTTGGCACGCCGCAGCATGCGGAACGACGGCAGGGTGTCCGCCTCTGCGGCGAGCGCCTCCAGCAGCGGCGGCTGCGGCAGCTCCATCGGGTAGGGGGACGGCTGCCGGAACGCTGAGAAGTCGGCGGACAGTACGGTGCGTCCGGCGTCCACGACCTCCATACGCCGGGTCACAAGGGTCTGGTCCTCGACCTTGTCGAGGATGCCGAGCCGGCGCAGCAGCCACACCGAGTCGGGTGAGATGGACTCGCCTCGGAACGACCGGTCGAAGTGAGCGCTCTGTTCGACGACCACGACCTCGACGCCGCGCCGGGCCAGTTCCAGGGCGAGCGTCAAGCCGGCCGGACCGCCCCCGACGACGCACACCTGCGCGGACACTGCCGCAGCCATGGCTTCCCCTTCCTGCCTGTTCCCGCCTGCTGTTCACGTCCTGCTGTCCGAACGGCCCCACCGTGCACCAGCCCCCTAAAGGCCCCCTTGCACCGCCGTCCGCAACCTCGGATGGCCACCGGCTTCAGCGCCGCACAAGAGAGCGCGGGCACCCTGCTGCGACATACCGTGCCGTGCCCATGTGCGGCAGCCGCGCGGTCCACCCCTGTATCCAGCCTTGGCCGGTCCCCCCGGCCCGGCGTGCGAGGAGACCCCCCATGAACACCGACTCGGCCGTAACCGCCCCACCGGATCCTCGGCGTTGGTGGGTGCTCGGAGTCATTTCACTTGCCCAGTTCGTGATCGCCATCGACTCGTCCGTGGTCAACGTGATGGGCCCGCGGCTGAAGGAAGCCATCGGCCTGTCCACGACCGGACTGCAGTGGGTCATGAACATCTACGTCCTCCTCTTTGGAGGGCTCCTGCTGCTCGGCGGCCGACTGGCCGATGTCATCGGCCGCCGCGTGATCTTCCTGACCGGCGTGGCCCTGTTCACGCTCGCCTCGCTGGGCGCGGGCCTCGCCGAATCCGAAGGCGCGCTGCTGACGGCGCGCGCACTGCAGGGGATCGGCGCGGCAGCGCTCTCGCCGGCCTCGCTCTCCATCCTGGTGACGGTGTTCCCGGACGCCAAGGAACGGGCGAAGGCGTTCGGCGTGTGGGGCGCGGTCATCGGGATCGGCGCCGGCATCGGCACCATCCTGGGCGGCGCCATTGTCGACGCCGACTGGCGGTGGGCGTTCTGGATCAACGTGCCGGTCGGGCTGATCGTCGGCGCGGCCGCTGTCGCCCTCATCAAGCTGCCCCGGCCGTCGGGTGAGCGTCCGCCCAAGGACCTGGCGGGTGCAGTAACGGCCACCGGCGGACTGCTGCTGCTCGTGTACGGGACCGTGACCAGCAGCGACCGCGGATGGACGGACTGGCGGACCTTCGGCTCGCTGGCTGCGGCCGTGGCGCTGCTCGTCGCCTTCGTCGTCGTGGAGCGTCGCAGCGCCGCACCGCTCGTGCCGCTGCGGCTGTTCCGGACGCGGTCCGTGGTGGCCGGTGGCCTCGGGGAGTTCCTCACTGCGGCCATGATGATGCCGATCTTCTTCCTGCTGCCGCTGTGGATGCAGGGAGTGCTCGGGTACAGCCCCTTGCAGACCGGCCTTGCGTATCTGCCGGTGACTATCGCCTTCATGGTCCTCGCGCCGCTCGCGTCGAACCTGATCGGGCGAACCGGACCGCAGAAGATGTATCTGACCGGTGCCGTCGCGTTCGCCGCGACGCTCGCCATGCTGACCCGGATGCCGGTGCACAGCGGCTACTGGCAGTTCCTTCTGCCCGTCACGGCGCTGTTCGGCGTGGCGCTCGTGTGCTGCCTCATTCCCACACCCATGGTGGGCACCTCCGAGGCCACCGACGAGGACGCGGGCACAACGTCGGCGCTGCTCAACGCCTCGACGCAGATCGGCGCCGCATTCGGTATCGCCATCAGCGTCACGGTGCTCAACAACCGGGTCGCCTCGCAGACAGCCGCGGGTGCCGGCCCGCATGTCGCGTTCGTGCACGGACTGCAGGCGGCCTTCACCGTCCTGTTGGTCTTCCTGGCGCTGTCCGTGGTCAACGGTCTCTTCGGGTTCCGGCGCGGTGTGATCGTGCCGCCGGACGCCGCCGATGCCGCCGCCGACGCGGCCCCGGCTCCGACCGTCCCTGCTCCTGCGCACGTCCAGGAGACCGGCGCCGTGCGGGAGCCCCGCCCGGAACGGGTCGGCGGCTGACCCCAGACAGATACAACCAGGGACCGGGACGGTGCCCGCCGCCACGTCAGAGCCCGAGGGCCTGCCCGCCGAACCTACCCAGCTCCGTCAGCCGCAGGACCACGTTCTGCGCGACGGAGCTCGCGGCGTCCGAGAGCGGATGGCCGGAAGCGATGCGGTAGCGCACCGGAAGCACGGTCGCGCGGTGCTGGGCCAGGGCCGGCGCCACGGTGCGGATGCCGCGCTCGTCCTCGACGACGGCGCACAGGCGGTGGGTGCCCGAGAGCTCGGCGAGCCCGTGCGGAAGCGGCACAAGCTGGACCGGGTCGACGACCGTGGCCACGACGCCGTGCTCCGCGAGCAGCTCGGCTGCGGCGAGACACACCCCGGCCGACGCCCCGACGGACACGATGAGGACGTCGCGGTGCCCGCCGGGGCCGGCGTAGAGGACGTCGACGCCCTGCTCCTGGGAGAGGGCGTCGACGTCGGGTGCGGCGGAGCCGCGGGGAACGTACAGCACCGTGGGCGCGTCGTCGCGGGCGAGCGCGCGGTCCAGCTCGGCGCGCAGCCGGGAGCCGTCGCGCGGGTTGGCGCAGCGCAGCCCGGGGACCGGCGCGGACAGGACCGTCGAGTCCCCGCCCTCGGGCGGGCCTGCCTCGCGGTAGATCAGGGTAGCCCCGCACGACGGCCGCATGCGGTCCGGCACGAGCTGCCCCAGAACCTGCCCCAGCAAGCCGTCCGGCACCGTCAGCACCGGGTGTAGCCCGCCGGCGGCCAGACCGGTGGCGCGGACAGCGGAGAGCCGGGGGCCGTGCGAGCAGTCGACCACCCGGTCCGGGTAACGGTCGGCGAACAGCGCCAACTCATCGGCCGGCCGGGCCGTCGCCCGGACGGCCACGGCCTCCGGATGCCGCATGCCGGCCCGCGCGAGTTCTGTGGCGAGGAGCGAGGTCCATGATCGGTCGCCCGTGGTGGGCCGTGGCACGCTCTCCTCGGCCGCCCGCGTCATGCTGTGCACGACCACGGGGCGGCCCGCCGACCCGGCGGTACGCAGGGCAGCCTCCAATCGTGCGGTGCTCCGGCCGTCGACCACCTCGTACGGGCTCGGACGCAGGCCCGCGGGGACCGCCGCGGCCAGTGGATCCAGGCGCTCGAGCAGCCCCCGGCCGGCCGCGCGCAGCGGGCTGGCCAGCGGCCCCCCGAGCGTGCGGGCGTGCCGCAGGACGGCCGCACCGGGCCAGGAGCCGTCGGGCGCTAGCGGCTGCCCGCCGTCGGTAAGGACGACGACTACCAGGCGCAGCCCCGATTCGGCGGCCAGGCCGCGCAGGGTGGCGCCGTCCGCCACGGTTGAGGCGTTCACGACCGCGACCACATGTTCGGGGCGGCCGCGTAGCCGCAGGGCCCGGGCCGTCCCCTCCGCGTACGCGAGGGCCGCGCCGTCCGCGTGCCCGGCACGATCGGCCTGCACGACGGATCCGGTGTGCCGTGCGGCCCCGCCAGCAGTGGAATCCGGGGCCAGGAGCCGGTACGGGCGCGCGAGAGCCTCGTCCTCCCACACCACATGGTCGCGCTGGGCGTCGAAGACACGGTGCAGGGCGATGGCCAGCTCTGCTGTTCCGGGGCGGCCGCCCGCCGCGGCGCAAAGTTCGGCGGCGAGCTGGGAGAGGCGCTGTGGGGCAAGTGCGCGTACGTCGTGGGGGCCGTGCACTTCGGCGAGCAGTGGCGTGTGGGTCTGCGCTGTCGGTGACAAGGCACTCTTTCCTTGATCGGGACCGGCCGGGACGGGGATCGGGAAAGCGGACCGGGGCCCCGGGGGCTCACGCGGCGACCGGGACCTCCGCGTAGCGGCGTGACAGCAAGGCCAGTTCACGCAGGAAGGAGTCCTCGTGCGCCCGGACGAAGAAGTGCCCGCCCGGCATGGTGCGCACCTCGCAGCCGCGCCCCGCGTGCTTGCGCCACGACACCACCTCGGGCACCGACACCAGCCGGTCCCGGCGCCCCGCGAAGAGATGCAGCGGAACGCGCAGTGGCGCCGACGTCGGCGCCACTGGGGACCCCGTGCACAGCATCAGGTCATCACGGGCCACGGGCAGCAGCGCGGAGAGGAAGTCGGGGTGAGAAAGGAGGACTTGGGGAATCCCGCCGAGCGCGGCGAGACTCTCGATCAGCTCCTCGTCGCTGGCCTCCGGACGGGCGATCTGGGGAGCAGGCAGATGGGGCGCCCGGTAGGCGCTGAGGACGACGGCGAGCGGCAGCGGGGCGCTCCGCTGCTGGCGCCGCCAGGCCAGCGAGTAGGCGATCAGCGCGCCCATGCTGTGCCCGTAGAAGAGGTGCGGACGCTCCAGCTCCTCGTCGAGCTCCGCGTCCATGTCGTCGATCAGCGTGCTGAGATCCGTGAAGCGCGGCTCGTCGATCCGGCCCTCGCGGCCGGGGAGCTGTACGGGCAGGACCCGTATGTGTGCGCCATGGGCGTCCAGGGTGCGCTGCCAGCGGCCGTACGCCGAGGCGCCGCCGCCCGCGTACGGAAAGCAGAACAGCCGTACGTCCGAGCTCAGGCACTCGTCGATGCTGCTCCGGGACAGGTATCGTGTCATGTTGCTCCGCCTCGGGGTCAGTCCGGCGTCGGTGCGTCGGCAGGATCCGCCACGCGGTGGATCCGACGGACGACCGGAGGGGCGCGGCCCGGCCGGTGTCGCGGAAGCGGCACGGGAGGGGAGCACACCCGACCGGGAGGACGTCGCCCTCACTGGCGGGGCGGACCCCGGCCGACACAGAGAGCAGCATGCCAAAGGCGGCTAAAGGACGACCAAACCAACTGAGGCCGATGATGGCTGACAAACGCTGCTGAAGGCCGACGGGGGTGCCACCCGGTGGAGCGGCAGGGTCGACGGATGCGTCAGCGTCGGCCGACGGCAAGGTCATGGCCATCTTCCTCGTCCTGGCGGAGATCCGCGGGCACCAGCCAGACGCCGGGACGCATCTCCAGGTGCCCGCCCGCCGCGAATGCGGGGTGCCGCGCGTCGGGCAGTGCGCCACCGGCCTCGGTGAGCCGGACCGTGTGCTCCTGCCAGCGCCGGTCGCCCGTCTCCCGCGCCGCCGCTGAGCAGTCGGCGAGGTAGTGCCGCGCCTCGGCGTCGCGGCCCTGCGCTTGTGCGGTCAGCGCGAGGCCGCGCAGCGCGTGCGCGGTGGCGCGGGCGTCCGCGGCCGTGCGGGCGGCTGAGAGCGCGCCCGAGTATCGCCGTTCCGCGTGGTCCAGCAGTCCCAGGCTCAGGGCAACGTCCGCCTCACCGCACAGACAGCGGGCCTCGCCGGCACGGTCGCCGTGCCGGGTGAACAGCCGCCGGGCGTTCCGGTAACGGTCGACGGCCGCGCGCAAGCAGTGGCGCTGCCAGTCGAGGTCGGCCAGTGCCAACACCACCACGGCCTCACCGTGTTCGTCGGTTGACCGCCGCGCGGCCTCCAGGGCGAGACGGTGGCTCTGCTCCCACTCCTCCCAACGGGCCGTCGCCTCATAGAAACCCGTGGCCGCGGAGGCGATCGAGACACACAGTTGCCACAGCTCTACCGCGTGCGCCTGCCGCACGATCTCGAGGATCCCCTTGGCCTCGTCCTGGAACCACAGCAGCGGCGCCGGGCCCACCAGCGGCGCCGGGTCGATGCCGGTCGGCGTCGCCACCGCGTGCACGCGCAGGTCGCGACCGGGCGTGAGCAGGGCGTCCGCGGTCCTGGCCAGGACCGTGCAGGCTTGGCAGAGCCGCTCGGTCGCCTTTGGCGAGCCGTTGCCGAGGAGTTCGAGTGAAAGCGACCGCAGGAGCGGATGGAATCCGTAGCGGGTCCGCGCCGACCGTCCTGCGGCGGTGCGGGCCTCCAGGAGTTGGGCGCGGACCAGCTCCTCCACGCTCTGTTCGGCCCCCGGCATGTTCGTGCCGAGCAGGGCGACCGCGGACCACGGGGCGAAGGTCGGCTGCGGGGCGAGGCCGAGCAGTCGGAAGGCGTGGCGCTCCGGCGCACCCATCTCCTCGTAGGCAGCGAGCAGGCTGCTGCGGACGTCGAGGTCGCCGAGAGTGAGGGCGCTGAGCCGGGTCCGGTCGTCGGCGAGTCGGCGGACCACGTCCCGCGCGGTCCAGTGCGGGCGGGAGGCGAGGCCGGCGGCGGCGATCCGGAGCGCCAGCGGCAGATGCCCGCACAGTCGGGCGATCTCGGCGCAGGCGTCCTGCCCCGCCTGTATCCGCGCGCCGCCGCAGCGCAGCAGAAAGGCGCGTGCCTCTGCCGCGTCGAACACGTCGAGCACTACATGCCGGGCCTCGCCGATCGCGCTGAGCGGGTGCCGACTCGTCAGAACCACGGTGCTGTCCGGCAGAGCAGAGAGCACGGATCGCATCTGTGCCTCGGAGACGGCGTCGTCCAGTACGAAGAGCATCTTGCGGCCCGCCGTCCGTTTGCGCAGCAGGTTCTCCGGCGGCACATCGCCGAGGGCGTCGTGCCCAGTGCCGTCGGAGGTGGGAGCACCGTCGTTCAGCCGCTGCAACAGCGCGCCCACCACGTCCTGCGGGGCGAGTGGCTTTCCGCTCGCGTTGCGAAGCCGGAGGAAAACACGCCCGTCGGGGAAGTGCTCGTCTGCTTCGTGCGCGAGCCGCGTGACCAGCACAGTTTTGCCGACACCTGGGCGTCCGGACACCGCGAGGATCCGTTCCGCCGTGGTACCGGCCGCGTCCAGGAAGCGCCGCCCCACTGAGAGTTGGGCGCTGCGGCCCGTGAAGTCGGGAATCAGAGGCGGCAGCAGCGTCGGTGTGTCCTGGGGCGCGGCGGGACGCACGGCCGTCGTCCGCTGCTCGTCACCCGCCCAGGCCAGCCGCGGGTCACCAGCGAGGATCCGTTTGTGCAGCCGACTCATCACCGGACCGGGCTCGACCCCGAGTTCGGAGACGAGCGCGAGTCGTGCCTGGCGGTAGACCTTCAGCGCGTCCGACTGCCGGCCCGAGCGGTACAGCGCCACCATCAGATGGCAGTGCAGGGTCTCGCGCAGCGGCTGGTCGTGGACGAGGGACCGCAGTTCGCCGATGAGCTCCTGGTGCCTGCCCAGGTACAGATCGGCGCCGATGCGCTGTTCCAGGACCTCCGTGCGCAACTCGTCGAGCCGGATCGCGGAGCTCTCCAGGGCCGAGCCGTGCGCGATGCCGGACAGCGCAGGACCGGTCCACAGGGCCAGGGCGCGGCTGAGCACGGCGGACGCCTCGGCGTACTCCTTACGGGCATGGGCGGCTCGGCCGTGTTCGCGCAGGGCTTCGAAGACCAACAGGTCGAGGTCGTCCTGGCCCACCTGGAGGAGGTAGCCGGGTGGTCTGGTCAGCAGCGGCTGCTTTCCGTCGGGGGCGCCGCTCAGGAGGTCTTTGCGCAGTTGGGAGACGTAGACCTGCAGCGTGGTCGTGGCGGTGCGCGGCGGCTCGGTGCCCCACAGTTCGTCTATCAGGGTGTGGGTCGACACGATGCTGTTCGCCTGGGTCAGCAGTGTGGCGAGCACGGCCCGCGGCTTGGCCGCGGACGGGGTGACCGGGGCCATCCGGATCGGGCCGAGGACACGGAATCGCATAGTGGACTCAGCAATCCTGCAGGACGGTCACGGCCACCTGCGCCACTTCGCGCGCGCCCTGCAGGAACGACAGATGGAACCGGGCCTGCGGCCGGCCCGCCACGTCCCGCACCGTTTGGCCCTTCGCCTGCACATCGCAGTGCAGCGGGAGGTCCGGTTCGGCGTATCCGCGGAACGCAGCGCGCCAACGGGTGATCAGGCTGTGCTTGGGCAGGAAGCCGTGGAGTTCGGCGGCGGCGAAGAGCGCGGCCTGTCGGGAGACCTCCAGGTAGAGGGCGGCGGGTACGTCATCTGACGTGTCGTCGGGCACCAGGGCCCCGGCAGCCGCTGTGTCCACGGGCATGATCAGTCCGCCGTCCTTGTCCCGCACGGGCAGTCCGACGCAGACGAGATGTGCGGCCGGCTGCCCCACCTGTTCGGGGGCCGGGCTGTCGGCCGAGGTCACACCCGCAGGCAGCCCGGCCGTGCTCTGCTCGCTCTGCCGCCGTCCGGCCGCGCGATGGGCGCGGTGCACTCCGGGGGTGAGGAAGACGAGCCGCCCCTGCGCGGTACCGCAGGTCTGCCCGTCGATCGCCACGGTGGCCCGGCACCCGAGCCCCCGCGGAACGCCGGTGACAACGTCGATGGGGATGAGCTCCAGGTCGAGTGCGAGATGGGCGAGCTCTTCGGTGTGCCGCCATGGCTCGACATCGGTGATCTGGGCCGTCGCGGTGGACATCGCGGTGACGCGCTTGTCCGGCACCCGGAAGTACTGGCGAGCAGCGAACAGCGCGGTCCGGCGCAGCGCCTCGACGGGGAAGAGTAGATCGTGGAAGCGCGGCGTCGGTTCGTCGGGCGCCGACCGCGCGGAGGGCAGCTCGGCAGCGAAGGCGAAGTGCTGGCGGACCGGTGCGTTCGTGCCGAGCAGGTACGCCTCGGGACTGTCCGGCTTGTGCACGAGATGCTGAGGGCCGGGGAAGGAAGGGATGTGTGTGGCCGAGCGGTTCATAACGTTCCTCCGCGGCGTGTGCTGGATCCTGGGAGACCACGAGTCTCGCGCACCGGCCGGTTTCCGGAAAGGAAGCAACTCATGCCTTGGCCATGACGCATTCATGGGTGCGGCTGCAAGGAAACACGAGGATCTCGGCCATCAACTGGTCTTGTTCCTCTGGGAGAGCAGGGCGGTTGCAAGTTCCGGTGTGTTGCGCCTGGTTGGGGAGTGACCGGTTGGGGTGCAGGGCTGCGATGGTGGGGCGGCGTGATCGCAACTTACGGCTGCCTCGTCTGCGCAAGCGGCTCTTTAGAGCCAGCCCGCACGCTACTGGGGAACGGTAGCCGCCGCCGTCGTGCGGGCAGTCTCAAGGGGTCAGCGATGCGCATTCTCTTTACCGTCTTTCCGGCATCGTCACATGTATATCCAGTCGTCCCCCTGGCATGGGCGCTGCAGAGTGCCGGCCACGAGGTCGTGGTGGCTAGCCCTGAGTGTGTGATCGACCCGAACGTAATTGCGAACATCGCCTCAGCAGGCCTCACCGCAGTGTCACTGGGCGGCAAGGAGGAACTCACCGCCTCGCTGGCGCCCCTCATCGCCGCTGCGGGCAGGCCCAGCCGGGGCACGGCGGCGATCGACCCGGATGACGAGAACGCCTGGTGCGCGTCCCGGGCCATGCTGGTTGGCCTGCTCAACGCGTATTATCCGCCAGAGTCGGTGAGCGGCGGACGTCGGCCGGTCCTGGACACGCTGGTGGAATTCGCCCGGGACTGGCGCCCGGACCTGGTGCTGTGGGACCCACTGGCGCCGACTGGGGCGGTGGCCGCACGCACCTGCGGCGCCGCCCACGCCCGTCTTCTGTTCGGCATGGACAACGTCGGTCTGGTCCGTTCCAAGACGCGGCAGGAGCTGGCAGATCCGTCCTCCGGCCTGACGGAGGACCCGTGGATGCCGTGGCTGGGACCGGTACTGGAGCGGTATGGTCTCGACTTCACTGAGGAGACGCTGGTCGGTCAGTGGACCCTGGACCTGAATCCGGCGCGCATGAGCTACCTGGTGGACCTGCCGTACGTACCGGTCCGCCGGATCCCGTACAACGGCGGCAGCAGGCTTCCGGAGTGGCTGCACCACCGGCCCGAGCGGTCCCGTGTGGTGTTCACACTCGGCCAGAGCCGCCGACTCATCGCTGGTCAGCCGAACGGCTTCCCGTTGCGGGAGTTCTTTGACTCTGTCTCCGACCTGGACCTAGAGATCGTCGCGACGCTGAACAGTGACCAGTTGGCCACCATGGGCACGCTCCCGGACAACATCCGTGCCTTCGAGTACGTACCGCTCAATCAGATACTTCCCACCAGCTCGGCCATCATCCACCACGGTGGCGCGGGTACCTTCGGTGCCTCGGTGGCGTTTCAAGTACCGCAGTTGGTCGTACCGCTCCCGTTGTGGGACGAGAAGGTCGTGGCGCAGTACGTCCGCCGCCGGGGCGCGGGACTGGTCGCCGACCCCGCGGCGATCGACGTCGACAGCATGCGGAAAGACCTGCTCCGGCTGATATCGGAACCGTCCTTCCAGATTGGGGCCCGCAGCCTGTACGAGGACATGCTGGCTGCCCCGGCACCGAAGGACGTGCTTCCGGTCCTGGAGAGGCTGACCGCGGAGCATCGCGGCTGAGCGGCCGCGAGCCGCGCGCCGGATCGAAGCGGCATCACCACACACGAATTGAGAGGACCTCCATGAGAGCTCTGGTGCTGGCCGGCGGATCGGGCACCCGTCTTCGGCCTTTCAGCTACTCGATGCCCAAACAGCTCATCCCCATAGCGAACACGCCGGTCCTGGAATACGTCGTGAGGAACATTCTGGACCTGGGCGTGACCGAGATCGGTATCATCGTCGGTGACCGCGTCAACGAGATCCAACAGGCACTCGGGGACGGATCGCGATTCGGAGCGCGTCTGACCTATATCCGGCAGGAGGCTCCCCTCGGCCTTGCCCACACCGTCTCCATCGCCCGGGATTTCCTTGGTGACGACGACTTCGTGATGTACCTGGGCGACAACATGCTGCCCGACGGAATCGCGGATATCGCCGAGGAGTTCGCCGTAGGCCGCTCGGCAGCCCACGTTGTGGTGTGCAAGGTCGCGGACCCGCGCGCCTTCGGCGTGGCTGAGCTGGGGCCCGGCGGTGAGGTGCTGCGCCTGGTGGAGAAACCGCAGCAACCGCGCAGCGACCTGGCCTTGATCGGCGTGTATTTCTTCACCGCGGCCATCCACGAGGCGATCGCGGCCATCAGGCCCAGTGGCCGCGGTGAGTTGGAGATCACCGATGCGATCCAGTGGCTGGTGTCGGCGGGCGCCGACGTACGGGCAAGCCGGTACGAGGGGTACTGGAAGGACACCGGGAAGGTCGGGGACGTTCTCGCGTGCAACGAGCGCATCCTGGACGGCCTCCGGTCCTCCATGGACGGAGAAGTCGACGACGTCAGCGTGCTGGTGGGGCCGGTCGTCGTGGAGGAAGGGGCACGCATCGTGCGCTCCCGCATCAAGGGACCGGCGATCATCGGTGCGGGCACGCTGGTGAAGGACAGTCACATCGGCCCGCACACGTCCGTGGGGCGCGGCTGCGCGGTCATCGGAAGCCGACTGGAGCACTCCATAGTCCTGGACGGGGCGTCGGTCACCGGCGTCCAGGGCCTGCACAGTTCAGTCGTCGGTCGCTCCGCCTCCGTCGGCATCACAAGTCAGAGCGCGGACCGTTACCGACTGGTCGTCGGAGACCACACCCAAGTGGAAGTCGCGGCATGAAGATCCTCGTCACCGGTGGAGCCGGTTTCATCGGCTCCAATTTCGTCCGCAACCTCCTCGCGAACAACTACAAGGGGTACGAGGACGCCCAGGTCACCGTCCTGGACAAGCTGACCTACGCGGGTAACCGCGACAACCTGCCGGCCTCGCACCCGCGCCTGGAGTTTGTCCGGGGCGACATCTGCGACGGGGGGCTGCTGCACGAACTGCTGCCCGGACACGACGCCGTGGTGCACTTCGCGGCGGAGTCCCACGTGGACCGCTCGCTGGCCGACGCAGGAGAGTTCTACCGCACCAATGTCCTGGGCACCCAGACGTTGCTCGACGCCATGCCGGCCAGCGGTGTCCAGCGGGTTGTGCACGTCTCCACTGACGAGGTGTACGGCTCGATGGACGAGGGCTCCTGGACCGAGGGCAGTCCGCTGCTGCCCAACAGTCCCTACGCGGCCTCCAAGGCCTGTTCCGACCTGGTGGCCCGCGCCTACTGGCGCACACACCGAGTGAACCTCTCCGTCACGCGCTGCTCCAACAACTACGGGCCGTACCAGCACCCCGAGAAGCTCATCCCGCTGTTCGTCACCAACCTGCTCGAGGGGAAGCAGGTGCCGCTGTACGGCAACGGACGCAATATCCGCGAGTGGCTGCACGTGGACGACCACTGTCGCGGTATCCATCTCGTGCTCCAAAGCGGCCGGGCCGGCGAGATCTACAACATCGGCGGCGGCAACGACCGGACCAACCGCGCCATCACCGAGCGTCTGCTCGAACTGACCGGCTCGGGGCAGGAGATGATCCGCCACGTCGCCGACCGCGAGGCACACGACCTGCGGTACTCCATCGATGATTCCAAGATCCGTGAAGAATTGGGCTACGAGCCGTGGACCGGATTCGAGGAGGGCCTGGCCGCCACAGTGGAGTGGTACCGCGACAATCCCGGCTGGTGGAAGGCCGTCAAGTACGGGGCTGAGGGTGCGGGCGTCTGACAACGGCGGAGCCGCCGGGCTTCGTGTCGCGGTGCTCGGGGGCACCGGGTACCTGGGCCGCTGTATCGGAGAGGCGTTCTCCGCCGACGGTTCCGTGGTGCACCTGGTGTCCCGGAGCCCGGCACCGGACGGCCCGGGGGACCCGCGCTTCGTCCCCATGGACCTGCTGGCCACCGGCCCACGGGAACTCACCGGGTTCTTCGGGTCTTTGCGGCCTGATGTGATCGTCAACGCCGCCGGCCGGGTCTGGGACGGCGACGAGGCCCAGATGACCGCGAGCAACGCAGAGCTGGTCGTCCGTGTCCTGGAGTCACTTGGCGGCCTGCCACGTCCGCCACGGCTGATCCAGCTCGGCAGCGTCCACGAGTACGGCGCCGGTATACCGGGCGTCGGCCTCTCCGAGGAGCACGAGCCTGATCCCGTCACACCGTACGGGCGCACCAAACTCGTCGGCACCCGGGTCGTGCTACGGGCCGCGGCGGACCACGGCGTGGACGGTGTGGTGCTGCGCCTCGCCAATGTGATCGGTGCCGTGGTGCCGGCCCGTAGCCTCTTCGGCATGGTCGCCGCGCACCTCGGCGAGGCCGCCCGTGCCCGGTCCCTGAGCGAGAAGCCCCAAGAGCTCAGACTCCCGCCGCTGCGCGTACACCGCGACGTCGTGGATGTGGACGACGTTGTCGACGCCGTACGGACCGCTGCCACTGCACCAAGAACGGACGTCAGCGGCCAGGTGATCAATATCGGTGGCGGCGAAGCGGTCTCGATGCGTGTGCTGATCGACCGCATGGTCGAACTCAGCGGCGTGAACATCCCGGTCGTCGAGGCCGTTCCTGACCAGTCGCCACGCTCTGCCGCGCAGTGGCAGCAACTGGACATCTCACGAGCGATGCGACTCCTGGGGTGGAAGCCGCGGCGCGCCCTCGATGCCTCGCTGCGGAACCTGCTCGCGGCCACAGTGCCGGTGCCGGCCAATGGAAGGGAATGACGATGAGCGACAACAAGGAAATGGTGCTGGACGCGGTCCGCAGGTACCACCAGGAGACCGCACCAGAGGTCCGGTTCGAGCCCGGCGTGACCGAGATCTGGCCGTCCGGCGCGGTCCTGGATGAAGAGGACCGGGTCGCCATCGTCGAGGCCGCACTGACCATGCGCATCGCCGCCGGACCCAGTTCCAGGAAGTTCGAATCCGACTTCGCCAAGCTCCTGAAGCGACGAAAGGCCCATCTGACGAACTCGGGTTCGTCGGCGAACCTCCTTGCTGTCTCGGCTCTCACTTCGCACACGCTCGGTGACAGGCGGCTGAAACCGGGGGACGAGGTGGTCACTGTCGCGGCGGGGTTTCCCACCACCGTCAACCCGATCCTGCAGAACGGGCTCATACCCGTCTTTGTGGACGTGGACCTGCCAACATACAACACCACAGCCGACCGGGTGGCGCAGGCGATCGGACCCAAGACGCGGGCGATCATTATCGCTCATGCGCTCGGCAACCCCTTCGAGGTGGCCGAGGTGGCCCAGCTCGCCAAGGACCACGACCTTTTCTTCGTCGAAGACAACTGCGACGCGGTCGGCTCCACCTACGACGGTCGGATCACCGGCACCTTCGGCGACATGAGCACCGTCAGCTTCTACCCCGCGCACCACCTCACCATGGGTGAGGGCGGTTGCGTCCTCACCTCCGACCTCCGCCTGGCCCGCGTCGTGGAATCGCTGCGCGACTGGGGGCGGGACTGCTGGTGCGAACCCGGTAAGAACAACACCTGCTTCAAACGGTTCGAGTACCAGATGGGCAACCTTCCCGCCGGGTACGACCACAAATACATTTTCTCCCACGTGGGTTACAACCTGAAGGGAACCGACATCCAGGCGGCGCTGGGCCTGACGCAGCTCGCCAAGGTCGACAGCTTCATCGAGGCGCGACGGCACAACTGGCGGCGGCTGCGCGAGGGGCTGGACGGCCTGCCGGGCCTGTTGCTCCCCGAGCCGACCCGACGGTCCGATCCGAGCTGGTTCGGCTTCGTCATCACCGTCGAACCCGAGGCCCGCTACACGCGCGCCGAACTGGTCGCGCACTTGGAGGAATGCAAGATCGGAACCCGGCGGCTGTTCTCCGGCAACCTCACGCGCCAGCCCGCGTACATCGGCCAACCGCACCGCGTCGTCGGCGACCTCACCAACAGCGACATCATCACCGAGCACACCTTCTGGATCGGTGTCTACCCGGGGCTCACGGACGAGATGCTGGACTACGTGGTCGCCACGATCAAGGAGTTTGTGGCCCGGCATGGCTGAGAGTCCGCCGGCCGAACCCGCTTCCGGAAGAGGCCGGGGCGCTGCTGTACGAGGTCGCGCACCAGCACGCGGCCACAAGTCGGCGACTGCCGATCCACTCGGCCGCCTCGACGCGGCGTGACATGCGCGACACGGCCGCATCCACATCACCAGAAAGGCAGGGGAGTTACTCCGATGCCGTCCCACGTTCTCCAGGCGCGTGAGATCCAGAGCCTGTCGGCACGCATCGCCATGTCGGCCGCAATCACTCAAGGTGTACAGCTGGGCACCGAGCGTTTCGATGACTGGCTTGCCGAACGGCGCAAGGCCAACACCTTCCGGGTGGACCGAATACCGTTCGCGGAAATGGACGGTTGGTCGTTCCAGGAACACACCGGGAACCTGGTGCACCACAGCGGCCGGTTCTTCACCATCGAGGGCCTGCACTTCACGGAGGACGGGCAACCGCATGGCGACGGTCCGTACAACGACTGGTACCAGCCCATCATGAGACAGTCCGAGGTGGGCATCCTCGGTATTCTCGTCAAGGAGTTCGACGGGGTGCTGCACTTTCTGATGCAGGCGAAGATGGAGCCGGGCAATCCGAACCTGCTCCAGCTCTCGCCCACGGTCCAGGCGACCCGCAGCAACTACACCAAGGCCCACAAGGGCGGGGACGTCAAGTACATCGAGTACTTCGTCGGGCCGAACCGCGGCCGGATTGTCGCGGACGTGCGCCAGTCCGAGCACGGCTCGTGGTTCTTCCGCAAGTCCAACCGCAACATGGTTGTGGAGGCAGTGGGCGACGTGCCGCTGCTGGACGACTTCTGCTGGCTTACTCTCGGTCAGATCAACGAGCTGCTACACCGGGACAATGTGGTCAACATGGACTCGCGTACGGTGCTGTCCTGCCTGCCTGTCGGGGACGCGTCGGGCGACGCCCTGCTCTCCGACACCGAACTGCTCTCATGGATCACAGGTGAGCGCACACGGCACTGTGTGCGAACCGAGCGGGTCCCGCTGGACCTCCTTCCCGACTGGAAGCGCCACGACAGTGTGATCGAACACGAAACGGGCAGCTACTTCAATGTCGTGGCCGTGTCCGCACAGGCAGAGAACCGTGAGGTGGCGGGCTGGACCCAGCCCCTGTTCGAGCCGGTCGGCTCGGGCATCATCGCCTTCCTCACGCGCGATTTCGGTGGTATCCCACATGTGCTGGTGCATGCCCGGATCGAACCCGGACTCCTCGACACCATCGAGCTGGGACCGACCGTGCAGTACACGCCGCACAACTACGCCCACGTGCACGAGAAGGAGCACCCCCTGTTCGCGGACTCGGTGCTTCGTGCCGGTGCCGACCGCATCCGCTACGACGTCGTGCATGCAGAGGAAGGCGGCCGCTTCCTCAACGCCGAGAGCCGCTGTCTCGTCGTCGAGGCAGACGAGGCAGACGCTCCGCTGGACCCTCCGCCTGGCTACGCCTGGGTCACCCCCGCGCAACTCACGTCCCTGGTCCAGCACAGCCACTACCTCAACGTCCAGGCGCGCACCATGCTTGCTTGTCTCAACGCAATGAAGACCAGCACCCGATGACCGGCCCCCTCCGTGTGGGGGTGATCGGATGCGCGGATATAGCGGTACGCCGCATGCTTCCCGCCTTCGCCTCCTGTCCCGACATCGAGATTGCGGCAGTGGCCAGCCGTGACCTGGCCAAGGCGCGGCAGGTCGCGGAGCGCTTCGGCTGCCGTGCCATCCACGGATACGGCGAGCTCCTGGAACTGGACGACATCCAGGCCGTCTATGTGCCGCTCCCCGCGGCCCTGCACGCCCGGTGGATCGAGGCGACCCTGCATACGGGCAGACACGTTCTCGCCGAGAAGCCCGTGACCACCCACTACGACCGCACCAGGGACCTACTCGAACTCGCCGCCTCTCGTGACCTGGTGCTCATGGAGAACATCATGTTCGTCCATCATCACCGGCACAGGGTCGTACAGCGCATGGTCGCAGACGGCGCGATAGGTGAACTGCGCTCATTCCACGCGGCGTTCACCATTCCCCCGCTTGCGGACAGTGACATCAGGTACAATGCGAACCTCGGCGGTGGGGCGTTGGCGGACGTCGGGGTCTATCCCCTCCGGGCCGCACTGCACTTCCTGGGCCCCGAACTCGACGTCATCGGCGCTTGCCTCGTCCAGGGTGCCGGACGGCAGGTCGAAACCTCCGGCGCTGCGTTGCTGAGTACTCCCGGCAGCGTCACGGCCCAGATCACCTTCGGCATGGAGCACACCTACCGCTCATCTTACGAGCTGCGGGGAAGCGAGGGCGGCATTACCGTCGACCGGGCGTTCACCCCGCCCGCCGGCGATGTCCCCGTGATCGGCCTCCACCGCGGCGCGAAGGCCGAGGAGATCCGGCTTGAGCCGCACGATCAGGTGGCGGCCACCGTGGCGACCTTCGTCGCTGCGGTGCGCGCTGGAACCCGCCCAGATGTCGGCGACACACTGCGGCAGTCAGAACTTCTCAGTAGGATAAGCCGACTTGCCTCGCGCAGCAGACGTGTCGGGACGTTGTCAGTGCCGGGTCGGGCGATTCGGGTGAGCGGCTGCGCGTAGAGAAGGACGAGCACCGCGGCGACGCGGTCCTGGAGCGGCACGTCGTCGTGGACAGGAGCTGTCGCAGCAGCGCGAGCCGCCGGTGCTGAGCGATCGGAGCGGGATTGCTTGTGGAGAAGCGGGCCACCCGCTTGTTCTCCTCGGACATACTCGCCCCCGATGCTGCTCGGGCCGAAGCGGCCGTTCCTGTCCGAGCCGCCCCTCACCGACGGCGAGCGGGCCGCAGTCAATCCCTGACCGAGATCGTCTTTTCCCAACTCGCCAACCCCACCTGGCCCTGTCCGCAAAGCGATGGACGGGGCCCTACCGCGTCGCCCCTGGCACCGATACGGGCTCGCTGTCCGAAACGAGGCGACGGTCCGACCGCCGTCCCACCCATGACGAACGCCGTCCAGGGGAGGTTCGGCCACGGCATCCACCAGGACAGGGTCGGTTTCCGGCCATCTCACCCGCCGCGGCGAAGCGTGACGGCTGCCGAGGCCTGTGTCGCGGCGTGGTCACGGGATGCCCTGCCGGCATCAACCTCCTGAGTGACGCCTGTCGTCAACACGGTTTGCCTGGAATCAACGTGCCCTCCGGATCAGGGCGAACCGGGCCCCCTCGGGATCCGCCACGGTGGTCACGCGGCCGTGGGTGGTGTCCCGGGCGGGGGTGAGGACGCGCCCGCCCAGGGCGACGAGACGTTCGGTCGCCTCGTCGGTGTCGGCGACCTCGAAGTACGTCATCCAGTGCGGGCCCCGGTCGCGTGGTAGGGCCCGGCCCACCCCGTGCACTCCGGCGACCGGACGGCCGTCGAGGTGCAGGGCCACCCGGTCGGCGTCGGCGGAGCCGTGCGGCTTTGGGTCGTAGGCGAACAGCCTGGTGTAGAACGTGGCGGCGCCCGCGGTCTCGTAGGTCAGCAGTTTGTGCCACACCGGTGTGCCGGGCACCCCGGCGAGCTCCGCGCCGGGATGCGCCTCGGCCTGCCACAGGCCGAAGACCGCGCCCCACGGGTCGGAGCCGATCGCCAGCCGCCCGTTGCCGCCCCCGTCCAGCGGGCCCACCCCGATCGTGCCGCCGCACAGCCGTACCTGCTCAGCCGTCAGGTCCACGTCGTCCGAGGCGAGATACGGCGTCCACGCCACCGACAGATGCTCGCCGGGCGGAAGTTGTCCGATACCTCCCACCTCGCGGCCGTCCAGCAGGGCCCGGACGCCGGGACCGAGCCGACGGGGTACGGGCTGGAACTCCCAGCCGAAGAACTCCCCGTAGAAGGCCTGGGCGGCGGCCATCTCCTGGACCATCAGGCTTACCCGGCAGGGTGTTCCGGGTCTGTTGCGGGCGTGTGCCCGGCCGTTCGGGACATCCGGCTCCGGTGCCTCGGTCATCGTCACCTTCCCCTCGGCCCCTGCGACGGGCGCCTCGATTCCGTTCCCCGGACCCGTTGCCGACGCTCCGTCACCCGTGCCGGGCGCGCGCGGGCGCGCACCCCGAGGTGCCTGCGAGGCCGGGTCCCGTCCGGAATGTGCCCGGTGTGCGGTGTCCGGCCTGTTTCGTCGCGCTTACCGAAGGATGTCGATCGGCTGTACAGCATGTGTCCGATCCCGTACGCCTCGTGATCGGACCTGTCCGGCCGAGCAGAGTAGCCCGACCTGGACGATGCGGCCACCCCGTGCGCAAGGATGGGACCATGAACGCCATCATCTCCGCATCCGATCTCGCGAACGCCCTCGCGGGGCCGCGGCCTCCCGTGCTGCTCGACGTCCGCTGGCAGCTCAGCCTGGCCGCGGCGGCCGGCGCGGCGCCCTTCGACGGGCGCGCCGCCCATGCGGCCGGGCACATTCCCGGCGCCGTCTTCGTCGACCTGGACCGTGAACTGACCTCGCCGCCGGGCAAGGGCGGCCGCCATCCGCTGCCCGACCTGGAGGTGTTCGGCGCCGCGATGCGCCGTGCCGGGGTGTCGACGGCCCGGCCGGTCGTTGTGTACGACGGCGGACTGGGTTGGGCGGCGGCCCGCGCGTGGTGGTTGCTGCGCTGGACCGGACACCCCGACGTGCGGGTCCTGGACGGGGGCCTGGAGGCCTGGGAGGGCCCGCTGGAGACCGCCGTGCCCGAGCCGGCCGAGGGTGACTTCGTACCGGAGCCCGGCGCGCTGCCGCTGCTCGACGCCGACGGGGCCGCGGCGCTGGCGCGGTCCGGGGTGCTGTTCGACGCGCGCGCGGGGGAGCGTTACCGGGGCGAGGTGGAGCCGATCGACCCGGTGGGCGGCCACATCCCGGGCGCGGTGTCCGCGCCGACCACGGAGAACGCCGGCCCGGACGGGAAGTTCCTGCCGGCCGAGGAACTACGGGCGCGATTCGCGAAGTTGGGCGCGGCCGACGGGCGCGACGTCGGTGTCTACTGCGGCTCCGGTGTCTCCGCGGCGCACGAGGCGCTGGCGCTGGCCGTCGCCGGGATCCCGGCCGCGCTGTACGTGGGCTCGTGGTCGGAGTGGTCCTCGGATCCGTCCCGGCCGGTCGCGGTGGGGCCGGACCCGCAGTGACGGGACCGGCAGTGACAGGACGTCAGGTCGCCGGCTGGGAAAGATACTCATAACGAGTGATGGTCGGTCAGCCGGAACGGCCCACACCGAGCCACCGGACCACCAGGACCCCTGCGGCGACGCCCCGCACAGGGAAGGGCCGCACCAGTCGGGTGCCCTTCCCTTGTACGGGCTTGCCGCTGCGCGCTAATCCTGCTTCTTGCGGCGTGTGCCGAACACGATCTCGTCCCAGCTCGGCACGGCGGCCCGGCGTCCGGGCCGGACCCCGTCCGCCTCGGCCTGGCGGTCGGTGGCGCCGGTGAGGCGGTCGCGGTGGCTGGTGACGGAGCGCGGCATGAGGACGTCCGCGTAGGCGGAGCCGGCCGAGGCCGCGGGGGCCGGGGGCTCCTCGGCCACCAGGTCCTCTTCGGGCTCCTCCACGGGCTCCGGCGCGCGCTCGGGCACCACCAGGTCGCCGCGGAAGCTCGGCACCGCCTCCAGCAGGCTGGTCAGCGTGTCGCGTTCGCCCACGCTCTCCTCGGCGGGCTCGGGCGCCTGGCCCGGCAGCGCCGGACGGTCCCGGTCGAAGGAACGCTCGCGCGGCAGACGCGCGATGCGCGGCACGAACGGAAAGCTGGGTTCCGGGGCGCCTAGGTCGTCGGACTCCCCGATCAGGGCGCGTGCCTCGTCGTCCACGGCCTGCACCAGACGCCGCGGCGGGTCGTAGGTCCAGCTCGCCGAGTGCGGTTCGCCCGCGACCCGGTAGACCAGCAGGACCTCCCAGGTGCCGTCGTCGCGGCGCCAGGAGTCCCACTGGGCGGTGTCCTTCTCGGCGCCGCGCAGCAGCAGCCGCTCCTGGACGGTCTCGCCGAGCAGCGGACCGGAGTTCTCGCCAGGGCGGCGGACGGGGGTCTTGCGGGCCCGCTCGGCCATGAAGGCGCGCTCGGCGAGGACGGGGCCCTCGAAGCGCCGTACCCGGTCGACGGGGATGCCGGCGAGCTGGGCGACCTCTTCCGCGGTCGCGCCCGCTCGTATCCGGGCCTGGATGTCGCGGGGGCGGAGATGGCTCTCCACCTCGATCTCGATCTGGCCGAGGCGGGGACGGTCGCCGCGCACGGCGGCGCGGAGCCGTTCGTCGATCGGAAGCGTGTACTCCGTGCTGTCCGCAGCCTTGAGCACCAGCCGTGTGCCGTCATTGGAGACGGCCACGACACGCAGTTCGGGCATGGGGACCTCCCGGGTGGTGCCTGCCGACGTCACGTGCGTCGCTGCTTCCGCTAGTCGAGTGTGGCCTGCCCGGGTGCAGCCTGCCACAACCTTGCCGAGTTGCCCGGCGTGTCGGGCACGGGCCCTGGAACGCCGTTATGGCACGGTTACCTGTTCACAACGCTAAGTGACCAACTCCGTCACCCTGTGCAAGCAGCCCCCTCCCGGCGGTCCAGCAAGGTCCCGGACACCCCGAAGGGAGGCCGGGCCCAGGGCCCATAACGGTACTCCATTCGGGCCACGTGCGTGGATGGGCGCGCCGCCCGACTTCTTGTCAGAGGTGATACCCGGCCGCCCCCGGCCGGTCTCTCGATCATGCCCGTGGCGAACTTCACTTAATCACCGCAAACGGAACTAACGGTTTCGTCGGTACGTCCCTTTCTCGTGCAGCCGGCCGGTCATTCACCAGGGACCGCGGTTGTGTACGGCCGTGTACGACAGAGGCAGGCAAGGTCCGGTGATGAGCGAAAGGTCCGACGGCGGTGGGGTGCCGAGCGCGGGGGAGGAGACCAGGAGGAGACGGGTCGACCTGAGCGTCGCCCAGGTCGCGGGCAGCGCCCTGGCGGCGGTGGTGGCCGCGAAGCTCGCCTCGTACTTCGGCGTCTACGGCACGATCCTCGGGGCCGGCGTGGTCAGCGTCGTGGCCACCTGCGGCGGCACGGTCTTCCAGCACTTCTTCCGGCGCACCGGCGAGCAGCTGCGCGGGGTGGCCGCCACCCCGACCGCCACCCCGACCGCCTCCCCGGCCCTCTCTCCGACCGCCTCCCCCGGGGCGGTCTCCGGGCCGGTTCCCGAGCCGGTTCCGGCGGGCACCCCCGCCGGGCGGAGCACACCGCCGGTGGGCGAGTTCACCGAGGGGACCGTCTACCGGGCCCGGATCAAGAGCTGGAAGCGGCCCGTGGTCGCCGCCACCCTCGTCTTCGGGGTCACCATGGCCGGAATCACCGCCTACGAACTGGTGTCGGGCGACAGCTTCAGCGGCGGCCGGGGCACGACGGTCGGCGACGCCGTGAGCGGCCACCGCAGGCCGCCCGTGACGTCCGACGAGCCGGTGCCCGCCTCCTCGCCCGCCCGTACGCCCGGGACCGGGGACGGGACGCTGCCGGGCGGCGCCGCCTCCGACGGCCCCGACCGGGGGACCGGAGTGAGCCCGACGCCCACGCCCGGGGCCACGGGCAGCAGCGGAGACGGCGGGAGCACCGGGGACACCGGGAGCGCGGGCTCCGACGGCGCGGGAGCGGGCGCGGGAGCGGACCGGCCGTCCGGCGCCGGCACCACGGCCCCGGCACCCGGCGCGAGCGCTACGGCCCCAGCACCCTCCGCAAGTAGTCGTTCTGGAACAGCCGGTGGGGATCCAGCCGGTCCCGCAGCGCCGTGAACTCGCCGAAGCGCGGGTGGACCGCGGCGAGGTGGCCGGCGTCCCTGGTGTGGATCTTGCCCCAGTGCGGCCGGCCCTCGTACGCGGTGAAGATGCTCTCCGCGGCCGTGAAGTACCGCTGGTAGGGGGTGCCCCGGAACATGTGGACGGCGATGTACGCGCTGTCCCGGCCCGAGGCGGTGGACAGGGTGATGTCGTCGGCGGGCGCGGTGCGCACCTCCACCGGGAAGCTCACCCGCAGTCCGGAGCGGTCGACCATCGCCTTCAGCTCGCGCAGGGCGTCGGGCAGGGCCTCGCGCGGCACGGCGTACTCCATCTCCAGGAAGCGCACCCGGCGCGGCGAGGTGAAGACCTTGTAGGGGATGTCGGTGTACGTCCGGGCGGACAGCGCGCGGCTGGAGATCCCGGCGATCGACGGGATGGCGGCGGGCACCGCGCGGCCGAGCCAGTTGGCCACCTGGAAGACGCCGTTGGAGAGGAACTCGTCCTCGAACCAGCCGGCCAGCCGCCCCACCGGCCGCTCCGGTCCGGCGCTGCGGTTGTTGCGCTTGGTGTTGGTGCTGCCGGTGTGCGGGAACCAGTAGAACTCGAAGTGCTCGTTCTCCGCCCAGAGTTGGTCGAACTCCGCGAGCACACGGTCCAGGGGCATCGGCTCCTCGCGGGCGGTGAGCAGGAAGAGCGGCTCCACCGCGAAGGTGAGGGCCGTGACGATCCCCAGCGCGCCCAGGCCGATGCGGGCGGCCGCGAAAACCTCCGGATGCTCCTTCGCGGAGCAGGTGAGCACCGAGCCGTCCGCCGTGACCAGCTCAAGGCCGCTGATCTGGGCGGCGATCGAGGCCGACTCGCGGCCCGTGCCGTGGGTGCCGGTGCTGGTCGCCCCGGACACCGTCTGTTCCATGATGTCGCCCATGTTGGCGAGCGTGAGTCCCTCGCGCGCGAGAGCGACGTTGAGTCTCTTGAGCGGGGTGCCGGACTCGACCGTGACCGTCATGGCCTCGCGGTCGATCCCGCGTATGCCGGTCAGCAGCTGCGGGCGGATCATCACGCCGTCCGTCGCGGCGATGCTCGTGAAGGAGTGACCGCTGCCGACGGCCTTCACCTTCAGCCCGTCCTCGGCGGCCTGCCGTACGGTGGCGGCGACGTCCTCCACCGTCGCCGGCGCGACCTGCCGCCCGGGGCGTGCGCCGACGTTGCCGCCCCAGTTATGCCACGTGCCGTTCCTCGCGCTCGTCGTGCTGCTCAACGAAGCCTCCCCGACGCGGAGCCGGCCTGCTCAGCCGGCGGTACCCGAGGAAACCGACCGCGACCGCGACGGCCCCGGACACCACCGGAACCCCGTACCCGGCGCTCGCCCCGGCCGCGTCGATCACCCAGCCGGCCACCGAGGAGCCCAGTGCCACCCCGACCGCGAGCCCGGTGCTCACCCAGGTCATGCCCTCGGTCAGGTGCGAGCGTGGTACGTGCTCTTCGACGAGGGCCATCGTCGTGATCATCGTGGGAGCGACGGACAGGCCCGCAACGAACAGCGCCACGGCCAGAAACGGCAGGTTTCCGACCAGTAGGAGGGGGATCATACTCACGGCCATCGCACAGATGCCCAGCAGCCAGCGCCGGGCCGGCGGTCCCGCGAAGCGCTGCAGGCCGAACACGACGCCCGCCGTGCAGGAGCCCGCCGCGTACAGGGCGAGCACGAGGCTCGCGGCGCCCTTGTGGCCCTGCTCTTCGGCGAAGGCGACGGTGACCACGTCGACCGCCCCGAAGATCGTCCCGGTCGCCACGAAGGTCGACACCAGCACCTGGAGTCCACGCGCACGCAGGGCCGAACCGCCGCCGTGATGCTCGCGCGCGTGCGGCGCGGGCTCGGTGGCGCGCTGGGCGGTCAGCCAGAACACGCCCACCGCCAGGAAGCACGCGGCCAGCAGCGGCCCCGCCTCCGGGAACCAGGCCGTGGACAGTCCGATGGAGACGATCGGCCCGAAGATGAAGCAGGCCTCGTCCACCACGGACTCGAACGAGTAGGCGGTGTGCAGCTGCGGTGTCCCCCGGTACAGGGCCGCCCAGCGCGCGCGGACCATCGCGCCCAGACTGGGCACGGAGCCGATCCCGGCCGCGCAGACGAACAGCACCCAGTCCGGCCACCGGAAGTGCGCCGCGAACAGCAGGACCGCCGCGGCGGTCAGCGAGACGAGCGTCGCGGGGCGCAGCACCCGGCGCTGGCCGTGCCGGTCGACCAGCCGGGAGATCTGCGGGCCGAGGACCGCGGCGGCCAGGGCGATGGTCGCCGACAGCGCGCCCGCGAGCCCGTAGCGCCCGGTGAGCTGGGAGATCATCGTGACCACGCCGATGCCCATCATCGACAGCGGCATCCGGCCGAGGAACCCCGCGGCGGAGAAACCCCTGGAGCCTGGAGCGGCGAACAGGGCACGGTACGGGCTGGGCACAGGGTCTCCGCGAATCCGGTAAGGAGTGAGGGAAGCTGATCCAGCTTACGGATCGGCCGGCTCCCGGTGCACCGCGCCCCTGTGCCCTGCCCGGCACCCCTGCGGGCCGGGATCCCGCCCGTCGGTGGGGGGTGGCAGGATCGAGGCATGCCTGACGTGCTCGACGCCACCCCGTACGACGCCCTGCTCCTGCTCTCGTTCGGCGGCCCCGAGGGGCCGGACGACGTGATCCCGTTCCTGGAGAACGTGACGCGCGGGCGCGGCATCCCCACCGAGCGCCTGAAGGAAGTGGGCGAACACTACTTCCGGTTCGGCGGGGTCAGCCCGATCAACGCCCAGAACCGCGCCCTGCTCGACGCCCTGCGCAAGGACTTCGCCGACCACGGCCTCGACCTGCCGGTCTACTGGGGCAACCGCAACTGGGCCCCGTATCTGACGGACACCCTGCGGGAGATGGTCCGCGACGGCCGCCGCCGCATCCTGGTCCTGGCCACCAGCGCCTACGCCTCCTACTCCGGCTGCCGGCAGTACCGCGAGAACCTCGCCGACTCGCTGGCCGCCCTCGAGGCCGAGGGCCTGGAGCTGCCGAAGGTCGACAAGCTGCGGCACTACTTCAACCACCCCGGCTTCCTGACGCCCATGATCGAGGGCGTCCTCGAGTCGCTCGCCGACCTCCCCGAGGACGTCCGCGACGGCGCGCACATCGCCTTCTGCACCCACTCGATCCCGGTCTCCGCCGCGGACACCTCCGGGCCGGTCCCCGGCCCCGGGGACGGCGGGGCGTACGTCCGCCAGCACCTGGACGTGGCGCGGCTGATCGCCGACGCGGTCCGTGAGCGCACCGGCGTCGACCACCCCTGGCAGCTCGTCTACCAGTCGCGCTCCGGTGCCCCGCACATCCCGTGGCTGGAGCCCGACATCTGCGACCACCTCGAGGAGCGGCAGGCCGCGGGCGCCCCGGCCGTGGTCATGGCGCCCATCGGCTTCGTCTCCGACCACATGGAGGTCCTGTACGACCTCGACACGGAGGCCACGGCCAAGGCCGCGGAACTGGGCCTTCCGGTACGCCGCGCCGCCACCGTCGGCGCCGACCCGCGGTTCGCCGCCGCCATCCGCGACCTGATCGCGGAGCGTGCCGCCACCGAACGCGGACAGCGGGTCGCACCGTGCGCCCTGGGCTCGCTCGGCGCGGACCACGACCTCTGCCCGGTGGGCTGCTGCCCCGCCCGCACGCCCCGGCCGGCCGCCGCGGGCGCCGACAGCCCCTACGCGTGAGGAACCCCGTGACCGACACCCTGCCCGCGGAACTGCTGCAACTCGCCCGCCAGGCGGCCGGGCGCGCCGGAGAGCTGCTGCGCGACGGCCGCCCGGCGGACCTGGCGGTGGCCGCCACCAAGTCCAGTCCGGTCGACGTCGTCACCGAGATGGACATCGCCGCCGAGAAGCTGATCACCGGCCTGATCTCCGACCGGCGCCCCGAGGACGGCTTCCTCGGCGAGGAGGGTGCCTCCGTCGAGGGCACGAGCGGCGTCCGCTGGGTGATCGACCCGCTCGACGGCACCGTGAACTACCTGTACGGACTGCCGACCTGGGCCGTCTCCATCGCGGCCGAGCAGGACGGCGAGGCGGTCGTCGGGGTCGTGGTCGCCCCGATGCGCGGCGAGGCGTTCCACGCCGTGCGCGGCCGCGGGGCCTGGGCCACCGGAGCCTGGGCCGGCGAGCGCAAGCTGGCCTGCCGTGCCGCGCCGCCCCTGGACCAGGCCCTGGTCTCCACCGGCTTCAACTACGTGGCCGAGGTACGCGCCCACCAGGCCGACGTGGCCCGCCGGCTGATTCCGCTGGTGCGCGACATCCGCCGCGGCGGCTCGGCCGCGGTGGACCTGTGCGACGTGGCGGTGGGCCGCCTGGACGGCTTCTACGAACGCGGTCTGAACCCGTGGGACTACGCCGCCGGCGACCTGATCGCCCGGGAGGCGGGCGCCGTGACCGGTGGCCGCCCCGGAGAGCGTCCCTCCCGCGACCTGACGGTCGCGGCCACCCCGGGCGTCTTCGAGCCCCTCCAGGGCCTCCTGGAGGAGCTCGGGGCCTGGCACGACTGAGGGCAGGGCGGGAGCACCACGCAGGAGCGGGACCCAGGCGCTGGATTCGCCGGGGTCCCGCTCTCACGCGTGCAGGCTGATCAGACGCCGGACACGCCGACCTCCACACCGTGTTCGGCGGCGAGGCGGCGCAGGTCGTCGAGTTCGGCCAGCTCGACCTCGACGAGGAAGTCGTCGCCCTCGTCACGAGCCCGGGTCAGGTCGGACTCGGTCGCCTTTATGCGCTGTAGAAGTCCTGCGGTGAATGCGTCCATGCTGCGCCCCCTCGTCCTGGGTCGGTGGGTCGGTGGCACGGGGGTGTGCCGTTCGGAAGGGGCGATCACGTCTCAGCAGGTGCCCGGCGCTGCCCGACCGGGCGGCGACGGCGCTGGACACCCACACCCGCTCTGCGGAAGCGGATCGCGGAGTACCGCATGGTGCTGCGGCACATGCAGAGCGTGATCGCGGGGTGTAAACCCGTCCTCCCCCGACTCATCGCGGTGGAAACCTCGACCGGACAAGAAAATTCGGGATTCGCGGCCTCTTCGCCCGCCGCTCGCCCGCCGTGCACCGGCCGCTTCCACGGCTTACCGCCGACTTATGGCCGAAAAGGGCAGGATGGAAGAACACACTCACGAAGACCCTGCCGGCGTGCGCCCCGAGCGGCGCTACGCGGGTGGACACAGGAAGGACCAGACGTGCGCGTACTCGTCGTCGAGGACGAGCAACTGCTCGCCGATGCGGTGGCCACCGGACTGCGCCGGGAGGCCATGGCCGTCGACGTCGTGTACGACGGTGCGGCCGCCCTGGAGCGCATCGGCGTCAACGACTACGACGTGGTCGTCCTCGACCGGGACCTCCCGCTGGTGCACGGCGACGACGTCTGCCGCAAGATCGTCGAGCTGGGCATGCCGACGCGCGTGCTGATGCTCACCGCCTCCGGCGACGTCAGCGACCGTGTCGAGGGCCTGGAGATCGGCGCCGACGACTACCTTCCCAAGCCCTTCGCGTTCAGCGAGCTGACGGCACGTGTGCGGGCCCTGGGCCGGCGCACCAGCATGCCCCTGCCGCCCGTCCTGGAGCGCGCCGGGATCAAGCTCGACCCCAACCGCCGCGAGGTCTTCCGCGACGGCAGGGAGGTCCAGCTCGCGCCGAAGGAGTTCGCGGTCCTGGAGGTCCTCATGCGCAGTGAGGGCGCCGTGGTCTCCGCGGAGCAGCTGCTGGAGAAGGCCTGGGACGAGAACACCGACCCGTTCACCAACGTCGTGCGCGTCACGGTGATGACCCTGCGGCGCAAACTCGGCGAGCCCCCGGTGATCGTCACGGTGCCCGGCTCCGGCTACCGGATCTGATCCGCCGTGGCCGCGACCCCGGCGCCGCCCCAGGCGCCCCCCAAACCCACCTGGGACCCCAGAAGGCCGGAGCCCGCCTTCCCGTGGCTGCGCCCGACCATCCGGATACGGCTGACACTGCTGTACGGCGGCATGTTCCTGATCGCCGGCATCCTGCTGCTGTCGATCATCTACCTGCTCGCCGCTCAGGCCCTGCGCACCGGCAACCAACCGCTGTTCAAGATCGTCGACTTCAACGCCCTCAGGGTCACCAGCAACGACTGCCCGGGCGTCGACAACGGCAACCTGTCGCTGTCGGAGTTCAACGCCGCGATCAGCGCCTGCATCGACCACCAGCGCCAGGTCGCCCTGGACAGCCTGCTCAGCCGCTCGCTCCTCGCCCTGCTCGGGCTCGCCGTGATCGCCTTCGCGTTCGGCTACGCGATGGCCGGCCGCGTGCTGTCCCCGCTCGGCCGGATCACCCGTACCGCCCGGGCCGTGGCCGGCTCCGACCTGTCCCGGCGGATCGAGCTGGACGGCCCGGACGACGAGCTGAAGGAGCTCGCGGACACCTTCGACGACATGCTGGAGCGGTTGCAGCGGGCTTTCACCGCCCAGCAGCGCTTCGTCGGCAACGCCTCGCACGAGCTGCGCACCCCGCTCGCGATCAACCGCACGCTCCTGGAGGTGCAGCTCTCCGATCCGCACGCGCCGGTGGAGCTCCAGCAGCTCGGCAAGACCCTGCTGGCCACCAACGAGCGCAGCGAGCAGCTCGTCGAGGGCCTGCTGCTGCTCGCCCGCAGCGACAACCAGATCGTGGAGCGCAAGCCGGTGGACCTCGCCGAGGTCGCCTCGCAGGCCGTCGACCAGGTGCACGCGGAGGCGGAGGCCAAGGGGGTCGTGATCCGTGGCGAGCGCAAGCCGGCGGTCGTCCAGGGCAACGGCGTGCTGCTGGAGCGGATCGCCCTGAACCTGGTGCAGAACGCGGTGCGGTACAACGTGGCCCATGAGGAGGTGCAGCGCGAAGCGCTTCCGAACAAGGGTGGCGGCGGGAGACGGGAGGGCGGCTGGGTGGAGGTCACCACCGACGTCCAGCACGGTCAGGCGATACTCGTCGTCACGAACACCGGGCCGGTCGTCCCGGCGTACGAGATCGACAACCTCTTCGAGCCCTTCAGGCGGCTGCGCACCGAGCGCACCGGCAGCGACAAGGGCGTCGGCCTGGGCCTGTCCATCGCCCGCTCCGTGGCGAGGGCGCACGGCGGCCACATCTCGGCCCAGCCGCGTGAGGGGGGTGGACTCGTGATGCGGGTGATGTTGCCGATCTGACATCATTGCGCCGACACGCGGGGATGTTCGCTTTAGGCGGAAATTCCCGGGACCGTTCCGGGTCTCACCGTGTGTGATCGATCACAGGGGCGGATTTCCAGCCATCCACGCTCCGTGGCCAAGTGGGCCGTGAAATGCCGGAAAAATCCCGGTTTTCAGAGGGCGTGATCACGGGAAGTACACGGTGAGACCGCTTTGGAGCGGGACATTCGGACCGTGTACGGTCCCCATCGCCATCCAAGCCGATCACTCTTGAGGAGTGCGGTTGGGTGTCGATTGAGTAACAGACCTTGATGTGAGGCAAAATCTCCGCCTCAGGTCGGGCACAAGTCCGGCCTCTCACGCGTTACGTGCGCTGGAGACACCGCATACACCCAGAGGGGGAGAGCGACATGGCAACCGACTACGACACCCCACGCAAGACCGACGACGACGTCGACTCGGACAGCCTGGAAGAGCTGAAGGCCAGGCGGAACGACAAGTCGACCTCCTCCGTGGACGTCGACGAGTTCGAGGCCGCCGAAGGCCTGGAGCTGCCCGGAGCGGACCTCTCGAACGAGGAACTGGCCGTCCGGGTGCTGCCCAAGCAGCAGGACGAGTTCACCTGCATGAGCTGCTTCCTGGTGCACCACCGCAGCCAGCTGGCCCGGGAGAAGAACGGTCAGCCGATCTGCCGCGACTGCGACTGAGGCAGGGTCGGCCGTGACTGGCTCGACCCCTCCTTGGAAGCGCCGCATCCCCCGCGGGGGAGCGGACTCGGGGCCGTCCGACGGCCCTCACGGCGCGCGTGACGAAGAGCGAGGGCCTTCCCGTGCATCCGACCCGGACGGGTCGGCGGGATCGCCCGCGCTCGCATCGGTCCCCGGGCGCGGTGACCCCGCCGTCCCGGCGGGTGGATCCGCGCCCGTGGCCCGGCGGCAGGCCGCGGCGATCCGGCACCGGGCCCGGAAGGCGCAGGACGCGGCCAGAACGGGCGCCCGCGTGGGCGGCAGCCACGCCAGGGCGGCCCTCTCCTACCTCACCGACCGTGTCATCGACATGGCCCCGCGGATCCCCGTACGGGACCTCACCACGCTGCGCCGGCAGTTCCCGGCCCTCGGGCCCGAACAGCTCGCGGACAAGCTGGTGGCGGGCGCGGCGGGAGCCTCCTCCACGGTCGGAGCAGGTGTCGGGGCAGCGGCGATGCTGCCGGTACCGCCCGCGATGCCGACCCAGCTGGCCGCCGAGGTCACCGGAGTCGCGGCGGTCGAACTCAAACTGATCGCGGAACTCCACGAGGTGTACGGGGTGCGGCCCCCCGGAAATCTGAAGGCCCGCAGCACCGCGTATCTGTCGGTCTGGTCGCACGAGCGCAGGATCGACGTGCGGAACCCGTCGTCGATCGACGTGGCCCTCGGGGGCCGGATGAGGCGCCAGCTGCGCCGGCAGATCATGAAGCGGACGGCGCGGGGCCTGCCCAAGCTGACGCCCTTCATGGTGGGCGCGGCGGCCGGCGCCGTCATGAACCGTCGCGAGACCAGAAGGCTCGCCGCCCGCATCCGGGCCGACCTGCGCAAGATCCAGGTCCCGTGGGACGAACTGCCCCCGCTGCCGCCCCTGGAGACGCCCGGGCACCCGCTGCCGCCCCTGGACACCACCGACACCAGCGGCGGCTCCGGGGAACCCGGGAGCTGACGAGCCCCCCGCCCCACGACCCCGTGGACGAGGCCGTGCGGCCTCGGGACCGCGCGGCCCCCGGGACTACGCGGCCTCGGGCGCCGCGGCCGTCCGTGCCGCACGCAGCGCCTCAGCCAGCCGCTCCGGCTCCCGCGTCGACAGGTACAGGTAGGGCGTCGGGTCCTCCGGGTCGGTGACCTCCACCCGCAGCGCCCCCGGAATGTAGGCACGCAGCAGCAGGAAGGCGCGGGTGTCGGCCTTGTACGTGCGCCAGGCGCGCGCCTCCTCCGCGTCCAGCACCTGAGCCTCGCCCAGCGCCGCGACCGGGATCTTCGCCTCGCCCGCGATCAGCTGGTCGCCCACGACCCGGATGCGCGGCGAGCCGTAGGAACTCACCACGACCGCCGCCGCCGCGGTACCGCCGACCAGGCCGCCCAGCAGCGGCAGGGTGCCGAACGGAAGCAGGACCAGGGCGCAGGAGACACCCATCAGAAGGCTGATCAGCCACCAGGAGCGGGGCGCGGTGAGGCGTTCTTCGTACGGCTGGGCGGAGAGCTGCATGAAACCAAGCTTGGCACGGTGTCGGGCGTACGCCGACGCGCGGGTAAGGTCTGCGCCTGTGAGTGGTAGTTCCGCAGCTCTTCAGCCCCCGCCCGACGCCGTGGACCCGGTCCGGCACCCCGACGCCCCCGCGCCCGGAGAACTCCTCGGCTCGCACTACGCCGCGTGCTTCGGCTGCGGCGGGGAGCAGCCGCACGGACTGCACCTCCAGGCGCGGGCCGGAGAGGGCGTCGGCATCACCGCCGAGTTCACCGTGCAGCCCGCCCACCAGGGCGCGCCCGGACTCGCCCACGGCGGGGTCCTCGCGACCGCCCTCGACGAGGCCCTCGGCTCGCTGAACTGGCTGCTGCGGACGATCGCCGTGACCGGGCGGCTGGAGACGGACTACGTGCGTCCGGTGCCGGTCGGCACCACCCTGCATCTGGCGGCCGAGGTCACCGCGGTGGCCGGCCGGAAGATCTACTCCAGGGCCACCGGACGCGTCGGCGGCCCCGACGGGCCGGTCGCCGTCCGCGCCGAGGCCCTCTTCATCGAGGTCAAGGTCGACCACTTCGTCGATCACGGCCGTGAGCAGGAGATCCACGCCGCCATGAGCGACCCGGACCAGGTCCGGCGCGTCCGCGCCTTCGAGGTGAACCCGTGAGCCGTGAGCCCCTGAACGTGCTGATCCGGCGTGTCGACGCCGACGTACCGCTTCCGGCGTACGCGCACCCCGGTGACGCGGGCGCCGATCTGCGCACCACTGCGGCGTGCGAACTGGCGCCGGGGGAGCGGGCCGTTCTGCCCACGGGAGTGTCTGTCGCGCTCCCCGAGGGGTACGCGGCCTTCGTGCACCCGCGTTCCGGACTCGCCGCCCGCTGCGGTGTCGCCCTCGTGAATGCCCCGGGGACGGTTGATGCCGGGTACCGTGGGGAGATCAAGGTGATCGTGGTGAATCTCGACCCGCGCGAGTCCGTGCGGTTCGAGCGCTTCGACCGGATTGCCCAACTGGTCGTCCAGCAGGTCGAGAGGGTCCGCTTCCAGGAGGTGGCGGAGCTTCCCGGCTCGGCGCGGGCCGAGGGGGGCTTCGGGTCCACCGGCGGCCACGCCGCCGTGGACGGCGTGAGCGGCACAGACGGCCGGGCCGCCGTAGGCGGCGCGGCGGGTGGGAATCGATACGCTTCGGTCGTATCCGACCGGGAAGGACAGTGACGTGTTCGGACGTCGCAAGAAGAAGGGTGCCGCCGAGGACGCGGCCGGCGAGGCCGAGCAGGTCGTCGACAGCGTCGACACCGAGGCGGACGTAGACGTGGAGGGCGAGCGCGAGCGAGTGCGGCTCGAGCCCGAGCCGCGGCCCGACGGGCCCTGGGACCGATCCGAGGTGCGCGAGCCGGCCGAGGGCCGGGTGGACCTCGGCGGCCTGTTCGTGCCGGGTGTCGAGGGCATGGAGCTGCGGGTCGAGGTCGCGGGCGACGCGATCGTCGCGGCGACCGTCGTCCTGCGGGACAGCGCCGTCCAGTTGCAGGCCTTCGCCGCCCCCAAGCGCGAGGGCATCTGGGGCGAGGTGCGTGAGGAGATCGGCAGCGGCATCACCCAGCAGGGCGGCATCGTCGACGAGGTCGAGGGGCCGCTGGGCTGGGAGCTGCGCGCGCAGGTTCCGGTGCAGCTTCCGGACGGCACGGGCGGCTACCAGGTCGTGCGGTTCGTCGGCGTGGACGGTCCCCGCTGGTTCCTGCGCGGGGTGATCTCCGGGCAGGGCGCGGTGCAGCCGCAGGCGGCCGGACTGCTCGAGCAGATCTTCCGGGACACGGTCGTGGTCCGCGGCGAGGGCCCCATGGCGCCCCGCGACCCGATCGTCCTGAAGCTGCCGAACGACGCGCAGATGGTGCCCGAGGGCGTCCAGCAGGACGAGGGCCAGTCCCGCTTCTCCGGCGGGATGGGCCAGCTCCAGCGCGGCCCGGAGATCACCGAGGTCCGCTGAGAACGGTCATCGACAGGACCCAGGGCCGTACCTTCGGGGGTGCGGCCCTCTGCCGTGCGCGGACCTTCGCGCGGCCTGGGCCGGAAACCTTCGCGAACGTCCGTCCGTTGGGATGTTGAAGGGACGCGCGCGGCTGGTGATACTGGCGCCCGGTCCACGGGGGACGGAAACGGGGAGGGCATATGAGCCAGGTGATCACCGAGACCATGGTGCGCGTCGAGGACGTCCACAAGTCCTACGGGCACGCGGCGGCCGCCGTGCACGCCCTGCGCGGCGTCTCCTTCGAGGTGCCGCGGGGCGAACTGGTCGCCCTCAAGGGCCGCTCGGGCTCGGGCAAGACCACGCTGCTCAACATCGTCGGCGGGCTGGACGAGCCGGACCGGGGCCGGGTCCACGTCGACGGCCGCGACCTGTCCGAACTCGGCGAGGACGGCCTCCTCGCCCTGCGCCGGGACCGCATCGGGTTCGTCTTCCAGTCCTTCGGGCTCATCCCCATCCTCACCGCCGCGGAGAACGTCGGCGTGCCGATGCGGCTGCGCCGCGCCGATCCGCGCGCGCGGGAGGAGCGCGTGGAGCTGCTGCTGTCCCTGGTCGGCCTCGCCGACCACGCCCGGCAGCGGCCCGGTGAGCTCTCCGGCGGCCAGCAGCAGCGCGTGGCCATCGCCCGCGCCCTCGCCAACGAGCCGGCGCTCCTGATAGCCGACGAGCCGACCGGCCAGCTCGACGCGGAGACCGGCCACGCCGTGATGGAGCTGCTGCGCGCGGTCGTCCGCAGCGAGCAGGTCACCGCACTGGTCGCGACCCACGACGCGACCCTGCTGGACCTCGCCGACCGGGTCCTGGAGCTGCGCGACGGGAAAATCGTCGAATCGTGACGCCCTGACGCCCTGACGCCCTGACGCCGTGGACGTCAGGGTTGCGTCAAAGACGGTCATCCGCCCCCGCGCGACCCCTTATGCCGCGAATATCGGCCGTAGGGTCGACGCGGCACACAGAGCCGTGACGGGAAGACAATGGGGCCATGGGACGCGGCAAGCTTCGGATCTACCTCGGTGCGGCACCGGGCGTCGGCAAGACGTACGCGATGCTGTCCGAGGCGCACCGCCGGGTTGAGCGGGGCACCGACTGCGTCGTGGCGTTCGTCGAGCACCACGACCGGGCGCGCACCGAGGTGATGCTGCACGGCCTCGAGCAGGTCCCCCGCAAGGAGCTGGAGTACCGCGGGGCCACCTTCACCGAGATGGACGTCGACGCCGCGCTGCGCCGCGCCCCGGCCGTCGCCCTGGTGGACGAACTCGCCCACACCAACATCCCCGGCTCCCGCAACGCCAAGCGCTGGCAGGACGTCGAGGAACTGCTCGCGGCCGGTGTCGACGTCATCTCCACGGTCAACATCCAGCACCTGGAGTCCCTCGGCGACGTGGTCGAGTCGATCACGGGCGTACGGCAGCGCGAGACCGTCCCGGACGAGGTGGTGCGGCGGGCCGACCAGATCGAGCTGGTCGACATGTCGCCGGAGGCCCTGCGCCGCCGGATGGCGCACGGCAACATCTACAAATCGGACAAGGTCGACGCCGCCCTGTCCAACTACTTCCGGCCCGGCAACCTCACCGCGCTGCGCGAACTGGCCCTGCTGTGGGTGGCCGACCGGGTGGACGAGTACCTCCAGCGCTACCGCAGCGAGCACCAGGTCTCCAGGATCTGGGGCTCGCGCGAGCGGATCGTGGTCGGCCTGACCGGCGGTCCCGAGGGGCGCACGCTCATCCGCCGGGCGGCCCGGCTGGCCGAGAAGGGCGCCGGAGGGGAGGTCCTGGCCGTCTACGTCGCCCGAAGCGACGGACTGACCTCCGCCTCCCCGAAGGAGCTGGCCGTCCAGCGCACCCTCGTGGAGGACCTGGGCGGCACCTTCCACCACGTCGTCGGCGACGACATACCGGCCGCGCTGCTCGACTTCGCCCGCGGGGTCAACGCGACCCAGATCGTGCTGGGCTCCTCGCGCCGCAAGACCTGGCAGTACGTCTTCGGGCCGGGCGTGGGCGCCACGGTGGCCCGTGAGTCGGGTCCCGACCTCGACGTGCACATCGTCACCCACGGGCAGGTCGCCAAGGGGCGCGGACTGCCGGTGGCCCGGGGCGCCCGGCTCGGCCGCGCCCGGATCGTCTCGGGCTGGACGGTGGCGGTCGCCGGACCGGTGGCCCTCGCGCTGCTGCTGAACACCGGGGACATCGGCCTGGCCAACGACATGCTGCTGTTCCTGGCCCTGACGGTGGCCGCGGCCCTGCTGGGCGGGCTGCTGCCGGCGCTCGCCTCGGCCGCCGTCGGATCGCTTCTGCTGAACTACTACTACACCCCGCCCCTGCACCGGCTGACCATCGCCGACCCCAAGAACATCGTCGCTCTCGCGATCTTCGTCGGGGTCGCCGTGTCCGTGGCCTCGGTGGTGGACCTCGCGGCCCGCCGCACCCACCAGGCCGCCCGGCTGCGCGCCGAGGCGGAGATACTGTCCTTCCTCGCGGGCAGCGTGCTGCGCGGCGAGACCAGCCTGGAGGCCCTCCTGGAGCGGGTCCGCGAGACCTTCGGCATGGAGTCGGTGGCGCTCCTGGAGCGGCAGAGCGACGTGGACCCCTGGACCTGCGCCGGCCGGGTGGGCACCGGCGGACCCCTCCAGCGCCCCGAGGACGCCGATGTGGACATGCCCGTCAGCGACCACATGGCGCTGGCGCTGACCGGACGGGTGCTGCCCGCCTCCGACCGCCGGGTGCTGGCCGCCTTCGCCGCCCAGTCCGCCGTCGTCCTGGAGCGCCGTCGCCTCCAGGAGGAGGCCGACCGGGCCCGCGCCCTCGCGGAGGGCAACCGGATCCGCACCGCGCTGCTCGCCGCCGTCAGCCACGACCTGCGCACGCCGCTCGCCGGGATCAAGGCGGCCGTCTCCTCGCTCAGGTCCGAGGACGTCGACTGGTCCGAGGAGGACCGCGCGGAACTGCTCCAGGGCATCGAGGAGGGCGCCGACCGGCTCGACCACCTCGTGGGCAACCTGCTGGACATGTCCCGCCTCCAGACCGGCACCGTCACCCCGCTGATCCGCGAGATCGACCTCGACGAGGTGGTGCCGATGGCGCTGGGCGGGGTGCCCGAGGACAGCGTGCACCTGGACATCCCCGAGTCCCTGCCGATGGTCGCCGTCGACCCCGGACTGCTGGAGCGCGCGGTCGCCAACCTGGTGGAGAACGCCGTGAAGTACAGTCCGCCGGACGAGCCGGTGCTGGTGTCCGCCAGCGCCATGGCCGCCCGCGTCGAGGTCCGGGTCGTCGACCGCGGACCCGGCGTCCCGGACGAGGCCAAGGACCGCATCTTCGAGCCGTTCCAGCGGCACGGCGACGCCCCGCGCGGAGCCGGCGTCGGCCTCGGTCTCGCCGTGGCACGCGGCTTCGCCGAGGCCATGAGCGGCACGCTCGACGCCGAGGACACGCCCGGCGGCGGTCTGACGATGGTCCTCACCCTGCGGGCCGCGAAGAGCCTTCGTGTGCCCGCACGACTCGCAGAACCAGAAAGGCAAACCACATGACGCGGGTGCTGGTGGTCGACGACGAGCCGCAGATCGTGCGGGCCCTCGTGATCAACCTCAAGGCACGCAAGTACGAGGTCGACTCCGCCTCCGACGGCAGGGCCGCCCTCGACCTCGCCGCCTCCCGCCACCCCGACGTGGTCGTCCTCGACCTGGGCCTGCCCGACATGGACGGCGTCGAGGTGATCAGAGGCCTGCGCGGCTGGACCCGGGTGCCGATCCTGGTCCTGTCCGCCCGGCACTCCTCCGACGAGAAGGTCCAGGCGCTGGACGCGGGCGCCGACGACTACGTCACCAAGCCGTTCGGCATGGACGAACTGCTGGCCCGGCTGCGGGCCGCCGTCCGCCGCGCCGAGCCCGTCGGGAGCGGCGAGGACGGCGTGCTGGTGGAGACCGAGGACTTCACCGTCGACCTGGCCGCGAAGAAGGTCAACCGGGCCGGCAAGGACGTGCGGCTCACCCCGACCGAATGGCACCTGCTGGAGGTCCTGGTGCGCAACACCGGCCGGCTGGTCAGCCAGAAGCAGCTGCTCCAGGAGGTGTGGGGGCCGTCGTACGGCACGGAGACGAACTATCTGCGCGTGTACATGGCGCAGCTGCGCAGGAAGCTGGAGGCCGACCCCTCGCACCCCAAGCACTTCGTCACGGAGCCGGGGATGGGCTACCGCTTCGAGAAGTGAGCGGTTACGTCGCCCTCGGGGCACCCCGGTACGCTTCAGACATGAGTGCTGTTCCCCGTTCCGAAAAGCCGGTGGGGCGGTTCCGGCGCATGCTCGACCGGCTTTCCTCGTCGCAGGAGGACCTGGAGTCCGAGGAACTGCGGGAGGACGCCGAGACCGCGGGCTGTACGCGCATCGGCGACTGCCACGACCGGCAGATCGTCACCGTTACTGGTACCTTGCGCACGGTCACCCTGCGTCCGCGTGCCGGAGTCCCGGCCCTGGAGGCCGAGTTGTTCGACGGCACGGCCGCCCTGGACGTGGTGTGGCTCGGCAGGCGCTCCATCGTCGGGATAGAACCGGGGCGCAGGCTGATCGCATCGGGCCGGATCTCGATGAGCCGGGGCCGCCGGGTGCTGTTCAACCCCAAGTACGAACTGCGACCCCTCGGACGGGAGTAGCCGGTGACGTCACTCGACAAGCCGACCGAAGACACGACTGCCGACGACGATGCCCGGGCGGTGACGGAGGCCGCGCTGTTCGAGGCGTTCGGCGGGGTGCGGGGCATGGTCGAGACGGTGCTGCCCGGCCTCCTCTTCGTCACCATCTTCACGATCAACAAGGACCTGCACTGGTCGGCCATCGCCGCGCTGGCCGTCTCGCTGCTCCTCGTCGTGGTCCGGCTGGCGATGCGGGACACCGTCAAGCACGCCTTCAGCGGTGTCTTCGGCGTCGCCTTCGGCGTCGTCTTCGCGATGATCACCGGCAACGCCAAGGACTTCTACCTGCCCGGCATGCTCTACACGCTGGGCCTGGCCCTGGCGTACCTCGTGACCACGCTGGCCGGGGTCCCGCTGATCGGCCTGATGCTCGGCCCGGTCTTCAAGGAGAACCTCTCCTGGCGCACCCGCAACCCCGGCCGCAAGAAGGCCTACGCCAAGGCGAGCTGGGCCTGGGGCCTGATCCTGCTCGCCAAGTGCGCGATCCTCTTCCCGCTGTACTGGTGGGCCGACACCACCCAGCTCGGCTGGGTCCTGGTCGCCCTGAAGATCCCGCCGTTCCTGCTGGCGGTCTGGCTGACCTGGGTCTTCCTCGCGAAGGCGCCCGCGCCCATCGACGTGTTCGCGGAGCTGGAGGCGCAGGAGAAGGCCGAGCAGAAGGCCGAGGAGGAGCGCGAGGCGGCCCTGGCCCAGGAACACGGCGAGGCACCGGCCGCCGGCCGACACCGCCGCCAGAGCTGAGCGACGCCCGTACGACGGCGGGGGGCACCCGGATCTCCGGGCGCCCCCCGCCGTCGTACGGAAGCGGCGCTGCTCGGTGCTCAGCGCTCGGTGCTCAGCTCTCCCGGCGCACCGACAGCAGGTCCTCCAGCTGCTCCTCACGGGCCTGCGCGGCCACGAACAGCAGCTCGTCACCCGCCTCCAGGGAGTCCTCCCGGGACGGGGTGAGCACCCGGGTGCCGCGGATGATGGTGACCAGCGAGGTGTCCTCGGGCCACTGGACGTCCCCGACCTGGGTGCCGGCCAGGGCCGACTCCTCCGGCAGGGTCAGCTCCACGAGGTTGGCGTCGCCGTGGCTGAAGCGCAGCAGCCGGACCAGGTCGCCGACGCTCACGGCCTCCTCGACCAGCGCGGACATCAGACGCGGGGTGGAGACGGCCACATCCACGCCCCAGGCCTCGTTGAACAGCCACTCGTTCTTCGGGTTGTTCACACGGGCCACCACCCGCGGCACGCCGTACTCCGTCCTCGCCAGCAGCGAGACGACCAGGTTCACCTTGTCGTCGCCCGTCGCGGCGATCACCACGTTGCAGCGCTGAAGCGCCGCCTCGTCCAGCGAGGTGATCTCGCAGGCGTCGGCGAGCAGCCACTCGGCCTGCGGCACGCGCTCGACCGAGATGGCGGTCGGCGCCTTGTCGATGAGAAGGACCTCGTGGCCGTTCTCCAGCAGCTCGCTCGCGATCGAGCGACCGACCGCGCCGGCACCGGCAATGGCGACCCTCATCAGTGACCGCTCTCCTCTTCCGGGCCCTCGGCGAACGCCGCCTCGACCTTCTCCACGTCGTCCGTCCGCATCATCACGTGCACGAGGTCGCCCTCCTGGAGCACCGTCTGCGAGCTCGGCAGGATCGCCTCGCCGAGGCGGGTCAGGAACGCCACCCGGACGCCCGTCTCCTCCTGCAGCCTGCTGATCTTGTGGCCCACCCACTTCGGGGAGGCGTGCACCTCGGCGAGCTGGACGCCGCCGGTGGGATCGCGCCACAGCGGCTCGGCGCCCGAGGGCAGCAGCCGGCGGAGCATCTGATCGGCCGTCCAGCGGACCGTGGCCACGGTCGGGATCCCCAGGCGCTGGTACACCTCGGCGCGGCGGGGGTCGTAGATACGGGCCGCGACGTTCTGCACGCCGAACATCTCGCGGGCCACCCGCGCGGAGATGATGTTCGAGTTGTCGCCGCTGGAGACGGCCGCGAAGGCACCGGCCTCCTCGATGCCTGCCTCGCGCAGGGTGTCCTGGTCGAAGCCGATTCCGGTGACCCGGCGGCCACCGAACCCGGGACCCAGCCGACGGAAGGCGGTGGGGTCCTGGTCGATCACGGCGACCGTGTGCCCCTGCTGCTCCAGGGTCTGGGCGAGAGCGGAGCCCACTCTCCCACAGCCCATGATGACGATGTGCACGACCGTCCTTCCGATGTCAATAGCGACTGCTCAGTCCCATCAGGGTCTCAGACAGAGGGACAAGCTACACATGCCCCGTTCGGGGCGGGCACCCCCCTGCCGCATCCTTAACGCGTCCCCGACGAGCGGCGCCTCACTCGACCCCGAAGGTCCGGCGCCGAGTGATGCTGCGCACGCTGCGCAGGGTCAGGAATCCGAGGCCGAGCAGCGCGGTGGCCGCGCCGATCAGCTCCGCGGTCGAGGACATGGGGCCTTTGAGGGGCGGCGGGGAGCGGGGTCCGGACATCCAGGCACGGCGTGCACCCCACCCGCGGAATCCGCAGGTTCCGCACGGCCGGAATTCACTCGTGAGGCAGATCCTGGACGGCAGGTGCACGACCCGGGGGGCAAAGGCCTACGATCCTCTGTTGTGTCCAAACTGACCGACGTGCCCAAACGCATTCTGATCGGGCGCGCACTGCGCAGTGACCGGCTGAGCGAGACGCTCCTGCCGAAGCGCATCGCCCTACCCGTCTTCGCCTCCGACTCGCTCTCCTCCGTGGCCTACGCGCCCGGCGAGGTGCTGCTGGTCCTGTCCGTCGCGGGCGTGTCGGCGTACCACTTCAGTCCGTGGATAGCGGTCGCGGTCGCGGTGCTGATGCTGACCGTGGTCGCCTCCTACCGGCAGAACGTGCACGCCTACCCGAGTGGCGGCGGCGACTACGAGGTGGCGACCACCAACCTCGGCTCCAAGGCGGGCCTGACCGTCGCCAGCGCGCTGCTGGTCGACTACGTCCTGACCGTCGCCGTCTCCATCTCCTCCGGCATCGAGAACCTCGGCTCCGCCGTCCCCTTCGTCGTCCAGCACAAGGTGCTGTGCGCGGTCGCCGTGATCGTGCTGCTGACGCTGATGAACCTGCGCGGGGTGAAGGAGTCGGGCACGCTCTTCGCCATCCCCACGTACGTGTTCGTCACCGGTGTCTTCATCATGATCGCGTGGGGCGCCTTCCGCGGACTCGTCCTCGGCGACACCATGCGGGCGCCGACCGCCGACTACCACATCAAGGCCGAGCACCAGGGACTCGCCGGATTCGCCCTCGTCTTCCTGCTGCTGCGCGCCTTCTCCTCCGGCTGCGCCGCGCTCACCGGCGTCGAGGCGATCTCCAACGGCGTCCCCGCCTTCCGCAAGCCGAAGTCCAGGAACGCGGCGAGCACGCTGGCGATGATCGGCCTGCTGGCCGTGACGATGTTCTGCGGCATCGTCACGCTGGCCATGACGACCGGCGTCCGCATGTCCGACAACCCGGCCGCCAACCTCCTGCGGGGCGGCGTTCCGGTCGGCCCGGACTACGTCCAGAACCCGGTGATCTCCCAGGTTGCCGAGGCCGTCTTCGGCAAGGGCAGCTTCCTGTTCCTCATCCTGGCCGCGGCGACGGCGCTGGTCCTCTTCCTGGCCGCCAACACCGCGTACAACGGCTTCCCGGTGCTCGGCTCGATCCTCGCCCAGGACCGCTTCCTGCCCCGCCAGCTGCACACCCGCGGCGACCGGCTCGCGTTCTCCAACGGCATCGTGCTGCTCGCGGGCGCCGCCGCCCTGCTGGTCGTCGTCTACGGCGCCGACTCCACCCGGCTGATCCAGCTGTACATCGTCGGCGTGTTCGTGTCCTTCACCCTCAGCCAGGTCGGCATGGTCAAGCACTGGAACCGCCACCTGTCCACCGAGCGGGACCCGGCCAAGCGCAGCCACATGATCCGCTCCCGCGCCATCAACACCTTCGGGGCCTTCCTCACCAGCACGGTGCTGGTCGTCGTCCTCGTCACCAAGTTCACGCACGGCGCCTGGGTGGCCCTGCTCGGCATGTGCATCTTCTTCGCGACGATGACCGCGATCCGCAAGCACTACGACCGGGTCGCCGAGGAACTCACGGCCCCCGACGACCCGGGCGACGACACCGTCCGGCCCTCCCGCGTCCACTCCGTGGTCCTCATCTCCAAGATCCACCGTCCGGCCTTGCGCGCCCTGGCGTACGCCAAGCTGATGCGCTCGGACACCCTGGAGGGGCTCACCGTCAACGTGGACCCGGCCGAGACCCGGGCGCTGCGCGAGGAGTGGGAGCGGCGCGGCATCGACGTACCCCTGAAGGTGCTCGACTCGCCCTACCGCGAGGTCACCCGCCCGGTCATCGAGTACGTGAAGAGCCTGCGCAAGGAGTCCCCGCGCGACGCCGTCTCGGTGATCATCCCCGAGTACGTCGTCGGTCACTGGTACGAGCACCTGCTGCACAACCAGAGCGCGCTGCGCCTGAAGGGCCGGCTGCTGTTCACGCCGGGTGTGATGGTCACCTCGGTGCCCTACCAGCTGGCCTCCTCCGAGGCGGCCAAGCTGCGCGCCCGCAGGCGCCAGGACTGGAACGCGCCCGGCGCGGTGCGGCGCGGCCCGGCCCAGGAGCGCCCGAAGGAACAGAAGGAGTCGCCGGCCGCGAAGGGCTGACGGGGGCGCCGCCCGGGGGTGCCGCCCCCTCATGGTGAACGGCCGGACGGCGTCCACGTAGACTGGTGGGCTGTTGTCCGGCCGTACGCCTTCCCCGATCTGGAGTCACCCCACCATGCAGGCAGAACCGAAGAACGCGCAGGTGGGACCCGAGCCGGACGGCTCACGGGCGGGCCGGGAGCAGGACGGCTCGCTGGTCGGGCGGGAGTACGAGGTCGAGGTCGGCCCCGTCGCCCACGGCGGCCACTGCATCGCCCGTACCGCCGAGGGCCAGGTGCTGTTCGTACGGCACGCGCTGCCCGGTGAGCGGGTCGTGGCCCGGGTCACCGAGGGCGAGGAGGGCGCCCGGTTCCTGCGCGCGGACGCGGTACGGATCATCGACGCCTCCAAGGACCGTGTCGAGGCCCCCTGCCCCTACGCCGGGCCCGGCCGCTGCGGCGGCTGCGACTGGCAGCACGCCAAGCCGGGAGCCCAGCGGCGGCTCAAGGGCGAGGTGATCGCCGAGCAGCTGAAGCGGCTTGCGGGCCTCACGCCCGAGGAGGCCGGCTGGGACGGCACCGTGATGCCCGCCGAGGGCGACAAGCTGCCCGCGGGCGAGGTCCCGCAGTGGCGCACCCGCGTGCAGTACGCGGTCGACCCCGCCACGGGGAAGGCGGGCCTGCGCCGCCACCGCTCGCACGAGGTCGAACCGGTCGACCACTGCATGATCGCGGCTGCCGGAGTGAGCGAGCTGGGCATCGAACGGCGTGACTGGACCGGCATGGAGTCCGTCGAGGCGATCGCGGCCACGGGCTCGCAGGACCGCCAGGTGATCCTGACCCCGCGCCCGGGTGCCCGCCTGCCCCTGGTGGAACTCGACAAGCCGGTCCCCGTCCTCCGGGTCGACGAGAAGACCGGCGGCGTGCACCGTGTCCACGGCCGCCCCTTTGTTCGCGAACGCGCCGACGGCCGCACCCACCGGGTGGGCGCAGGCGGCTTCTGGCAGGTCCACCCGAAGGCGGCGGACACCCTGGTCACGGCGGTCATGCAGGGCCTGCTGCCCCGCAAGGGCGACATGGCCCTCGACCTGTACTGCGGCGTCGGCCTGTTCGCCGGCGCCCTGGCCGACCGCCTCGGCGACAAGGGCGCGGTGCTCGGCATCGAGTCCGGCAAGCGCGCGGTGGAGGACGCCCGGCACAACCTCGCCGGCTTCGACCGCGTCCGCATCGAACAGGGCAAGGTCGAATCGGTCCTGCCGCGCACCGGCATCACGGAGGTCGACCTGATCGTCCTCGACCCGCCCCGCGCGGGCGCCGGCCGCACCACGGTCGCCCACCTGACCTCCCTCGCCGCCCGCCGCATCGCCTACGTGGCCTGCGACCCGGCCGCCCTGGCCCGCGACCTGGCGTACTTCCGCGAGGGCGGCTACCGGGTACGGACGCTGCGTGCGTTCGACCTGTTTCCGATGACCTCGCACGTGGAGTGTGTGGCTATTCTTGAGCCTGCCGTGAAGGGCGCTTGACCTGCGGCTTTTTGTCGCAGGTGGGTCGACCGACCTGTTCCTCTCCATGCAGCGGGTCGAATGGATGGATCGATCCTTGAAGGTTGCCTGACCTGCGACTTCTTGAGGCAGACGGTCGCTTCGGCGGCGCTTTCAGGGGTTCCGTCGAGGAATCTTGACGCTCGCTTCGGGGCTCTGGGCGTTACTGGGGCCATCGCGGGATGATCTCGGTATCTCGCACCACACCGGGCAGCTCAGTTCTCGGAGTTCGAAAGTCAGTAACCGGGTGGGGGCCACCCGCACGGCACCGAGGCACACGACACGGTCGTCCTGGTCGTCGCCGAACTCGCCGCGAACCTCGTCCTCCACCGCCGCGTCCCGGGCGGTGCTTAGCCCCGCCCCTTTCCCACGACGAGAGTCTGGGCGTCGTCCGAATCGAGTTGACCGAGATTCACCCCGCCCGGCTGGCGCGACCGGCTCCCGATCCGGACGAGGGCGGATGCCACAGATTGCTCCTTGTCGATGCGCTCGCCGCCGACTGGGGCGTACACGACAGCCCCGGCCCGGCAAGACGGTCTGGGCGGAGTGCACGACGGCGCCCTGTTTCATCCGGCCCGTCGGGGCCAGCAGCTATGGCGTTCGGTTGACCGGACGGTCGGCCCCGAAGCCACGCGCAGGGCATTACCGACCTGGGCGTGGGGTATTACGGTTGCTCTCCGAGCGGTGCCCTGACCGCTTTCGAGGGGGAAACGGTCGTCGCATAGGGCATCGGGGGTGAGGGGAGCCGCCGTGCAGGCGCTGTATGCCGTCAGTTTCGACATCCGGTCCGCCCAGGAGCAGCCGGGCCACGTCTACGAGAGCCTTCGCGGCCATCTCGCCGACTGGCTCGGCCACCACGGACGTGTACCGGCACCGTCGGTGACCGAACTCGACAGGGATGGCCGGGCGGTGCTCGCCGGCAAGATTCCCGGCCATGGTGACCGCACAGTGAGCTGGACCGTGGCGGGCGACGAACTCACCCGCGCCCTGCGCATGACCATCCACCAGCCGCTGTCTACGGGACCGGCCCAGTTTGTCACCCGGGTCACGGTCTCCCAGTCGGGGGAAGGCGGCGGGCTCAGAATCGTCATGGGCAGGGAGATCCCCGACGGCAACTCGAAGTGCGGGTGCTGAGCCAGCTCGCCACGGGGCGATACGAGAGGATCCGGGAGGAGAGTCACGCTGACGTACTCCTCGACGTCCTGGCGCTGCGCACGCGCCTCCCTATTCTCCTGATGCACCCCAGGGACCAGACGGGATGGAGCGCGGCGGCCGACGCTTCGGGACAACTCGCGGGCCTGGCCCAGGTGGTGACCCTGAACTACGTGACCGCACAGGCCGTCCGCCGGGCCCACGAGCAGGTGGCCGTACCCAGCGGTGGCGCCCGGCTGGTCTGGCCCGACCTCGGCCTGGAGCACCCCGCCTACTCACGGGAGGAGGTATCTCAGACGTCCTTCGTGGAACGGCGGCTGATGCCATCGCTCGCCCACCTCTCTGTCATCGCCCGCGGCAGTGACACGGCGTGGGAGCGTGCGCGACAGGCGTCGTACCGCGCGGGAGCACGCAGGGCCGCGGAGCAGTTGTCGCGCGCTAAGGCCGCCGGAGACACGACCGCCGAGCTCGAAGCGCTGCAGAAACGTGTCCGGCAGCTCGAAGAGGACGCCACATCCTGGGAGGACATGGCACAGAGCTGCATGGAGGAACGCGACAAGGCGCGAGCCGATGCCGCCACCGCTGAGGCCCTGCGTCAGGACCGGGACTACTGGAAGAACGAGTACCTCAACCTGTCGAAGGGCGGGAGTGGGCAGGCGGCCACATTCGACGCCTGGAGCGAGATCCCTCCTCTGGGAACGGACGCCGTACACACTTTCGAAGCTCTCGCCAAGGCATCGGAGGAGCACATCGTGTTCACGGCGAGAGCGGCGCGCGCCTGGAAGGACTCCCGCTACCCGTACCCCCAGGAGATGACCGACCGGCTGACCGCCCTCGCGCAGGCTGCGACGGACCTGTACTCCAATTCCGGCAGGATACCCAGGCTGGTCCAGTGGTTTTACGACAACCATGGACTGAAATTCGCGCCCAACGACGAGAAACTCAGCAAGGACAAGGACAAGCGCTACTTCATGTTCAACGGAAAGCGTTGGGACGGACTGCCGCACATCAAGGTCCGGGACGCCGTCTCGCCCAATGAGGTCGGACGCATCTACTTCGCCCTCGACTCCGAGGAGAAGCGGTTCATCGTGAACCATGTGGGACTGCACTTGTAGCCGGCCCCGGCGGGCACCTTGGATCTGTGGGCACTCATGGTGACCACCCTGGCACTGTACGGTACGGCGGATTTCAGCGCGCAAGCCCCGCAGTCTCACCGCGAGCCCTCATCCGGACGTGATCAGTCGATGTGCGGATCATCGGACTCTTCGAGGAGACGGGCCGCAAGGTCGTCGGCCCACTCCACGGCCCAGGCGCGGAGAGCGGTGATCGTGGCGTCATCGATCCCATAGGCGGCAAAGGCTTCATCGTCGGTCCACTCGGCGCCCGTGAGGTTCGCCTGCAGATCCTCGCGCTCGAAGCGGCCGCGGGCGTGGCGGCGGCCGAACTCTTCGAGCTCGGCATTGGTCCAGCGGCGGGAGGCTGCGAACACGTCGATCAGGTCGCGGGGCGCTCCGCGGTCGGCGAGGGCGCGGACCTTGGTCCCGATCACGTCCTCCTCCGCAAGGACGGGGCCGTACGGGCTCCGGGCCACCGGCCGCCAGAAGATCTCCTTGAGGATGTCGACTTCGCATTCCTGTCCGGTGGCCGGGTCGGTCACGGTGAAGCGGGCGGACAGCGGGGCGGTCTCCAGCGCGTGCACCTTCCAGCCGCGGGCTTCCAGGCCGGCGCGCAGCGTGGCGGCGATGTCGGCCATGGGTGCCGGGTTCTCGGTGGCGACATCGAGGTCCTGGCTGGGGCGGTTCACGAGGCGGTGTGCCCGCACGGCGTATCCACCGGTGAGAACCAGTGGATATGGGGAACCGAGCGCGATCACATCCGCCAGGAGCCGCGTGTGCAGCTCCGGCATGTCCGTCACGCGGCCGCCCGGGTGCGCGAGGCGAGCTCGGGGAAGGCGTCCTCCCATACGGCGCGCACGGTGCGGCCAACGAGGGCGCGCAGCACTGGCCACAGATGGAGGAGCAGGTCCTGGTTGAGGTAGCGGGGCAGGTCGTCGTGCAGGCCCTCGTGCAGGACGGTGCGGTACAGGCCCATACGCTGGCGCGGCTTGCCCAGGTCGTACGAGGTCATCCCGGACCAGGCCAGGTGCAGCGGCAGATCCACGACACCGTGTGTCGGCCCGCGCAGCTCGTCCAGCGACTCCGGCAGACGGCGACGGAACTTCTCCCGGTACAGCGCGAGGTCCTCGGCGTCCGCTCCCGAGACGTCCCTTGGGGTGGGTGCGGGGTGCTGTGGGCTGGAGGGCATGACTCCATTATGGCGGCCGGAGACGTTGCGAGTGACATGATGAGCGAGCTGGCGTCCGGAGCGAGCGGGGGTGGACCTCCTGGTGAGCTGGTTGCCGCAGTCTGCTATTCCGTGAGCGGTGCTGACTCCTGGCAGTCCGCCGGGCGCTGGTCCCGTCCTCGGGGGCCGTCCGTCCAGCGGGTTAGTTAATGCGTATGGCGGCAAGCATCTGTAGGACTTTCGAGAGGCGGGGCAGAGGGGCCGCTCGCCTTCGGTGATTCGCACACTGTGAATCGCTGCGGTGACGGAATGAAGGAAGAACTCCAGCACCCCGGTAGTAAATCGGGAATGGCGTCCCGAGAGCGCCTTCCCGCCTGAGGGGGCGGTCAAGGGGGCTCTGGACGTCTCTTCCCGACTAACAACCGTCCCTCTTTTCCCAGCGGTTACGGAACGCGCCGTCCGTGCCCGCGCGCGCCCCCCGTGCGCACTGAGCCGATCCTTTCGCCTCCAACAAGCTGTGTCTGCGGTGATCCACAGCCCGCGTCCACAGCTTGGAGGGGACAAGGTGCCGGAGGAGTGGATACGGACTCTCGTGTCGGACTTTGGGTCCGAGTGCAGGGAGCGTCTGCGGGTCAGCGACACGGAGGCGTCCATCAGCCTGCCGGTGGCGAAGCTGGTGGAGACATTCGGGGCGCGCTGGAAGCTGCGTCCTCGCCTTCATCCTGAGTATTCCTTGCCCGAGGCCCGGGTGCGTCCGGATTACGCGGTGGAGACATCTGGGCGCATCACCGGGTTCCTCGAGCTGAAGGCCCCGGGGCACGACGTCACGCCTGACGGCTTCACGAAGCGGGACCGGGAGCAGTGGGAGCTGATGCGTCGACTGCCGAATGTGCTGTATAGCAACGGTCACACCTGGTGCCTGTACCGAGGCGGGGCGCGGCCACTGCGCACGGTTCGGCTCGAAGGTGATCTGTACCGGTCCGGCAGCCGGTTGCGTACCAGTGCAGCCGACGGAGCGGCGTTTCGCGATCTGTTGCGGGAATTTCTCGGGTGGCAGCCCCGACACATCACGACTGTTGGCCAGTTGGTGTCGTCTATCGCTCCGCTGTGTCAGTACTTGCGCGAGGAGGTGCTGGAGCAGCTCGCCCTCGAACGCAGAACGCCAGACGGTACTCGCAGCCGACGGCTTGTCCCCAAGCCGTTCACCGCCTTGGCACACCACTGGAGCAGGGTGCTCTTCCCCTCAACCGATGGGCAAGACCCCGATCACCTCTTCGCCGACCGTTACACCCAGACGATCGCGTTCGCCCTGCTGCTGGCCCGTATCGAGAACGTACCGCTCGCCGACCGCAACTTCGTTGATGTTGCACATGAGTTGAAGGCAGAGAACACGGTCATGGGTCGAGCCCTGCAGTTGCTGACGGAGACGGTGGACGCCGAGTTCGCCCGCCGAATCGACACGCTCGTGCAGGTCATCGACGCTGTCGACTGGGAGGCGATCCGAGCACGGACGCCCGACGCCCACGTTCATCTCTACGAGGATTTCCTCCAGGAATACGACCGCGATCTGCGTAAACGCTCCGGCACGTACTACACCCCGCCCCGTCTGGTGAAGGAGATGGTTCGCTTCACCGACGCAGTCCTGCGTACCCGCCTGGGCTGTGTGGAGGGCTTCGCCGACGAGCAGGTGACGATCGTCGACCCCGCCATGGGCACCGGCACATTCCTCAGCGAGATTATCGACAGGGTCGCCGAAGAACGCTCCCGCCGCGGGGAGGGTTTCCGCGGCGAAGCGGTGGAACAGCTGGCGGGCCGGCTGATCGGCTTCGAGCGTCAGATGGCCGCCTACGCGGTCGCCCAGATGAGGATCACCCAGACCCTCCGTAAGCAAGTCACCGACACTCAACTCGGCGATCTGCGGCTCCATCTCGCCGACACCCTCGCAGACCCCTACGAGAGGGCCACGCTCTTCACGTTCCTGCCCGATGGCGATCCTCTGGTCGAGAACACCCGCAAGGCGGACTGGATCAAGCGCGAGCAGAAGGTCACTGTCATGATCAGTAACCCCCCGGACCGGGAGAGAGCCGAGGGGGAGGGCGGCTGGGTGGAGAAAGGGCGCGAGGGGGATGACAAAGCACCCCTGCTCGATGCCTTCCGCCTCGGTGGCAGAAACGGAGTACACGAGAACAAGCTCAAAAACCTGTACGTCTACTTCTGGCGCTGGGCCACTTTCAAGGTCTTCGAACAGCACCGTTCCGAGTCGGACCGCGGAATCGTCGCCTTCATCAGTACCGCGGGCTTCCTCAGCGGGCCCGGTTTCCGAGGGATGAGGAAATACCTGCGTAAGACTTGTTCCGAGGGCTGGATCATCGATCTCAGCCCGGAGGGTATCCAGCCACCTTTACGGACACGCCTCTTCGAGGGCGTTCAGCAGCAACTGACGATCGCCGTGTTCGTCCGCAGCAGAGCTGACACCGAACCTGCCCATATCAGGTACGTCGCCCTGGACGGCAGCACTCGCGAGGAGAAGTACGCGCAGCTCGAGACTCTCGGGCCGGACAGTGACCAGTGGCGCCCGGTGCGTCAGGATACCCATGCTCCGTTCACGCCTGCGGCCATCGGAGCATGGGATACGTTTCCCGCATTGGATGATCTGCTGCCATGGACAGTGCCCGGCATTTTGCCCAAGCGGACGTGGGTCTACTCCGCGGACCCCGATACGCTGCGCTCCCGGTGGCGGAGGTTGACCGCCGAGACGGACCTGGCCGAGAAGCGTGCCTTGTTCAGGGAGACCAAAGGCGGCCGTAACATCGACCGGCCGGTCAAGTCGCTCCCGGGATCGGCACAGCGAAGGCGGTCGATGCTGGAGGCGGGTCCCGAGTGTCCGGAACCGGTGCCTGTGGCCTTCCGCCCTTTCGATCGGCAGTGGATCATCCCGGACAACAGAGTCCTTGACAGGTGCTCGCCGGAGCTGTGGGAGAACCGGGCCGAGGGCCAGATACACATCGTGGAGCTGCACTCAGAACGGTTCGGTGACGGCCCCGCCACGCTGTTCACCGCGCTGATGCCGGACATGCATCACTTCGCCGGCTGGGGTGGTGGCAGGGTGATCCCCTTCCTGCAGAAGGACGGCACCCCCAATGTGACCCCCGGCCTTCTCCAGCACCTTCGTAACTCCTTCGGCGGTCTGGCTGTCACCGCCGAGGACTTGCTCGCGTACATCGCCGCGATCACGGCCCACCCTGGTTTCCGGTCCCGCTTCGATGACGAACTCACCACCGTCGGCGTCCGCGTACCGCTCACCGGTGACGCCACGCTGTGGTCGGAGGCGCTGCACATCGGGCGGAAGGTGATCTGGGCCTCCACCTTCGGAGAGAGACTCGTGGACCCGGTGGCGGGGAGGCCCGGCGGACCCCAGGAGGTCTGGACGACCGCACAGCCGGCGATCACGTATCGGAGACAGGTCGGCAGGGACGAACTACCCGAGAGTTTCGTCTATGACTCCGACCGTCTGGAACTCCACTTCGGTCAAGGAGTTTTCGGTGCGGTGACTCAGCAAATCCGGGATTACCAGGTCAGCGGACAGAATGTTCTCGACGGCTGGTTGAAACGCAGGACGGGACCGCCGTCTCGCAGAGCCGTCAGCCAGCTGGACCACATCCGGCCCGAGCGGTGGCTACCTGCCTGGAGTGAGGAACTCCAGTACGTGTTGTCCGTTCTGTGGCATCTGGTCGAGCTGCAGCCGGCGCAGAATGAGCTGTTCGACCGTGTTCTCATGTCACCACTGGTCAGCGTCGCCGAGTTGCAGCGTCGGAACGTCCTGCCCGTCCCGGACAACGCCCGGCGTTCTGCTCCCGCATCACTACAGACCGACCCTATCCCCGGGACCGAGGGGATCGAGGGGCGTGAGCCGCACGCCGTAAGGCCACTCACCGCAGAGAGGAGCTCTCCGGCCGACGCTCCCACGCTGCCACGGAGGAGTAGGAACACCGGCGCCGCGCAGTCGTCCCGCAGAAAGCGACAAGATCCGTAGAGCTCTTGATGAAGGTGACGCGCCTGCCGTACCGAGGGCGGGTGCGTCCGGCCAGTCGTGACGCTCATTTGACGCTCTGGGCGCCCTCACGCTGCTCAGCGAGCCGAGAAAGCTGCTCTGACCTGGTCTTTTCCATGACTCACTCAGGTCGACACCTTTCCGATGACGCATCACGTGGAATGCGTCGCGATCCTCGAACCGGTACGGGAAGGCGTCTGACCTGCGCTTTTGCCGGTGCGCATCATGGGTTTCGTGCTCACGGCCGTGGCGGTGCGGGCCGCGGCGGGATGACCAGCCCGGCCGGCCGGCCCGGCGTTCTCAGCGCTCAGCGGCCTCAGCGGCCTCAGCGGCCTCAGCGGCCGAGGACCACGGTCCGCCCGTCCGATCCGGCAGCCGGGGACTCCTGGGGCCGCTTGCCCCGGCGGAACTCCTGCGGGCTGACGCCCCGTTCACGCTTGAACGCGGCGCTCAGCGCGAACGGCCCCGAGTACCCCACCTTCGCGGCGATGCCGGCGACCGAGAGACCCGGGTCCCGCAGCAGTTCGGAGGCGAGCGTCAGCCGCCATCCGGTCAGGTAGGAGATCGGCGGCTCACCGACCAGTTCGGTGAAGTGCCGGGCGAGCGCCGCCCGGGAGACACCGACGGCGGACGCGAGCGAGGCGACCGTCCAGGGCTCGCTGGGCCGCTCGTGCAGCAGCCGCAGCGCCCGTCCCACCGCCGGGTCGCTCTGCGCCCGGAACCAGAGCGGCGCACCCGTCCCCGGTTCCATCAGCCAGGTGCGCAGGACGTTGATGAGCAGCAGGTCGAGCAGCCGGTCGAGGACGACCTCCTGGCCGATGTCCTCCTTGTCGACTTCGGCGGCTAGCATCCCGACCAGCGGGGTCCGCGCGGCCGACGCGGGCTGGACGAGCATCGCGGGCAGACTGGCGAGCAGCCTGCGCCCGACCTCGTTGGGCGCCTGGTAGGTGCCGCTGAGCATCACGGTCGACCCGGTGCGGTGCGGCTCGCCCCAGGTGCGCACGCCCAGGGACATCGACTGGGCGACGTCCTGCCCCGTGGTGGTGCTGCAACGCTGCTCCGGGTCGATGGTGATGGTGGGAGGCGTCGCCGGGTCGTCGACGAGGGTGTACGGCTCGGGCCCCCGCAGCACGGCCACGTCCCCGGCCGTGATGCGTACCGGCTCGCTGCCCTCGCGGAGCACCCACGCCGAGCCGTGCAACATGGTGACCAGCGTCAAGGCAGCGCGGTCCTCGATGCGCAGCCCCCACGGAGGGTTGAACACCGATTTCAGCAGGAAGGCGCCGCGCGCCTTGGGACTCTCCAGCAGCCCGCTGAGCGTATCCACCACCATCTCCCCGTACCGTCTTGGTTCGCGTGCGTGTGCCCAGTGTGTCAACGCCTGGTGTCAACGCGCCACGGCACCAGGCCTGTTCGCCGTCGCACCGGTCAGCAGGGCGAGCGCGCCCAGACAGGCGGTGGTACGGACGGCGTTGGCGCGGCGCCAGGGGCGGCACGCAGCCGGCGGTTGAGGGGGAGGTTGACGCAGACCGTCGTTACGACGCTGAGGCCGTACAGCACGGCGGCGGCCCGGGCCCGCCGGGCGGCGTCGCCGCGGTCCGCGCGGGCGAGTCTGCGGGCGGCGAGGCCGGTCGCCACGAACACCCCGAGGAAGAGCGTGCCGAAGGCGGCTTCGTCGTCCAGGGCGTTGTTGGCCCGGCGCATCGCGGCGACGAGCCGCTCGTCCTCGCGGCGGCCGAGGACGGGCATCACCCCGATGTCGAAGGGGAGGTGGAGGCCGGCCATCAGACCGGTGCCTAGGGTCGCCGCGACCAGCACGGGATCTTTGGGAGCGGCAGAACTCATGACGCGTTCCTCCGATCGGCGTCGGTCGGCCCACCGACGCTGGGTACGGCTCACCGTGGTTCCAGGATTCCGGTGAGCGTGCGGCGGTAGGCGCCGCCCAGCACGGTCCGTCCCATCAGACGCACTGGTGCGGGCATCACCCCGTCCGGGTGCGGGAGCGCGTCCAGCAGCCAGGGCGGCAGGACGCGTTTGACGTGGAAGGGCGCCGCCGCGAGGACACGGCGCTCCAGGGCCGCGAACACATGCGCCGGTACTCGGACGAAGACGGGGAAGGTCAGCTTCTCCTCCTCGTGCAGGTGCCGGTGGAGGACGGTGTCGAAGGTGTCGACGGGACCGCCGATCAGCTCGGCGCGTCCGCCCTCAAGCGCCTCGGTCACCCGGAGCATCGAGTCGTCCAGCACCACGTGGTCCTGCACCATCCGGTGGGAACCGGCGGCGATCTCCGGCACGTGCTCGATCAGCCCCGGCCAGAGGATCTCGTCCTCCGTACGGTGGTGCCAGTCCAGGATGGCCCGCAGCTGCCGCCACCACTCCGCGGCCCGGGGCAGTCCGGCGGAAGTCAGCAGCGGCGCGGCGGCCACCAGCCGCCTGGAGTCGCGCCGCAGCGCGAGGTGCGTCTGCGCGAATCCCCGCAGGTGGCGGGGGAGCCCGGCCACGCCCTTGCCTTCCCACAGCAGCCCGTCCATCGCGTCCCTCTTTTCTCTGGGGCCCCGGCACTGGGGCGCCGGAGCGCCTGGCTCGGCCGGTCCGTCGCCGAGCACGGCCGGTAAGTGGTCCGCCGGCTGTCGGGTTCACCGGGGCCGGCGGACCACCGCTGTGCGACACCGTTCCCTCGCGCGTCTCGGTCAGGCGTCCCAGACGCCGGTGGCCGCGGCCTCCTTGGTGTAGTTCGCGAAGTCCTTGGGCTCCCGCCCGAGCGCCTCGCGGACGCCGTGCACCAGACTGGCGTTGCGCCCGTCGACGATGAGGGTGAAGAGGTCGGCGAACTCCTCCGGCTCGCCCAGCTCGCGCAGGGCCGCGCGGTAGTCGTCGGCGCTGACCGGGATGTAGGTGATGGTCCGGCCGGTGGCCGCAGACAGTTCACGGGCGATGTCGGTGAAGCTCAGCAGGCGCGGGCCGGACAGCTCGTAGGTCTCGCCGATGTGCCGGTCGTCGGTGAGCGCGGCGACCGCCACGTCGGCGATGTCGTCGGCGTCGACGAACGGTTCGACGGCGTCACCGGTGGGCAGGGCCAGCTCGCCGGAGCGGACCGGGTCGAGGAAGAAGCTCTCGCTGAAGTTCTGGTTGAACCAGTTGGCGCGGACGACGGTCCAGTCGCAGCCGGACGCCTTGAGGGCTTCCTCGCCGGCGACGGCGCCCTCCTCGCCACGGCCGGAGAGCAGCACCAGACGGCGGACGCCCCGCTCGACGGCGACGGCGGCGAAGCGCCCGACCGCTTCCTTGGCCCCGGGGAAGGCGAGGTCCGGGTAGTAGGTCACGTACGCGGCGCCGGCTCCGTCGAGTGCGGCACCCCACGTGCTCTCGTCCTCCCAGACGAAGGGGATCTCACTGCCGCGCGAGCCGACCCGGACCGCGCGGCCGAGTCCCCGCAGGCGCTCGACGACGCGCCGTCCGGTCTTGCCGGTGCCACCGATGACGAGGATGGGTGCGGTGTTCTGTGTCTGAGTGCTCATGGAAGTCCATTGAAGTCTTCGAGCGGCAGACGGAACATAGCTCCTGGGCTCACTTTCATACGCGATCGTCTCGCCGTGTGAGCGCGACACGTAGGTGCACAGTGCGTCGCGCGCGGCTCACCGGCCCCTTGAGGACTCCAGCGCATTGTTCGGCGGGACGTTGCCGCTCGAGGTGATCAGGTGCCCCACGAGCGCGCAGACCGCGGCGATGCCCACGAGGGTTCCGGCGCCTCCCTCACGCCCGTTGGGCAGTACGCCTCCGCCCCGGGACCGGCTCGCCTCGGTTCTACCGCCGTCGGCCGCCTGGGCCGGGTCTGGCCGGGAACCGGTGCGCCCCTCCGGCGCCGCTGTCAGGGGCGGGGTGTGAGGTCGTCGGAACGTCCGGCCTCGATGCAGGACCACCGGCGGACGGGAGCGCCCGTTGCTGCGCGTGGGTGCTCCGGGGGTGCGTCCTTGGCCTGGAGTCAGCCGGGTGGTGAGTCCTCCCAGAGTTCCTGGCCGCCGTACACGGTCAGGTCCATGCGCGCATAGTCGTAGTCCATCACCTCCACGCCGCGCTGCGTCGTCCAGTACGTCTCGTAGGTCCTGAAAGGTGCCATGCCCACCTGGCCAAGCCCCGCGCCGGGAACAGACGGTCCGGTCGGCTCGGTTGCATTGACCGAGGGACCGGTGCCGCACGGGCGGGGAACACGGCGACCGCGAGGTCGTCCGCCCCACCAGGATCCGGGCCCCGAACGCGGTACGCCTGCCGCGCACTCGGATCTGGACGTATGTCTGCAGGAGGACTGTTTCATGACTGACCGGCCCTTGACGCTCATGGCCGTACACGCCCACCCCGACGACGAGGCCACCGGAACCGGAGGGGTCCTCGCGCGGTACGCGGCGGAAGGCATCCGCACGGTTCTCGTGACGTGTACCGACGGCGGTTGCGGAGACGGACCCGGAGGCGTCAAGCCCGGCGACCCCGGCCACGATCCCGCCGCAGTCGCCGCGATGCGCCGTCAAGAACTCGAGGCGAGCTGTGAGGTCCTGAAGGTCAGCGAACTGGAGATGCTGGACTACGCCGACTCCGGGATGATGGGCTGGCCCGGCAACGACGCCCCCGGATCCTTCTGGCAGACGCCTGTGCAGGAAGGCGCGGCCCGACTCGCGGACCTCATGCGGCACTACCGACCCGATGTGGTCGTCACCTACGACGAGAACGGCTTCTACGGCCATCCCGACCACATCCAGGCCCACCGCATCACGATGGCGGCGCTGGAGATGACCACGCTGACACCGAAGGTGTACTGGACCACGGTGCCCCGCTCGGGGATGCAGCGGTTCGGCGAGATCATGCGCGAGTTCCAAGGGGACATGCCGGAGCCGGATCCCGCCGAGACCGCCGCGCTGGCCGAGATCGGCCTTCCCGACGACGAGATCACCACGTGGGTGGACACCACCGCGTTCAGCGGTCAGAAGTTCGACGCGCTGGCCGCGCACGCCAGTCAGGGCGAGAACATCTTCTTCCTCAGGATGGGCAAGGAGAGGTTCGGCGAGTTCATGGGCATGGAGACCTTCGTGCGTGTCCAGGACGCCACCGGCGCAGCCGTACCCGAGAGCGACCTCTTCGCCGGACTGCGCTGATCGCCCGTCCGACGCGGGCGCCTGCGTCTCGCGGGAGGCAGCGGTGAGGGCTCCGTGGCACCGATGCCTCCGGTGGGTGTGTGGCCGACCGGTGAGAGGGGGAGAGGGGCCTGGCAGCGGGCCGCTGGGGACGACGCTGTGGCCGCGTGCGGCGAAGATGCCGAGCGGCCCTCAGGGGTGTCTGCGGTGACCGCTTCCAGGAGTTCGGCGGCGAGCCCCGTGCCCGGGGAAGACGGGCGGACGGCGAGTGCGTCCATCTGGCCGTGGCGGGCTGCGTGTTCGACGAGGTGCCGGCGGTCGCCGCCGCCCACCCGGACCTCGCGATGGAGCCAGGACGGGTGCTCACTCAGTTGCCCGTTCGTGTCGGTGGGACAGCGGCACGCGGGTGTGGTGAGGTGATGCGGGCGGCTGGGACGTGGGCCGCTGGTGTGACGTCTTCCGGTCCTTGTTGAGATGGGGAGCATTCATGCATGGCCTGCTCAAACCTGTCGCGGTGACGGCCAGTGCGGTCTGCACGCTGGTGGGTCCGTCGATGGCTCCGGCCGGTTCCACTGCCGTGACTCATCCCGTGCGGGCGGTCACGGATTCGTGGAGCGAGGGCGAGAACACCCCGATCACGCGCCTGTACACACCCGCCACCGGCACGTCGATCGCGTCACCCGCGCGTGACACCCTGTATGCCTGCCGCGGGGGAACCCTCACCCGGCCCGACCGCCCGTGGATCGACGCGCACGGTGTGATCGACGTGCTCAAGCGCCCCTTCGTGTCGGGGACCATGCGCTGGCACAGCAGGCTGCGGGTGACGACGACCGCGACCAAGAGGCACTTCAAGGGCAACGGGCTCCCGGACCATGCGACCGGGCACTTCCCCGTCCAGAAGGGCACCCCCGCCTACAAGTACTACGCGGAGATCCCCGCGCACGGGTACCCCAATGCCGCTGCGATCCCCATCAAGCCGTGGAACCTCGATGTCACCGTTCCGCGCAATCCGTCCGTCGCGGCGAAGCCCACGTGCATCGACCAGTTGACGACGGGGATGGCCCTGGCGGGCGGCACCTTCCACCTGGAGGTGGCCACCGACGCGCAGGACCGCCCGGTCGACCCGAACGCGGCCCTGCCCCTCGACCGCTGCTGGGGCCATCCGTACGACACGCAGTACCACTACCACGGCCCCTCGCAGACCTGCTTCGGCAAGGCTTCCAGAGGGCCTGCGCATGCCCGTGGCCGACACTCACCGCTCGTGGGATACGCCATCGACGGCTTCGGGATCTACGGGCCGCGCGGCGAGGACGGAAAGATCGTCAGGAACCGGGACCTGGATGTCTGCCACGGCCACACGCACGCGATCATGTGGGACGGCCGGAAGATCGTCATGTACCACTACCACCTCAACGGCGAGTATCCGTACTCGATCGGCTGCTTCCGCGGGACACCGGTGACGGTCCCCGGCTCCGGGCACGGCCGGCATCACCGGTAGAAGCCGACTCCGGCCGCGGCGGGGTCCGGCGCGGAAGGCCCCGGCGGACAGCAGCGGCGACGTCGGCCATCTGCTGAAGGACTCGGTCCGCGACGCGGAGCACTTCATCGAGTCGGTACGCCGTCGCCGCCGGGGGCACCGCGATGGGGGCCCGCACGTCATCTCACAGCCGTTGAAGCGCAGTTCGGGCGGCGAACAGCCGGCGCTTCCTCGCCGTACTGGCCTCCCTCGAGCGCGGCTGGCCCGGGCCTGTCTCGCGGGCTCCGACTCTCGGGGCTTCCGGATCTCGGAGCGGGGCCGGTGTCACAGGCGTGTGCCGTTGATCTGCAGGGTCACGTCGATGTTGTCGCGCGTGGCGTTGGAGTACGGGCACACCTGGTGGGCCGTCCTGACCAGTTCGACGGCCTGATCGTCGGTGACCGAAGGCAGCGAGACGCGCAGCTCGACGGCGAGCTTGAAGCGACCGCCGTCGATCGGGATCAGCGAGACCGACGAGTCGACCTCCGCGTCGTCCGCCTTGAGCCTGCCGCGCTGCCCGACCAGGGCGAGCGTCGCGCCGAAACAGGCGGCGTACCCGATCGCGAAGAGCTGCTCGGGGTTCGTGCCCTCACCGTCCCCGCCCAGTTCCTTGGGCTGCCGCAAGTCCAGATCCAGTCGTCCGTCGTGCGTGCGCCCGTGGCCGTTCCTGCCTCCGGTGACGTGCGCCTGGGCCGTGTACAGCGCCTTGCTCATCCTGAACCCCCTCGTGTCGCTACCGTAATTCGAATCTGACACTTCAAAAACAAGAAGTCAATGGTTAGGATCGGCAAGATGCCGACTGGTTGAACGGCCGCTCCGCGGCCGGCGCCCGCCGCCTCGTGATCCGTCTGGCGGCCGATGACCACGACGCGGGACTCGAGGAGTTCGCCGACCGGGTTCCGCCACCGCTTCGCGAGGAGGATCTCCGATGACCACGTTCGTTCTCGTGCACGGTGCCTGGCACGGCCCATGGGCCTGGGACCGAATCGTCCCCCTGCTGCACGCCGCCGGGGCTCGCACGCTCACCCCGGACCTCAGCACCGTCGGGGACCACGGGCTCCACGACCACGCCGAGGCGGTCGTCGCCGCCCTCGACGCCGTTCACGAGGAGGGCGAGCTCGTGCTGGTCGGGCACAGTTACGCCGGCCTGGTCGTACGGGAGGCGGCCGACGCGCGGCCCGACGCCGTCGGCCACATCGTCCTGGTGGACGGATGGGCGGGGCTCGATGGCGCCAGCATGTTCAGCCTGGCCCCAGGCGCCTTCGTCGACGCGGTCCGTACGGCGGCCCAGACGCTCGGGGACGGGTGGCGGATCCCGGCCCCGCCCCCGGCGGCGTTCGGCATCGTCGGGGCCGACAACGCGGCCTGGCTGGCCGCGCGCCTGCTCCCCCAGCCACTGCGCAGCTTCACCGAGCCCACCCGCCTGAGCGGGGCCGTCGACCGGATTCCCGGAACGGCCGTCTTCTGCAAGCCGCAGACCTACCCGTTCGGCCGGTTCGGCGAGGCCGTCGGGTACCGGACGCGCGGGCTGGACGGCCCGCACGACGTGATGCTGACCGATCCGGAGCCGCTCGCCCGGATGCTCCTGGAGGCTCGTTCATTCAGGAACGGGAAGCGCGAAGTTTAGAATGACGAAGTGGAACAGCGGACGTACAACCAGTACTGCGCGACCGCGCGCACCCTCGACCTCGTCGGCGAGCGCTGGACGCTGCTGCTGATCCGCGAGCTGCTGACCGGGCCCAAGCGGTTCGGCGACCTGCAGGCCAGCCTGCGCGGCCTCGGCACCGGACTGCTGGCCGCCCGCCTGAAGCATCTGGAACGCGAGGGGCTGGCGCACAAGATCACGCTCCCGCCGCCCGCCCGGACTCCCGCGTACGCCCTCACCGAGGCCGGCGAGGAACTCGGCCCGACGATCCTGGAGCTTGCCCGGTGGGGCCTGAAGTGGGCGATGGGCGAACGGCGCGCGACCGAGACGTTCCATCCGGGCTGGGCCGTGCTCGGCCTGCGGGCCTGCTTCGACGCCGAGGCCGCCGCCGGACTCCGCGCGGTGTACGAGTTCCGCGTCGACGACGAGTTCTTCCACGCCCGGATCGACGACGGGACGATCGAGGCGCTGCACGGACCGGCCCAGCATCCCGACGCGACCATCACGATCAGTCAGGAGGCGTTCCTCCGTCTGACCGGCCAGGACCTCACGTTCGCCGAGGCGATCGAGAGCGGTGTGGCGTCGGCGTCCGGCGACAGCGAGGCTCTGCGCGGCCTGAGGGGCCTGTTCCGCCTGCCGCCCCCGCGTGCCCGGAAGGCGAACTGCGCGTTCGACCGGACGGGGGAGAACCCCGGATGACACGCGCCACGCCGTGTTTTCGCCTGGCTGGGCTCACGATGTCACGCCTGGGACCTATCTGAAATGACAGTAATGGGGGCTCTCGTTACGTTCGTCGCAGGTCGGTCGCCCGGCCGACGTCCGTGAGACAGAGAGAAGCGACATGCGCACGCGCACCATTGCTGTGGCCGCTGCCGGAGTAGGCGCGGCACTCCTCACAGCCAGCGGTATCACCTACGCGATGACATCCGGATCCGCCCCGGCGTCCGCGTCTGCTCACAAGGCGGCCGTATCCGTCCGGCCGGCGGCCAAGCCCGTCCAACAGGCCGCCCCCGCCCCGGCCCGTCCGGTCGCCGGCAGCGCGAACGAGGAGAAGGGCGGGGACCGCGGGGGCGAGGGCCGCGACCGCGAGGGCGGCGGGCGTGACCGCGGCCATCGGGACGAGGGGAGGGTCTACTTCAACGACCGTGCGTACTCCGCCGCCGCCGACGGCTGCATCACCGCGGCCAGCGGACTGGGCTCCAGCAGCTTCAACGTCTTCAACGACAGCTGGAAGACCGTCGAGGTCTTCCGCGGCTTCACCTGTGACAACGGCGCTCCGGTCGCCACCGTGGGCCCCCACGGCGACACCAACGGCGTGGTGACCCGTACCGTCAACGGGGGTCTGATGTTCGGCGACGACGGCGTCGTGGGCAGCTTCAGGGTGCTCAACGGCCACGACGACGACGAGTGGTGACGGCGCGGCCCGGAGCACGGGAAAGAACTCGGCCCGCCGTAATCGGGCCGAAGTTCCCGGCAGCGTCGCCTCGTTCGCTGAGCCGTTCGCCGAGCCGCGGGCTCACCCCTTCAGGGACGACAGCGCGGCGGCGACCCGTTCGGTTGCCTCCGGCGGGGTCGAGGCGTGCGGGGAGAGCCTGAGCGAGTCGGCGCGCACCGTCGCGGTGACACCCTCGGCGTGCAGCGCCTTGGCGACCAGGGACGGATCCTGGTCCGGCACGGTGAAGGAGAGGATGCCCGCGCGCCGTGCCGGGTCGGCGGGGGACAGGACGCGGCCGCCGCACTCCTGGACGGCCTCGGTGAGTTCGGCGATCCGTGTGGCGATCGCGGTCTCGATCGCGTCGACGGTGTGCCGCTCGACGACGTCCAGCGCGGCCGCGAACGCGGCGGCCGTCACCGGGCTCAGATTGGTGATCGACCACCGTCGTGCGTCCGGCGCCGGCGGATGCTCGGCCCCGTCGAAGAGGCCCACGTCCTCGACGCCCGTCCAGCCGGTGAGGACCGGCTCCAGGGATTCCAGGGCGCGGTCGGACAGGGTGGCGAAGCCGGTCGACCATCCGGCCCGCAGCCACTTCTGGCCGCCCGCGACCACCACGTCGGCGGCGTCCCAGGGCAGGGCGGCGACCCCGAACGCCTGGATGGCGTCCACGATCAGCAGCCGGTCGGGTCCGATCGCCTCGCGCAGCGCCGCCAGGTCGGCACGGAACCCGGTGCGGAAGTCCACGGCGCTGACCGACACGGCCACGACGTCGTCGCTCAGCGCGGCGCGGACCAGGTCGGGGGTGACGCCGGAGCCGGGAGCGGGGTCGAGCCAGCGCGGCGTGGCCCGGCCCAGATCCGCGGAGCGGCGCCACGGGTAGTGGTTGGCGGGGAAGTCGGTACGTGGCGCGAGGACCACGCCCTGCCGTACACCGAGCGCGGCGTGGAACAGACCGGTGGACGCGTTCGGGAGCAGCACGGTGTGCCGGGCGTCGGCGCCCGCGAGGCGGGCGGCCGTCTCCCGTGCGGTGTCCTCCGCGCGCATCAGGGTGTCCACGGTCGTGTGGTCGGCGCGGGCGGACGCCTCCAGGGCACGCGCGGTGGCGGTGACGGCGTCCCGGGAGGGCGGCCCGAAGCGCGCGAAGTCCAGGTACCCGGCGGGCGTGTCGAAATGGTCGGCGTACGACGTGAGCACGGGGCTCGTCCCTCCGGGGTGGTGCGTGCGGATCGAGAGCGCATCTTGCCACAGGGGGGCCGGGGGCCGGGGCCTGGTCCTCGTCGACGCGTTCGCCGGCGGAGGAGATCACGTCCGGGGGCATGGTCTTGGCCGGGCGGGCGGCACGCGATACCGTCTGTGCGATGTCGACGACGGTACGACGGAAGCCGGTGGGAATCCGGCACGGTCGCGCCACTGTATGCGAACGCCCGCTGAAGCGCTCGTGAGTCAGACCCGTGGCTGTCGTCCTGTGTACCACCGAGATGGGACGCGAACTCCCAGAGGAGGTTCTGCCATGGCGCAGACCGTCGCCCAGCCGACTGCCACCCCCGCCGTTCCCGCCACAGTGCCGCTCAAGGCGATTGCTCCCTGGGCGGTCTTCTTCGGCGTTCTCATGCTGGTCCTGCTGTACTTCGTCGGCGCCGAGCAGGGCGCCACCTCCGTGTTCAGCGGCACGGACGTTCACGAGTGGGTGCACGACGCCCGCCACCTGCTCGGCTTCCCCTGCCACTGACGCGAGGGACGCCGCACGCTCATGAACTCCGCAACGGTAAGAAACCTCCTGGTGCGGGGCATGCTCGCCGGCCTCGCCGCCGGTGTGCTCGCCCTCGTCGTCGCCTACTTCCTCGGGGAGCCGCTCGTCGACAAGGCGATCGGATTCGAGGAGGCGCACGCCCACTCGCACGACGAGATGGAAGTCGTCTCCCGCTCCCTCCAGTCCACCGCCGGTCTCGCCACCGGCGTCCTCGTCTACGGGGTCGCCTTCGGCGGCATCGCCGCGCTCGCCTTCTGCTTCGCGCTGGGCCGCGTGGGCCGCTTCTCCCCGCGGGCGACCGCGCTGCTGCTGTCCGGCTGCGCGCTGCTGGCCGTGTACGTCGTGCCGTTCCTGAAGTACCCGGCCAACCCGCCCGCGGTCGGCGAGGAAGACACCATCGGCAAGCGGACGACCCTGTACTTCCTGATGATGCTGCTCAGCGTGTTGCTCGCGATCGGCGCCACCATCCTGGGCAAGCGCCTCGCGCCCGCTCTGGGCACGTGGTACGCGACGGTGGCCGCGGTGGCCGTCTTCGCCGTGGTGATCGGCCTCGCGTACGCCTTCCTGCCGGTCGTCAACGAGGTGCCGGCGGACTTCCCGGCCGCCGTGCTGTGGCGGTTCCGGCTCTCCGCCCTGGCCATGCAGACCGTCCTGTGGGGCGGTTTCGGGCTGCTCTTCGGCGAGTTGGCCGAGCGACTGCTGCATCCCAGGCCCGCGACCGCCGCGTCCGGGCAGCCGGTGCCGGCCGCGCACTGAACCCTCCCGTACACGACAGGGCCCTTCCGGAACCGTCCCGGGGGCCCTGTCGCGTTCCTCAGCGCGCCGCCAGCGGCTGTCCGAGCCGCAGATTCCAGCGACCGGCCCGTCCGCTGAGTTCCGTGGCCGTCAACGGCGGTATGTCCAGCCGCCAGAAGCCGGCCGCGGGCAGCCCCAGTACCCGGACGACGGCGGCCCGTACGACCTCCGGCTCGACCACGGCGAGCGTACGGCCGTCCAGGTCCCGTGCGGTGTCCAGCCAGCGCCCGACCCGCTCGCACACGTCCCGCACCGACTCCCCGCCGTGCGGTGCGCAGCCGGGGTCGGTGAGCCAGCGGCCCACCGCCTCCGGCTCGGTGGCCATCACCTCCTCCAGGGTGCGGCCCCGCCAGCGGCCCGGGTCCAGACCCGTCAACTCCGCCGCCACCACACCGTCGAGGCCGAGCGCCGAGGCCGTCTGCCGGCAGCGCCGGCTCGGAGACAGGAGCACGCGGGCCGCCGCGGGCAGCGATCCGGCCGCCGAACGGGCCCCGGCCGCCCCGCCGGCGTCGATCGCGTCGCCGTCGTCGAACCGGGCCTGACGCAGCGACGGGCTCGTCGCGGGCGAGACGAGAAGGACACGGCTGGTCAACGTCACTCCTACCGCGCGGTGTTGACGACGGTGCCCGCGGCGCGGATCGCCTCGATCGCATCCGGTGGCGCGGAACCGTCGGTGACGAGGGTGTGCAACCGCGCGACCGGCGCGACGAAGGCGTGCGCCGTCCGGGACAGTTTGCTGCCGTCGGCCACGGCGAGCACCCGTCGGGCGGAGTCGATCGCGGCCCGCTTCACCGCCGCGTCGTCCAGGTCGTAGGCGGTCAGGCCCTGTTGTGCCGTGAGCCCGCAGCAGCCGATGACGGCGGTGTCGAAGCGCAGGGCCGCCAGAGAGGCCAGGGTCAGGGGTCCGGTGAGGCCCCCCTCGCCGGGGCGGGGCCGGCCGCCGGGCACCAGGAGCGTGGTCTGCCCGGGACTGTCGGCGAGCACCTGGACGGCCTGGAGCGACAGCGGCATCACGGTCACCCGCCGGCCACGCAGCGCACGGGCCACCTCCAGACAGGTGGTGCCGCTGTCGAGGACCACCGTCTCCCCGTCGGCGATCAGCGCGGCCACGTCCGCGCCGATGCGCCGCTTGGCCTCCGCGCCCTCCTGCGCGCGCAGGTCGAAGGGGGGCTCCTCGCCGCGCAGCAACAGGCTGCGGGCGCCGCCCCGGAAGCGTTCCAGCACGCCCTGGGCGGCCAGGGCCTCCAGGTCGCGGCGGATGGTCATCTCCGAGGCTCCGGTGAGTTCGGCCAGCTGGCCGACGCCGAGGCTGCCCGCCTCGCGCACCGCGTCCGTGATCTGCCTCAGACGGCCCGTGTTCCCCATGCCCGCGATTGAACACCATGCGCTGACAAACAGAAACCCTGTGAGAACAGGCGCTTTTCAAACATGCTTTGTGTTCGATACGTTCGGTCCATGCAGCTCTCCCTGCGCGCCGCACGTCTGGCGACCTTCGCGTACTTCATCCTCAACGGGACCCTGCTCGGGATGTGGATCGTGCAGATCCCGCCCATCGAGCACCGCGTCGGCGTCAGCCACGCCGTCCTGGGCGGCTTCCTGCTCCTGCTCGGGGCGGGCGCCTTCGTGGGGATGCAGGTGGCAGGACCGGTCGCTGACCGCCTCGGCACCCGGATCGTCGTGCCCGCCTCCGGTGTGCTGTGCAGTGCCGCCCTGGCGCTGCCCGGACTGGCCTCCGAGCCGTGGATGCTCGCCTGTGCCCTGATCGTGCTCGGCTTCGGCAACGGCTGCCTGGACGTGAGCATGAACGCCCACGCCGTCCAGGTCGAGAAGGCGTACGGACGCCCGGTGATGTCCGCCTTCCACGCCACGTTCTCCGTCGGTGGCGTGGTGGCCGCCCTCGCGGGGGCCGCCGTCGCGAGCGCGGGCTGGACCCCGGCGGCGACGCTCGGCGCGGCGGCCGTGCTGGGCGTGCTGGTCTCCGTGTGCGCCGCCCGGGGGCTGCTGCCCGCCGCCGCGAGGCCGGCCACGGAAGCGGGAGCCGAGCGCGGAGCCGAGCACGAGGCCAGGTCCGGGTCTGGCGGGCCGGCCGGGCAGGCGGCCCCGGCGGGCACCCGCATCTGGATCCTGGCCGTCCTCGCGCTGCTGGTCATGCTGTGCGAGGGGGTCGCCAACGACTGGAGCGTGCTGCACCTGCGGACCGTTCTCGGCGCCTCCGACAGCACCGCGGCCTTCGCCTATGGCGCGTTCGCCGCGACGATGACCATCGGCCGCCTCCTCGCCGACCGCCTTTCGGCCCGCTTCGGCCCCGCCGCGATCCTGCGCCACGGCGGCGCGGTGGCCGCCGTCGGCATGACCGCGGCCGCCCTGTCGCCGTGGGTTCCGCTCGCCCTGGCGGGCTGGGCGCTCTTCGGCGCCGGCCTCTCCGGCTGCGTCCCCCAGCTCTTCAGCGCCGCCGGTCATGCCGAAGCCGACGCCGCCGGTGCCAACGTCTCCAAGGTCGCCGGGCTCGGCTACCTCGGCATGCTCGCGGGACCGGCCGTGATCGGGTGGCTCACCCGCCTGATCCCGCTGAACCTGACCTTCTTCCTCCCCGTGGCCTGCTGCGCCGTCGCGGCGGTGACGGCGGGAGTGCTGCGACCGCGGCGGGCGCTCGCGGTCGCGACCGGGGGGCCCGTCCCTGCAACCGGGAGTCCGGCCGCGTCATCCCTCCGGGGCGAGCGGGGGGCCGACGAGGGTCGAGGCGCGGGGCACTAGTGCCGCGACAGGCAACGTTTGCCCCGTCGCGACGCCCGGCACTCCCCCAAGCTCTTCGAGCAGGGGGGACCCCCACTCGCCGCACCGGCCGAAAGCCCGAGTACATCCAGTACGAGGACTTCCGGCCGGCACTCCCCCAAGCTCTTCGAGCAGGGGGGACCCCCAGAGCACGCACCGGACGCCGCTCCTTGACGGGCAAACGTTGCCCGCCGCGGCACTAGGACGGGGCACAGCCGCCGGGAGCGGCCCGGTTTGCCGTGCTGGGAGGACGTCCTGGCCCCGCCCGGCCGGTACGGTTCTGGCCACCCGCGCGGCGAGGACCGAACGGCTTCTGGGGCCCCGGTCGGGACCGCGGGTCCGGTCCTGGCCGTCCGCGGGACACCTGCTCGGGGACCGGGTCGGGCGGACCGTGCACGCGGCGGACCTGGACACGCTGTGGCGGGCGGCCGTCGAGCGCGGTGCGCGGCCGGCGGGCCGGCGGCCGTTGGGCGGAGACTCCGCGACCGTGCCCGTCGAGGCGCCCGGCGGCCGGGATCCGGCCACGGTCGCGTTGTGGTGCGCCGCCGTGGCCCGGACCGAACCGGACGCCTCGCTGGAGCTCGCCCTCCCGGACCCCGGCGGGGCGCGCACCGTCCTGGTGGAGATCGGCTCGAGCACCGTACGGGCCAGGGTCCTGGAGCCTGTACCGGACGACCCGGAGCGCGGGGGCCCGAGGGAATTCCCGAAACTTTCGATGATGTTGGGCCGAAAGTTGATCTAGGGCTTGGCGGTCGAGTCGAGCATGCCCGGGCGGCTCCGGCAACTATGGCTCTGTACAGGGAAAACGTGCTTCCTCAAGGCCTCCGTGTCGAGCGAACGTTTCGAAATTACGACCGAAACTGTTGACAGCTGACCGGCCCGGCTCAACACTTCTCACCGCTGCGTCACCTCCTGGCAGCCGGCCGTTCCCCGCGGTTCTGCCGTGCTGCCCCCCCACCCCTTCACGAGGAGGAAGCACGGACATGAACACCCTCGTCCAGGCGAACGGCCGCAGACACGGTCGCTTCACATGGTTCATCCGGAGCCTCTGCTCCGCCGCCCTGGTTGTCATGGCTGCGATGACTCTGCCGGGCACCGCCAGCGCCGACACGGTCATCACGTCGAACCAGACCGGCACCAACAACGGTTACTACTACTCGTTCTGGACCGACGGCGGCGGCTCGGTCTCCATGAACCTGGGCTCCGGCGGCAACTACAGCACCCAGTGGAGCAACGTCGGCAACTTCGTGGCCGGCAAGGGCTGGGCCACCGGCGGACGCAAGGCGGTCAACTACTCGGGCAGCTTCAACCCGTCCGGCAACGCCTACCTGGCCCTCTACGGGTGGACCACCAACCCGCTCGTGGAGTACTACGTCGTCGACAACTGGGGCACCTACCGGCCCACCGGAACGTTCATGGGCACCGTCACCAGCGACGGCGGCACCTACGACATCTACAAGACGACGCGGGTCAACGCCCCCTCCATCGAGGGCACCCGGACCTTCGACCAGTACTGGAGCGTCCGCCAGTCGAAGAAGACCGGGGGAACCATCACCACCGGCAACCACTTCGACGCCTGGGCGAGCAAGGGCATGAAGCTGGGCAGCTTCAACTACATGATCCTCGCGACCGAGGGCTACCAGAGCAGCGGGAACTCCAACGTCACGGTGAGCGACGGCGGCTCCGGCGGTGGCGGCAACGGTGGTGGAACCGGCGGCGGTAACGGTGGTGGAACCGGTGGTGGTGGCGGCTGCACCGCGACCCTCTCCGCGGCCGAGCAGTGGAGCGACCGCTACAACCTGAACGTGTCGGTGAGCGGTTCGAGCAACTGGACGGTGACGATGAACGTTCCGTCGCCGGAGAAGATCATCGCGACCTGGAACATCAGCGCGAGCTACCCCAGTTCACAGGTGCTGGTCGCCAAGCCCAACGGCAACGGCAACAACTGGGGTGTGACCATCCAGACCAACGGCACCTGGACCTGGCCGACGGTCTCCTGCAGTGCGAGCTGACCCCGCCGACCCCGAAGGCCTCTTCAGAAAGGTCCCACGCCGCATGAGAACCAGACCACTCGCGTCACCGCGGTCCGTGGTCGCGGGACTGGCCGTCGCGGCACTGGCCGCGGCGGGCTCCCTCGCCGTCGACGCCGCTCCGTCGTACGCGGCCACCTGCAACGGCTACGTCGGACTCACCTTCGACGACGGTCCGTCCAACGACAACACCCCGGCCCTGCTCAACGCGCTGAAGCAGAACGGGCTGCGGGCCACGATGTTCAACGAGGGCCAGTTCGCGGCCTCCTACCCGGCCCAGGTGCGGGCCCAGGTGGACGCCGGCATGTGGGTCGGCAACCACAGCTACACCCACCCGCACCTGACCCAGCAGAGCCAGGCACAGATCGACTCGGAACTCTCCCGGACCCAGCAGGCCATCGCCGCCGCTGGCGGCGGCACGCCCAAGCTGTTCCGGCCGCCCTACGGCGAGACCAACGCGACCCTGAAGTCGGTGGAGGCCAAGTACGGCCTGACCGAGATCATCTGGGACGTCGACTCGCAGGACTGGAACGGCGCGAGCACCGACGCGATCGTGCAGGCCGTCTCCCGGCTCGGCAACGGCCAGATCATCCTGATGCACGAGTGGCCCGCCAACACGCGCGCCGCGATCCCGCGGATCGCGCAGACGCTGGCCGCCAAGGGGTTGTGCTCCGGCATGATCTCCCCGCAGACGGGCCGCGCCGTGGCCCCCGACGGAGGCGGCTCCGGCGGCGGTGGCGGCGGTGGTGGCACCGGTGGGTGCACCGCGACGCTGTCCGCGGCCGAACAGTGGAGCGACCGCTACAACCTGAACGTGTCGGTGAGCGGTTCGAGCAACTGGACGGTGACGATGAACGTTCCGTCGCCGGAGAAGATCATCGCGACCTGGAACATCAGCGCGAGCTACCCCAGTT
>NZ_JBQRUW010000061.1:0-49787 GCF_052663305.1 Streptomyces cyslabdanicus
GTGTTGATGACGGGGGTGCCGATGGGCACAGGGCCGTCGGCGGTGAGGGGTGTGCTGATGGTGGCGGCGACGGTGGCTTCGGTGGGGCCGTAGGCGTTGACCATGCGGCGGCCGGGTGCCCAGCGGGCGACGAGTTCGGGTGGGCAGGCGTCGCCGCCGACGATCAGGGTCTGGAAGTGGGTGAGGTGGGTGGCTGCTTCGGTGGGGACGCTGGCGAGTGCGGCCGGGGGGATGAGGGCGTGGGTGACCCGGTGGTCGCGGAGGACTTCGACGAGGGTTTCGCCGACCAGGGGGCCGGGGGGTGGGACGACGAGGGTGCCACCGGCGCCGATGGCCGTGCAGAGTTCGAGTACGGAGGCGTCGAAGCTGGGTGAGGAGAACAGGAGTACGCGTGAGTCGGCGTGGGCGGTGAAGCGTTCGACGCAGGAGGTGGTGAAGGCGGCCAGGCCTCGGTGGGAGACGACCACGCCCTTGGGGCGTCCGGTGGATCCGGAGGTGTAGATGACGTAGGCGGGGTGGTCCGGTCGTAGAGCAGGGGGGCTGACCGGGGATCCGTCCGTGCCGGGGTTGGTGTCGACGGTCAGCCAGTGTGCTCCGCCGCCCACACCGGCCAGCCGCTCGGCGGTTGCTTCGGTGGAGAGGATGAGGGCGGGTGCGGCGTCGCCGAGGATGTACGCGATGCGGTCGAGCGGGTAGTCGGGGTCGACGGGCAGGTAGGCGCCGCCGGCCTTGAGCACGGCGAGTTGGGCCACGACCATCTCGACCGAGCGGGGCAGCACCAACGCTACGAGGCGTTCGGGGCCCACTCCGGCGTCGATGAGGACGCGGGCGAGCCGGTTGGCTCGTTCGTCCGTCTCCCGGTACGTCAGTGACTCCTCGCCGTGCACGACCGCGACCGCGTCCGGGTCCCGTTCCACGGACGTGGCGAACAACTGCGGGAACGTCACCGGCAGCACATCACCGCGCGCCGTGTCGTTCCAGTCGTGCAGCAACCGTCGCCGCTCGGGTGCCGAGAGCACATCGACCGCCCGCACGGGAAGTTCCGGGTCGGCGGCCACGGCTTCCAGGAAGCGGACCAGCCGCTCGCCCAGCTCCTCGACGGTCGAGCGGTCGAACAGGTCGAGGCGGAACTCCACGAGGCCGCTGATCCCCTGGAGTTCACCTTCGCGGTCGACGCTCTCGTTGAAGCTGAGGGAGAGGTCGAACTGAGTGGACTTGACGGGCACTTGACGTACGGTGCAGTCAAGGCCGGAAAGGCCCATGCTGCTCTCCGGCGTGTTCTGGAGCGCCAGCGAGACCTGGAAGAGCGGGTGGCGGGCCAGCGAGCGCTCCGGGTTGAGCACCTCGACCAGCCGCTCGAACGGCACGTCCTGGTGGGCGTAGGCCGCGAGGTCCGTCTCCCGCACCCGGCCCAGCAGTGCGTTGAAGGTCGGGTCGCCGGACAGGTCGGTGCGCAGCACCAGCGTGTTGATGAAGAAGCCGACGACCCGCTCCAGCGCGTCGTCCGTGCGGCCCGCGATCGGGCTGCCCAGCACCACGTCGGAGGTCGAGCCCAGCGCGGAAAGGAGCGAGGCCAGGCCCGCCTGGAGCACCATGAACAGCGTGGTGCCGGTCTGCCGGGCCAGCGCGGCCAGTTGGCGGTGCAGCTCGGCCGGCAGGTGCACCAGCACCGAGTCCGCCCGGTAGTCGGCCTCGGCCGGCCGGGGCCGGTCGGTGGGCAGGCGCAGTTCGTCCGGCAGGCCCGACAACGTCTCCTTCCAGAAGTCCAGTTGCCGGTGGATCAGGCTGTCCTGGTCGTCCTCGGAGCCCAGGATCTCGTAGTTCCACATGGTGTAGTCGGCGTACTGCACCGGCAGCGGCTGCCAGTCGGGCGCCTCGCCGGCGGCCCGCGAGGTGTAGGCGCGTGCCAGGTCGGCGGAGAACGGGTCGAGCGACCAGCCGTCGCCTGCGATGTGGTGCAGCACGGTCAGCAGGACGTGCGACTCGGGTCCGGTCTCGAACAGCGTGACCCGCAGCGGGGTCTCGGTGGCCAGGTCGAAGCTCTGCGCGGACGCCGCCGCGATGGCGGTGTCCAGGTCTTCCGCCGTGGTGCGGACCAGAGCCAACTCGCAGCCCCGGTCCGGGGAGAGGATCTCCTGGCGCGGCTCGCCGTCCCGGTCCGGGAAGACGGTGCGCAGGCTCTCGTGCCGGGCGACCACGTCCCGTACGGCGGTGCGCAGCGCGTCGATGTCCAGCGGCCCGCTGATCTGCACCGCCAGGACGATGTTGTGGGCGGTGCTGGTCTGCTCGAAGCGGTTCATGAACCACAGCCGGCGCTGCGCGTGGGACAGGGGGATCTCCGCGGGACGCTCCCAGGGCCGCAGGGTGGCGCGGGCGCCGGCGGCGCCACCGATCCGGCCGACCAGTTCCGCGACGGTGGGTGCCTCCCACAGCTCCCGCAGCGGCAGTTCGACCTCGAAGACCGATCTGATCCGGCTGACCACCCGGGTGGCGTGCAGCGAGTGGCCGCCCAGTTCGAAGAAGTTGTCGTGGACGCCGACCGAAGGCAGGTTGAGCATCTCCGCGAACAGCCCGCACAGGATCTCCTCCTGCGGGGTGCGCGGGCCCTGGCGGGTGACCAGCGCGGTGAAGTCGGGGGCGGGCAGCGCCCCCCGGTCCACCTTGCCGTTGGGGGTCAGCGGGAGCGTGTCCAGCGGGACGAAGACGGCCGGCAGCATGTAGTCGGGCAGCCGGGCCGCCGCGTGGGCGCGCAGCGCGTCCACCGCCGGCACCGTCCGGCCGGAGACCGGGACCAGGTAGGCGGCCAGGCGGCTCTCGCCCGACTCGTCGGCCCTGACGACCACGGTGGCCTGGGAGACGTCCTCGTGCTCGGTCAGCACCGCCTCGATCTCGCCGGGTTCGACCCGGAAGCCGCGGATCTTCACCTGGTCGTCCACCCGGCCGACGAACTCCAGCTGGCCGTCGTCCGCCCAGCGGGCCACGTCGCCGGTGCGGTACATGCGGGAGCCCGCCACGCCGAACGGGTCGGCGGTGAACCGCTCGGCGGTCAGGCCGGCCCGTCCCGCATAGCCGCGGGCCACTCCGTCGCCCGCCAGATACAGGTCGCCCGCGACGCCGGCCGGGGTGGGGGAGAGGGCGGAGTCCAGCACGTAGACGCGGGTGTTGGCGATCGGCCGGCCGATCGGCGGAAGCCCCGGCCGGGTGCCCAGCCGGGCGGCGGTGGACCAGACCGTGGTCTCGGTCGGGCCGTACACGTTGGTGACCTCGGCGGCCAGTTCGCACAGCCGCGTGGCCAGGCCCGCCGGCACCGGTTCGCCGCCGACCAGGACCCGCAGTCCGGTCAGGGCCTTCGGCCGCTCGGAGACCAGGGCCTGCCACAGGGTGGGGGTCGCCTGCATGATCGTGGCGCCGGTGCCGGTGATCAGGCGGCCGAGCGCCGCCGGGTCCAGCACCTGCTCGCGGGAGGCGATGACCACGGTGGCGCCCGCGCTCAGCGGAACGAACAGCTCCAGCGCGGCGATGTCGAACGCGACGGTGGTGACCGCGACCAGCCGGTCGGCGGCCGCGACGCCGAACCGGGTCCGCATGTCGGCGACCAGGTTGGCGATGTTGGCGCGGGAGACCACGACGCCCTTGGGCCGGCCGGTGGAGCCGGACGTGTAGATCGCGTAGGCCGGGTTGGCCGGACGGACCGGCGCGGTCAGGTCGGTGTCGCCCGGACCGTCGCCGGGCAGCTGGGCGAGCGCGTCGGTGACGGAGGCCTCGTCCAGCACGATGCGCCGCACCCCGGGGGCCTCGGGCAGGCCGGTCACCGAGGAGTCGGTCAGCAGCACGCCGGGACGGGCGTCGTCGAGGATGTAGCCGATCCGTTCGGCCGGGTACTCCGGGTCCAGCGGGACGTAGGCGCCGCCCGTCTTGAGGACCGCGAGCAGCGCCGTCAGCAGTGCCGCCCCGCGCGGCAGGGCCACGGCGACCCACGACTCCGGTCCGACGCCCGCCGCCGCGAGGTGGCGGGCGAGCCGGCCTGCGCGTTCGTCGAGCTCCCGGTAGGAGACCTCGCCGTCCGCGTCGATCACGGCGACGGCGTCCGGGGTGAGCGCCGCGTTCCGCTGGAAGGCGTCGACGGGGGACGCGTCGCCGACGGGCACCGCGGTGTCGTTCCACTCCGTCAGGAGCCGGTGGCGTTCGGCCGCGGGCAGGGCCTGGGCGCGGCCGACGGGTGCCTCGGGGTCGGCGTGGATCCGGGTGAGGATGCCGACCAGCGCGTCCAGGATGCCCTGCGCGCGCTCCCGGTCGAACAGGTCCGGGCGGTAGCCGAGCCGGATCCGCATGCGCCGGCCCGGCGCCGGGAACAGGCTCAGCGGGTAGTGGGTCGCGTCCTGGCCGACCGCGCCGGTGACCCGCAGGCCCTCGGCGAGTTCGCCGAGGCCGTCGGCCTCCACCGGATAGTTCTCGAACACGACCAGGGTGTCGAACAGTTCGCCGGTCACCTTGGACTGCGCCCGGGCGTCGGCGAGCGTGACGTGGTGGTGGTCGAGCAGGTCGACCTGGCGGCGCTGCTGCCGCTGAAGCAGCCGCGCCCAGGACTCCGCCGGCCGCGCGGAGACCCGCACCGGCAGGGTGTTGATGAACGAGCCGACCATGTTCTCCACCCCGGGGACCGCCGAGGGCCGGCCGGAGACGGTGCCGCCGAACACGACGTCGTCGCGCCCGGTCAGCCTGCCCAGCAGGACGCCCCAGGCCGCCTGCACCACGGTGTTCAGCGTGACGCCGCAGCGCCTGGCCGTCTCCGCCAGCCCGCTGCTCAGCTCCTCCTCCAGCGTGACCAGCAGGTCCTGCGGGACCACCGCGCCGCGGTCGGCGTCCGGCGCGACCAGGGTGGGCTCGCCGACGTCGCCCAGCGCGTCGCGCCAGGCGGCGAGGGCGGCCCGCCGGTCCTGCCGGCCCAGCCAGGACAGGTAGTCGCGGTAGGGCGTCACCGGCGGCAGCTCGCCGCCGGCGTACAGGGCGAACAGCTCGCGCATCAGCAGCGGGCCCGACCAGCCGTCGAGCAGGATGTGGTGGTTGGTCATCAGGAACCGGCAGCGGTTCTCGCCCAGCCGGATCAGGGTGAAGCGCAGCAGCGGCGCACGTCTCAGGTCGAACGCGCGCACCCGGTCGGCGGCCATCAGCTCGGCGAGCCGTTCCTCCCGCCGGTCGGCCGGACCGTCGGTGAGGTCGACCTCGGACCAGGGCAGCTCGACGCTGCGGTACACCACCTGCACCGGGTCACCGTTCTTGCGGCGGCGGAAGCCGACCCGGAGGTTGGCGTGCCGGCGCAGCAGCCAGGAGGCCGCGTCACGGAGCCGGTCGGTGTCCAGGGCCCCGTCCAGGTCCACCGCGATCTGCACGGTGTAGACGTCGAGGGCCGTGTCGTCGTCCTGCGCGTACTGCGAGTGGAACAGGAGCCCTTCCTGCAAGGGCGACAAGGGCAGGAGATCCTCGATGCGCGACTGGTTCACCATGACAACCCCTCGTCGTCCAGTTCGTTCTCGAACTCGTGCAGTTCCTGCTGGTCCACCGGGACCAAAGTGGGCGTGCCCGGCCGGGCCGGTGCCGCCGTCAGGTTCCGGGCGCGGTCCACCACGGACGTCAGCGCCCGGAACCAGGACTCGGCCAGATCCCGCACGTCCGCCTCGTCGAACATCCCGTCGGGCCAGGCCCACGCGGCAACCAGCCGCGGGCCGTCCGGGCGGTCCTCGGTCTGCGCGTTGAGATCCAGGCTGTGCGCCATGGGCATGGCGGCGTCGCCGCCGCCGGTCAGCCCGGCCATGCCGGGCGGCGGGCTCCAGTCCTGGGCCGGTGCCTCACCGCCGCCGGCGGCGAACCGGCCCAGATAGTTGAACCCGAGCTGCGGCGAGCGCAGGGCGGCCAGTTGCGGCCCCGTGCGCTCGTTGAGGTAGCGCAGCAGGCCGTAGCCGATCCCGCCGTCCGGCAGTTCGGCGAGTTGGGCGCGCACCTTGGCGAGCACGGCGTCCACCGCCTCGCCGCCCCCCCAGAAGTCGTTCCAGTCCACCTGCCCGGGGTTGAGGCGCACCGGGAAGGAACTCGTGAACCAGCCGACGGTCCGGCCCGGATCGGCCCCCGCGACCACCGGCTCGCGTCCGTGGCCCTCCATCTCGACCAGCACCGCGTTGCCGCGGGTCGGCCGGCGCCGGGCCCGCCAGGAGGCGACGGCCACCGTGTACGCGGTGAGGAGCACGTCCTTGATCCCGGCGCCGAAGGCGGCCGGCACGCTCGTCAGCAGCGGCTCGGTCACCTCCGCGGGCAGCGTGAGGTTCAGGCTCCGTGCCGTGCCGAACACGTCCCGCTCCCGGTCCAGCGGCCGGGCACCGAGCTGCGGGTCGGGGCCGCTCAACGCCGCGCGCCACAGCGGCAGTTCCTCGACCCGGCGCCCGCTGCCGGCCTCCTCGGCCAGCCGTGTGGCCCAGGTGCGCAGTGAGGTGGGTACCGCTTCCAGCAGCGGTTCCCGGCCGGCCGCCACCTGGGACCAGGCGGCAGCGAGGTCCGGCAGCAGGATCCGCCAGGACACGCCGTCCACGACCAGGTGGTGCACGGCCAGCAGCAGCAGTCCGGGCCGGTCGGCACCGGCGTCGAACCAGGCCGCCCGCACCAGCGAGCCGGACTCCGGGGCCAGTTGCCGGGTGGCCGCCCGGCCGTGCTCCACGAGCACGGCGCGCTGCGCCTCGGGGTCACCGGAGGCGGCGGCGTCCGCGAAGTCCACGCGGCGCACCAGCTGCTCGGCGCGCACCTCGCCCCGCGGGCGTACCTCGATCCGCCAGTCCTCGTCGCTCGCCCTGGCCAGCCGCAGCCGCAGCGCGTCGTGCCGGTCGAGCACGGCCTGTACGGCGGCGGTCAGTCCGGCGAGGTCGAGCGTGCCCGGAGTCCGCACCACCATCGCCTGGTGGAAGCCGTCGATCGGGCCGCCGTGCTCCCGCCACCAGTGCATGATCGGAGTCAGCGGCAGTTCTCCGATGCCCGCGTCCGGGTCCTCGGCGACGGACGCGGTCACGGCCTCGGCGATCCCGGCGAGCGCCGCGGGCGTACGGTGCTCGAACACGTCCGCCACCGTCAGCTCGATCCCGGCCGCCCGGGCCCGGCTGACCAGCTGGATGGAGACGATGCTGTCGCCGCCGAGGTCGAAGAAGCCGTCGTCGGCTCCGACCGTCTCCCGGCCGAGCAGTTCGGCGAAGATCCGGCACAGGGCGGCCTCCCGCTCGGTGGCCGGGCCGCGGCCGGGCTCGCCGGTGCCGAACTCGGGAGCCGGCAGCGCGGCACGGTCCAGCTTGCCGTTCGCGGTGAGCGGCAGCGCGTCCAAGACGGTGAAGGCGGCGGGGACCATGTAGTCCGGCAGCGCGGCCGCGACGTCCTTGCGCAGCACGGCGGGCTCCGGTGGTTCGGCGCCCTCCTCCGGGACGACATAGGCCACGAGCTGTCTGAGCCCCGGCCGCTCCTCCCGTACGACCACCGCGGCCTGGGCGAGGCCGGGCCGGGCGAGCAGGACGGTCTCGATCTCGCCGGGTTCGATCCGGAAGCCGCGGATCTTGACCTGCTGGTCGGAGCGTCCGACGAACTCCAGCTCGCCGTCGCGGTCGAAGCGCACGAGGTCGCCGGTGCGGTACATCCGGGCGCCGGGCGGCCCGAACGGGTCGGCCACGAACCGCTGCGCGGTCAGCGCCGAGCGGCCCAGGTAGCCCAGCGCCACACCGGAACCGGAGACGCACAGCTCGCCCGCGACGCCCACCGGCACCGGCCGCAGCCGCTCGTCGAGGACCACCACGCGGGTGCCCGCGACCGGGCGGCCGATCGGCGGCGTCGTGTCGCCGGACAGCGGGCCGCTGAGCGTGGCGGCGATGGTGGTCTCGGTCGGCCCGTAGGCGTTGACGACGGTACGCCCGGCCGACCAGCGGGCCAGCAGGCCCGGCGAGAGCGCCTCGCCGCCGGAGACGACGCAGCGCAGGCTGGGCAGGTCCCGCTCCGGCAGGGTGCCGAGGACCGGGGCGGGCAGCATCACATGGGTCGCTTCGGCGGCCTCGATGGCGTCGGCCAGGCCCTCGCCGACGAGTTCGCGGTCCGGGCCCGGCAGGGCGAGCGCGGCCCCGGACAGCAGGGTTATCGCCAGGTCGCCGACCGACACGTCGAAGTTGGTCGACACGACCTGGAGCACCCGGCTGTCGCCGTCCAGGCCCAGCCGTTCGACGTGGCTGTGCACGAACGACGCCAGACCGGTGTGCCCGACCAGCACGCCCTTGGGCCGGCCGGTCGACCCGGAGGTGTAGACGACGTAGGCGGGACTGTTCGGGGCCGATGCCGCCGGCGGGTCGGTCGCCAGACGCGCGGCCACCGCGGCGGCGAACGCGGGCTCGTCCAGGACCCAGGTCGGCACGGCCGGTGCCGCGGGCAGCAGGCCGCGGGACGCCTCGGTGGCGAGCAGGGCGGCCGGTGCGGCGTCCGCGAGCATGAACGCCACCCGCTCGGCCGGGTAGTCCGGATCGACCGGCAGGTGGACGGCGCCCGCCTTGGCCACCGCCAGGAACGCGGTCACCTGGAGAGGGGAGCGCGGGACGGCGACCGCGACGATCCGGCCCGGGGCGACCCCGCCTGCGGTCAGCTCACGGGCCAGCCGGTTGGCCCGCTCGTTCAGCTCGGCGTAGCTGGTCGGCTCGCCCTCGCACCACAGGGCGGTCGCCCGCGGGGTGCGCGCCACCTGCGCCTCGAACAGCTCGGCCAGGGTGCCGGCCGGCACCTCCGGCTCGGTGCCGCGCCAGTCGCCCAGCAGCAGCTCACGCTCGCCCGCGGTCAGCAGGTCGTGCTCCCCGATCGGCCGGTCCGGCTCGGCAAGGAGCCGCTCGAGCAGTGCCACCAGCCGGTCCGCCAGCGACTGGACGGTGCCCTCGGTGAACAGGTCGGTGCTGTACTCGACCACACCGACGATGCCGTCCGGCCGTCCGGCCGCGTCCACCGTCTCGGCCAGGTTGAACGCCAGGTCGAACTTGGCCACCCGCAGGCCGTGGGGCTGCTGGGCGATGGTCAGGCCGTCGCCGAGGCTCAGCTCGGCCGGCGGGGTGTTCAGCAGGTTGAGCATCACCTGGAGCAGAGGGTGCCGGGACATCGAGCGGCTGGGGGAGAGCACCTCGACGAGCCGTTCGAAGGGCACGTTCTGGTTCTCGAAGGCGGCGACGTCGGTGCGCCGCACCCGCTCCACCAGCGCCCGGAAGCTCGGGTCGCCGCTGGTGTCGGTCCGCAGCACCAGGGTGTTGACGAAGAAGCCGACCAGCTCGTCCAGCGCGTCGTCGGTGCGCCCGGCGACCGTGGTCCCCAGCGGGATGTCGCTGCCGGCGCCGATCCGGTCGAGCAGCGCGGCGAGCGCGGCCTGGAGCACCATGAAGGGGCTGGCCCCGGCGGTCTTCGCCAGCCCGACCAGCGCACGGTGCGCCGGGGGCTCGAGCCGCAGCCGGACCAGGCCGCCGCGGTGGCTGGGCCTGGCCGGGCGCGGCAGGTCGGTGGGCAGCTCCAACTCCTCCGGCATCCCGGACAGTTGCGCGCGCCAGTAGCCCAGCTCCGCCGCCAGCCGCGAGTCCTGATCGTCCTCGCTGCCCAGCACGTCGCGCTGCCAGAGGGCGTAGTCGGCGTACTGCACGGCGAGCGGAGTCCACTGCGGCGCCCGGCCGGCCGTCCGGGCCCGGTAGGCGTCGGACAGGTCACGCAGCAGCGGTCCCAGCGACCAGCCGTCGCAGGAGATGTGGTGGACCAGGAAGACCAGCACGTGGTCGCGCGGCCCCATGGTGAACAGGTGGACCCGCACCGGCAGTTCGGCGGCCAGGTCGAAGCCGTGGGCGACGGCCGCGGCGACCGCGGCGTCCAGCTCGTCCGGTGCGACGTCGGCGATCCGCAGCCGGGGAGTCGCCGCAGCCGGGTCCAGGATCTCCTGGCGGGGGACGCCGCCGGCCTCGGGGAACGTGGTGCGCAGGCTCTCGTGCCGGGCCACCACGTCACCGATCGCGGCCTGCAACGCCGCCACGTCGAGGGCGCCGGTGAGCCGCATGGACAGCGGGATGTTGTAGGTGGGGCTCGGGCCCTCCAGGCGGTTGAGGAACCACAGCCGGCGCTGTGCGAACGACAGCGGGACGTGGTCGGGCCGCGGCTGCGGCACCACCGTCCGCCGGGCGTCTTCGGCCCCGCCGACCAGCACGGCCAGGCCGGCCACGGTGGGGTTCTCGAAGAAGTCGCGCAGCGGCAGTTCGGCGGCGAACTCGCTGCGGATCCGGCTGACCAGCTTGGTCGCCTGCAACGAGTGCCCGCCGAGCTCGAAGAAGTTCGCCTCGACGTCGATCTCGACGTACTCGTCGCCGAGCACCTCGGCGAAGATCCGCCGCAGCCCGGCCTCGGTCTCGTTGCGTGGGGCACGGCCACCGGACGGACCGGTGGACTCCGGCGCCGGCAGCGCCCTGCGGTCGACCTTCCCGTTGGGGGTCAACGGCAGTGCCGGGAGCACCACGAAGGCCGACGGCACCATGTACTCGGGCAGCCGCGCGGCCACGTGCTCCCGCAGCGCCGCCGCCGAGGGCGCCGTACGGCCCTCCCCGGCGACCACGTAGGCGACCAGGCGCCGCTCGCCCGGCTCGTCCTCCCGGGCGAGCACGGCGGCCTGCGCCACGTCGGCGTGGGCGGCGAGCAGCGACTCGATCTCGCCCGGCTCGATCCGGAAACCGCGGATCTTGACCTGGTCGTCGGCGCGGCCGACGAACTCCAGGTTGCCGTCCGGCAGCCAGCGGACCAGGTCGCCGGTCCGGTACATCCGGGAGCCGGCGGGGCCGTACGGGTCGGCCGTGAACCGCTCGGCGGTCAGCCCCGGGCGGCCGGCGTACCCGCGGGCCAGGCCGGCGCCGGCCAGGTACGCCTCGCCGGGCGTGCCGACCGGGACCGGTCGCAGCGCCTCGTCGAGGACCAGCACCCGCACGTTCCACAGCGGGCGGCCGATCGGCGGGTTGACGCCCGCGGTGAGCGGTGCGCTGACGGTGGCGCACACGGTCGCCTCGGTCGGGCCGTAGGCGTTGAGCAGCCGCCGGCCGTCCGCCCAGCGGGCGATCAGGTCGGGCGTGGACGCCTCACCCGCGACGATCACGTTCATGCCGTCCGGGAGCGCGCCCGGCGCCAGCACCGCGAGCGCGGCGGGCGGGATGTTGGCGTGCGTGACCCGCTCCCGGGCCAGCAGCGCGGCCAGCGGCTCGCCGACCGCCAGGTCGTCCGCGGGGGCCATCACCAGGACGCCGCCGACCAGCAGCGGCGCGAGCACCTCCCAGACGGCGGCGTCGAAGCTGGAGGAGGCGAACTGGAGCATCCGGCTGCTCGCGTCGAGGCCGAACTGCTCGCGGATCGCGCCGAAGCCGCCGATGCCCTCGTGCGGGACCACCACGCCCTTGGGCGTGCCGGTGGAGCCGGAGGTGTAGATCATGTAGGCGGCGCCCGCGGGGGAGGCCGTGCGGCCCGCGTCCGGCACGGTGTCCGGCAGCGCGGCCAGTTCGGCGCGCACCTGCGCGTCGTCCAGCAGCAGCCGCGGGACGCCGGAGCCGGGCAGCCCGGTGGCGGCGGGCCCTTCGGTCAGCAGGACGGCCGGCCCGGCGTCGGCGAGGATGAAGGCGATGCGCTCGGCCGGGTAGGCGGGGTCGACCGGCAGATGGACCGCGCCGGCCTTGACCACCGCCAGCAGCGCGACCACCAGCTGCGGCGTACGCGGCAGGGCGACCGCCACCACGTCCTCGGCGCCGATGCCCCTGCGGACCAGCAGATGTGCGAGGCGGTTGGCCTCGGCGTCCAGGTGCGCGTAGCTCAGCTCCGTGCCGTCGTAGCTGATCGCCACCGCGTCCGGGGTGGCGGCGGCCTGACGGCCGAACAGCTCGGCGATCGTGCCCCGGGGGACGTCGTGCGCGGTCGCGTTGAAGTCGTGCAGCACCTGCCGCCGCTCCGCCGGGGAGAGCACCTCCAGGCGGCTGATCGGCAGGTCCGGGTGGGCGCAGGCGGCGTCCAGCAGGCGCAGCAGCCGGTCGGCCATGCGCGAGACGGTCTCGGGGTCGAACAGGTCGTCGCTGTACTCGACCAGGCCGGTCATGCCGAGCGGTGCGCCCTGCTCGTCGTAGCGCTCACGCAGGCTGAACGCCAGGTCGAACTTGGCGGCGCCGATGCCGACGCCCTGCGCGCCGATCTCCAGACCGGGCAGGCCGATCTCGACGTCGCCGGTGTTCTGGAGGTTCAGCCACACCTGGAAGAGCGGGTGGCGGCCCAGCGAGCGCTCGGGGTTGAGCACCTCGACCAGCCGCTCGAAGGGCACCTCCTGGTGGGCGTAGGCGGCGAGGTTGTTCTCCCGGACCCGGTCGAGGAGCGCGGTGAAGCTCGGGTCGCCGCCGGTGTCGGTGCGCAGCACCAGGGTGTTGACGAAGAAGCCGACCAGCTCGTCCAGCGCCTCGTCGTCGCGGCCGGCGACCGGGGTGCCCAGCGGGATGTCGGTGCCCGCGCCCAGCCGGGTCAGCAGCGCGGTGAGCGCGGCCTGGCCGACCATGAACAGGCTGGTCCTGGTCCGCCGGGCCAACCGCGCCATCCGCTCGTGCAGTTCGGCCGGGACCGCGAAGGGAACCGTGGAGCCCCGGTGGCTGGCCACCGCGGGCCGCGGTCGGTCGGCGGGCAGCCGCAGCTCCTCCGGCAGCCCGGCCAACGAGGTACGCCAGAAGTCCAGTTGCCGGGCGATCTCGCTGTCCGGTTCGCTCTCGCTGCCCAGTACCTCGCGCTGCCACAGCGTGTAGTCCGCGTACTGGACCGGCAGCGGCGCCCAGGCGGGCGCCCGGCCCGCCAGGCGGGCACCGTACGCCTCGGCCAGGTCGCGCGCCATCGGCGCCATGGACATGCCGTCGCCCGCGATGTGGTGCATCACGATCAGCAGCACATGGTGGTCCGGGCCGAGTCGGAACAGGTGTGCCCGCAGGGGAAGTTCGCCGGCCAGGTCGAAACCGCGGAAGGCGGCTTCCTCCAGGGCGGCGTCCAGACCGGCCTCGTCGGCCTCGGCGAGAACGAAGGCCGGGGCGGCCTGCCCGGCCGGGGCGATCGACTGGCGGGGGACGCCGTCGACCTCGGGGAACGTGGTGCGCAGGCTCTCGTGCCGGGCCACCACGTCACCGAGCGCGGCCCGCAGCGCCTCGACGTCGAGCGGGCCGGTCAACCGGGCCGCCAGCGGCAGGTTGTACGTGGAGCTCGGGCCCTCGAGGCGGTTGAGGAACCACAGCCGGCGCTGCGCGAACGACAGCGGGACCAGGTCGGTGCGGGGCATCGCGCGGACCGCGGCGCGCGCTCCGGCCGCGCCGGACGCCCTGCCGGCCAGGCCCGCCACGGTCGGCGACTCGAAGACGTCCCGTACGGCCAGTTCCACGTTCAGCGTGGAGCGGATCCGGCTGACCAGCCGGGTCGCAAGCAGCGAGTGGCCGCCGAGGGCGAAGAAGTCGTCGTCGACGCCGACCGAGCCGACGCCGAGCACCTCGGCGAACAGGCCGCAGAGGATCTCCTCCCGCGGGCCGCGCGGGGCACGCCCCTCGGGCGCCTCGGCCTCGGGCACCGGCAGCGCGGCCCGGTCCAGCTTGCCGCTGGGCGTCAGCGGGAACGCGTCCATGAGCACGAACGCCCCGGGCACCATGTGGTCCGGCAGCGCGGCCGCGACGTGCGCGCGCAGCTCGGTCCGCCCGATCGCGCCGGCCTCCGGTACCACGTAGCCGACCAGGCGGCGGCCGTCGCGCCCGTCGTCCTGTGCGACCACGGCGGCCCGCGCCACCTCGGGGTGGGTGCGCAGCACGGCCTCGATCTCGCCCGGCTCGATCCGGAAACCGCGGATCTTCACCTGGTGGTCCGTGCGGCCGGCGTACTCCAGCTCACCGTCGCGGCTCCAGCGCACCAGGTCGCCGGTGCGGTACATCCGGGCTCCGGGCGGCCCGAACGGGTCGGCCGTGAAGCGTTCCGCGGTCAGGCCCGGACGGTCGTGGTAGCCGCGGGCCAACTGCGCGCCCGCGACGTACAGTTCGCCGGCGACGCCGTCCGGCACCGGCCGCAGGGCCGCGTCCAGCACATACACCCGGGTGTTCCACACGGGTCGCCCGATCGGCGCGCCGGCCCGGGGCCAGGCCGACCGGTCCGCGGGCAGGGTGTGCGCGGTGACCACATGCGTCTCGGACGGGCCGTAGTGGTTGTGCAGGACGCGTTCCGTGCCCGCGTCGCACAGGTCGCGCACCCGGTCGCCAAGGACCAGCGCCTCACCGGCCTGCGCGACGTGCCGCAGGTCCGGCAGACCGGTGCCGTCCTCCGCGACGGCCTCGCCGAGGGCGTCCAGCATCATGGTGGGCGCGTACAGCTCGGTGATGCGCCGCTCCCGCAGCCAGGCCGCGAACCGCGCCGGGTCGCGCCGGGTCTCCTCGTCCGGCACCACCAGCGTCCTGCCGTCGAGCAGCGCCGAGAGGATCTCCTGGGCCGAGACGTCGAAGCTGATCGCGGTGAACTGGGCGGTCCTGGCGCCCGGTTCGGCGGGGAGGTGGGTGGCGTGCCAGGACATCAGGTTGGCCAGCGCGCCGCCGGGCATCACCACGCCCTTGGGGCGGCCGGTCGAGCCGGAGGTGTAGATCAGGTAGGCGGGGTGCTGGGGCAGCAGCGGCCCGGTCCGCTCGTCGTCGCGGGGGTCGGTGTCCGCCAGCGCGCCCAGTTCGGCCCGTACATCCGGGTCGTCCAGTGCCAGCGTCGGGCCGGCGGGCAGTCGGCCGGCGACCCCGGTGGTGGACAGCAGCACCCGGGGAGCGGAGTCGGCCAGCATGAAGGCGATCCGCTCGGCCGGGTACTCCGGGTCGACCGGCAGATAACCCGCGCCGGACTTGAGCACCGCGAGCACACCCACGACCAGCTCCACCGAGCGGGGCAGGGCAAGACCCACGATGTGCTCGGGGCCGATGCCGCGGCCGATCAGCAGCCGGGCGAGCCGGTTGGCCCGCGCGTTCAGCTCGGCGTAGGTCAGCTCCTCCCCGCCGCACACCAGCGCGGGGCCGTCCGGGTGTTCCGCGGCCTTGGCCTGGAACAGCGCGGGCAGCGAGGCGGCGGGCACCTCGTGCTCGGTGGCGTTGCGGGTCACCAGCAGTTCGTGGCGGGCGACCGGGTCCAGTACGTCGACCTTGCCGACCGGGCGGCCCGGTTCGGCGACGACGCTCTCCAGCACCCGGACGAAGGCCGCCGCGATGCGCTCCGCGGTCGGCTCGTCGAACAGGTCCGCGCTGTACTCCACGAAGCCCTCGACGCCGCCGGGGCGCCCGTCGGCCGTGTAGCTCTCGCGCAGGCTGAACAGCAGGTCGAACTTGGACACCCCGGTGTCGACGCGTTGCGTGCCGACCTCCACGCCCGGCAGCCGGAACGGCGCGGTCGGGTTGTTGTGCAGGGTGAGCATCACCTGGAACAGCGGGTGCCGGGACATCGAGCGGCTGGGGTTCAGCACCTCGACCAGCCGCTCGAACGGCACCTCCTGGTGGGCGTAGGCGGCCAGGTCGGCCTCCCGCACCCGGCCGAGCAGCTCACGGAAGTCGGGGTCCCCGGACAAGTCGGTGCGCAGCACCAGGGTGTTGATGAAGAAGCCGACCAGGTCGTCCAGTGACTCGTCGCCGCGCCCGGCGATCGGGGTGCCGAGCGGGACGTCCGATCCGGCGCCCAGCCGGTGCAGCAACACCGAGAGGCCCGCCTGCAAGGTCATGAACACGCTGGCCTGGCAGCTGCGGGAGAGCGCGACCAGGCGCTGGTGGACCTCCCGGTTGACGCGGAATCCCACCGTGCCGCCCCGGTAGGAGGGGGTCGCCGGGCGCGGCCGGTCGGCCGGCAGGTTCAACTCGTCCGGCAGCCCGGCCAGCGTCTCGCGCCAGAAGGCCAGTTGCCGTGAGACCGCGCTGTCCGGATCGTCCTCGCTGCCGAGCACCTCGCGCTGCCACAGCGCGAAGTCCGCGTACTGCACGGGCAGCGGCTCGAACGACGGCTCACCGCCGTCGCGTCGCGCGCCGTAGGCGGCGGACAGGTCGCGGCCGAACGGCACGGCCGACCACTCGTCCATCACGATGTGGTGCATCACCACCAGCAGCACGTGCTCCTCGTCGCCCAGCCGCAGCAGCCGCGCCCGTACCGGCGGCTCGGCGGTCAGGTCGAAGCCCCCGCCCGCGGCCTCGGTCAGCGCCGCCGCCAGAGCGGCCGGGTCGACGTCGGTCACCCGCAGCTCGGGGACGGTGTCCACCACGACCTGGCAGGGCGTGCCGTCACGGTCCGGGAAGACCGTGCGCAGGCACTCGTGCCGCCGGGCCACGTCGGCCAGCGCCGCGCGCAGCGCCGCCACGTCCAGCGGGCCGGTCAGCCGGGCCGCCATCGGCACGTTGTACGCCGGGTTCGGGCCCTCGAACCGGTTGATGAACCACAGCCTGGTCTGCTGGAGCGACAGCGGCACGTCGGCCGGGCGCGGCGCCGGCTCGATCCGCCGGGTCACCGGCCCGTCGGAGGTGAGCTGGTGGGCGAGCCCGGCCACCGTCGGCGACTCGAACAGGCTGCGCAGCGAGAGCCGCACGCCGAACACCGAGCGGATCCGGGTGACCAGCCGGGTCGCCAGCAGCGAATGCCCGCCGAGCTCGAAGAAGCTGTCGTCGATGCCCACGACGGACACGCCGAGGATCTCCGCGAACAACCCGCACAGGATCTCCTCCTGGGGCGTGCGCGGAGTGCGGCCCGAGGCCACACCGGAGAAGTCCGGGGCCGGCAGCGCCCGCCGGTCCAGCTTCCCGTTGGGCGTCACCGGGAGCGCGTCGAGCACCACGAACGCCGCCGGCACCATGTGGGCCGGCAGTGCCTCGGCGACGGCGGTGCGCAGGCCGGCCACGCCCGGCGCGGCGCCGCCGGTCTCCGGCACCAGGTAGGCGACCAGCCGGTGGTCGCCCGGCCGGTCCTCGCGGACGACGACACCGGCCTGGGCGACGCCGTCCTGGGCCAGCAGCACCGACTCGATCTCGCCGGGCTCGATGCGGAAGCCGTGGAGTTTCACCTGGCTGTCCGCGCGTCCCCGGAAGACGAGCCGGCCCTCCTGGTCCCAGGTGGCGATGTCTCCCGTGCGGTACATGCGGGCGCCGGGACCCTCGAAGGGGTTGGCGACGAAGCGCTCGGCGGTGAGCGCGCGGCGGCCGAGGTAGCCGCGGGCGAGGCCCGCTCCGGAGACGTAGAGCTCGCCGGGGACACCGGGCAGCACCGGGCGCAGCGCGGAGTCGAGGAGGTAGACGCGGGCGCCCGTGATGGGGCCCCCGATGGGCGGTACGACCTCCCCGGCGAGCGGGGCGCTCATGGTGGCGCACACGGTGGTCTCGGAGGGCCCGTAGGCGTTGATCATGCGGCGGCCGGGGGACCAGCGGCCGACGAGTTCGGGCGCGGTGGCCTCGCCGGCGACCACCAGGGTGATGCCCTCGGGCAGGGCGTCCCGGTCGAGGACGGCGAGGGCGGCCGGCGGGATGGTGGCGTGGGTGACGCGCTGCTCGGCGACGAGGTCGGCCAGCGGCGGACCGGGGCGGAGCCGTTCGGCCGGGGCGAGGACGAGGGCCGCGCCGGTGAGCAGGCCCATGGCCAGCTCCCAGAAGGCGGCGTCGAAGCTGAGGGAGGCGAACTGCAGGACGCGGCTGCCGGGGCCGACCTCGAACCGCTCGGTCTGGGCGGCGACGAGGGAGGCGATGCCGCGGTGGGTGACGACGACACCCTTGGGCCGGCCGGTGGACCCGGAGGTGTAGATGAGATAGGCGGGGTGATCGGCCGTCAGGTCCACGGCGGGGGCGCGGTCGCCGGGGGCGGCGGCGACGCGTGCGGCGGTGGCGGGGTCGTCCAGCTCGACGACGAGCCGGTCGCCGGGCGGCAGGGCGGGCGCGAGGGCGGTGGTGGTGAGGACGACGCCGGGCCGCGCGTCGGTGAGCATGTGCGCGATGCGCTCGGCCGGGTAGTCGGGGTCCACCGGCAGATAGGCGGCACCCGCCTTGTGGACGGCGAGGACGGCGACGGCGAGGTCCACGGAGCGCGGCAGGACCAGGGCCACGTACTGCTCGGGCCCGACCCCGGCGGCGACGAGGTGGTGGGCCAGCCGGTTGGCGCGGCGGTCCAGCTCGGCGTAGGACAGCGTGGTGTCCTCGAAGACGACGGCCGGGTCCCGCGGCGCCCGGGCGACCTGCTCCGCGAACAGCTCCGGCAGGGTCCTCGGAGGCTCGCCCCCGGTGTCGTTGCGCCGCAGCAGGACCTCTTCGCGCTCCTGCGGGGCGAGCACGTCCAGACGGCCCACGGGGCGGTCCGGGTCGCGCACCACCGCTTCCAGCACCCGCACCAGCCGGGCGCCGATCGCCTCCACGTCCGCCGGGCTGAAGACGTCCGGCCGGTAGCCGAAACGGATGCGCAGCGTCTCGCCGGGCAGGGCGGCCACGCTGAGCGGGTAGTGGTTGGCGTCCGCGCCGTGCGCGCCGACGATCGTCAGACCGGCCAGCTCGCGGAACCCCTTCTCGTCGAAGGGGTAGTTCTCGGTGACGGTGATGGTGTCGAACAGCTCGCCGGACGCGCCGGCCAGGGCGTGCACATCGGGCAGGTTCAGGTGCTGGTGGGACATCAGCCCGGCCTGCTGCCGCTGGAACCGGGCCAGCATCACGCCCACCGGCTCCGACGGGTCCAGGCGCACCCGCACCGGCAGGGTGTTGATGAACAGACCGACGATGCTCTCCACACCGGGGATGTCCGCCGGACGTCCGGAGACGGTGCCGCCGAACACCACGTCGGTGCGGCCGGTCAGCCGGCTCAGGACCAGCGCCCAGGCGCCCTGGAAGACCGTGTTGACGGTCAGGTCGTGCCTGCGGGCCGTCGCCGTCAGCTCCCGGCTCAGCTCGGCCGGAACCTCCACCAGCAGGCGTTCCGGCACGACCGGGGTGCGCAGCCGGTCGTCCGACACCAGCCGGGTCGGCTCCTCGACGCCGCTCAGTACCGTCCGCCACGCCTCCTCCGCCGCGGGCCGGTCCTGCTCGGCCAGCCAGGCGAGGTAGTCGCGGTAGGGCGTCACCGGAGGCAGCGCCGATTCCTCGCCGCCCGCGGCGTAGAGCGTGAACAGGTCCGTCATCAGCCGGCCGACCGACCAGCCGTCCAGCAGGATGTGGTGGTGCGCCATCACGAGCCGGTGGGCGTGCTCGCCGTGGTGGATCAGCGTGAAGTGCAGCAGCGGCGGGCGTGCCAGGTCGAAGGTGCGCTCCGACGCGGCCGTCGTCAGCTCCCGCAGTCGCGCCGCCTGCTGCTCCTCGGGCAGGTCGCGCAGGTCGAACTCGTCCCAGGGCAGGGGGACTTCGCGGGGGATGAGCTGCACCGGGCGGCTGAGCCGCTCGTAGCGGAAGGCGGCCCGCAGATTGGGGTGCCGGCGCAGCAGCGCCGCCACCGACTCCCGCATCGCCCCGGCCTCCAGCGCGCCTTCCAGGTCGAGGCGGAGTCTCGCCGTGTAGATGTCCAGCGAGCGCTCGTGGTAGACGGTGTGGAAGAGCAGGCCCTCCTGGAGGGGCGAGAGCGGAAGGACGTCCTGGAACCCCGGCTTCGTCATGAGGAGAAGTACCTTCCGTCTGCTTCCAGTACGTCGATGTCGCCTTGGTCGAGACCGGTCAGGGAGAGGTCGGACGGGGTGTGCCCGCCGGCGTCCGCGGCCTCGGAACGGGTGAGGATGGCTTCCAGCGCGCGGAACCAGTCGTCGACCAGTTCGCGTACGTCCGCCTCGCCGAACAGTTCGCTCGGCCAGGCGCAGGTCAGGGTCAGGCACGGCCCTTCGGGGCCCTGGACGACCGAAGTGGTCAGCTCCAGCGCGTGGCCGGCCGCCGGCGCCTGCTCGGTGGGTCCGGCGGACACCGGCCACTCGCCGGGTGCGGCGTCGTCGAGGCCGCCGAGGTGGGTGAAACCGATGTCCGGCGGGGGCAGTTCGGCCAGCACGGGGGCGGTGCGCGGGTTGAGGTACCGCAGCATGCCGTAGCCGACACCGCCGTCCGGCACCGCGCGCACCTGCTCCTTGACCGCCTTGACGGCGTTACCCACGGCCGTGCCGCCCGCGGTCAGCTCGGACCGCTCGACGGCACCGGTGTCCAGGCGCACCGGGTGCGCCGTGGTGAACCGGCCCAGGGTGTGGGAGAGGTCCTGGCCCTCGGCGAACGGCTCGCGTCCGTCCCGCTCCAGGTCCACCAGGACGCCGCTGCCGCCGAGGTGGTCCCGCAGGTGCCGGCGCCGCCACTGCGGTACGGCCAGCGCCAGCGCGGTGAGCAGGACGTCCTCCACAGCGCAGTGGAACGCGGCGGGCACCCGGCCGAGCAGCGGTCCGGTCCGCGCCGCGGGCAGCGTGCGACGCAGCAGGCCGGGGGCGCCGGGCCGGTCGGGACCGGGGGCCGAGGGCCGGTCGGTGAGCCGGGGTTCCGCGGTGGTGAGCGTCGTCCTCCACCAGTCGAGTTCGCGCTCGCGCTCCGGGTCCTGCGCGGCGGCCACCAGGTGCTGCGCCCAGCGGCGGTAGGAGGTGCCGGCCGGGCGCGGGGCGTCCCGGCTCTCCCCGGTCAGGACCCGCCAGCAGGCGGCCAGCTCGGCGCGCAGGACCCGCCAGGACACCGTGTCCACGGCCAGCCGGTGCAGCACCACCAGCAGCCGGCCCCGCCGTCCGGGCCCGGCGTCGAACCAGACGAACCGGGCGACGTCCCCGTTCTCCGGGTCGAGGCGGTCGGCCGCCCGCCCGGTGTGCTCGCGCACCGCGGCGGCCGACGCGTCCGCGTCCAGTCCGGCGACCGTCACGTGGGCCACCCGGCCGGCGGCGTCCACGGTGCCGGGGGGCCGCACCTGAAGGCTCCACCGGGCGCCGTCCCCTCCGCCGTCGTGACGGCCCAGCAGCAGCCGGAGCGCGTCGTGCCGGTCGGTGAGCACGGCCACCAGCTCGCGCAGCCGGTCCAGGCCGAGGCCGGCCGGGGCGTCGAGCAGGAGCGACTGGTGGTACGCCCGGACCGGGCCGCCCCGCTCCCGCAGCGCGTGCGCGGAGGGTGGCAGCGGGAGACCGCCGACACCGGCGTCGGGCGACTCGACGACGAGGTCGGGGACGTCCGTCGCCACGGACGCGAGCCCTTCGACGGTCCGGTGCACGAACACGTCCTCCGGCGTGATCCTCAGTCCCCTCGCCCGGGCGCGGCCGACCAGCCGGATCGAGACGATGCTGTCGCCGCCGAGGTCGAAGAAGCTGTCCCGGATCCCCACCGAGGGCAGGCCGAGGACCTCGGCGAACACCTCGCACAGCGCTTCCTCGCGCGGGGTGCGCGGCTGCTCGTCGCCGACCAGCACCGCGAAGTCCGGGGCGGGCAGCAGCCTGCGGTCCACCTTGCCGTTCGGGGTGAGCGGCAGGGCGTCGAGGGCGACGAACGCGGCCGGGACCATGTAGTCCGGCAGGACGCGTGCCGCGTGCTCCCGCATCCCGGTGGCGGCGGGCACCTCCCGGCCGGGCGCCGCGACCAGGTAGGCCACCAGCCGCTTGTTCCCGTCGCCGTCGTCCCGGGCCACCACGGTGGCCTGGGCCAGTTCCGGATGGCCGGCGAGCACGGTCTCGATCTCGCCCGGCTCGATCCGGAAACCGCGCACCTTGACCTGGTCGTCGGCCCGTCCGACGAACTCCAGCTCGCCCGCGGTGTTCCAGCGGGCGATGTCGCCGGTGCGGTACATCCGGGTGCCGGCCGGGCCGAACGGGTCGGCCACGAACCGTTCGCCGGTCAGTCCGGGCCGGCCGAGATAGCCGCGGACCACGCCGTCACCGGCGAGGTACAGATCGCCCGCGACCCCGGCCGGGACCGGCGCGAGCCGGTCGTCCAGCACGTACACCCGGGTGTTCGCGATCGGCCGGCCGATCACCGGCGCGCCGGGCCGGTCGTCCAGTGCGGCGGTGGTGGACCACACCGTGGTCTCGGTGGGTCCGTACAGGTTGCGAACGCCCGCGGACAGCTCGCGCAGCCGGGCGGCCAGCCCGGCGGGCAGCGCCTCGCCGCCGACCAGGACCCGCAGCCCGGCCAGGGCGTCCGGGTGCGCGGACACCAGTGCCTGCCACAGCGTCGGGGTCGCCTGGACCACGGTGGCGCCCGTGCCGGTGATCAGCTCGGCCAGCGCGTCGACGTCCCGCACCTGCTCGGTGGTGGCGAGCACGAGCCGGGCCCCGGCGACCAGGGGTACGTACAGTTCGAGTCCGGCGATGTCGAAGGCGACGGTGGTGACCGCCACCAGGACGTCCGCCTCGCCGACGGGCAGCCGCTCGCGCATGTCCCGCACGAAGTTGGCGATGTTCGCCCGGGTGACCACCACGCCCTTGGGACGGCCGGTGGAACCGGAGGTGTAGATCACGTAGGCCGGGTGGTCGCCGTGCGCCGTGTCCGGCAGGTCGGTGTCCGGCAGGGCGGCGATCCGTGCCCGCAGCGCCGGGTCGTCCACCGCGATCGTCTCCGCCGTTGCCGGGACGGGCAGTTCGCGGGCGAGTTCGGAGGTCGTCAGCACCAGGGCGGGCGAGCCGTCGGTGAGGATGTGCCGCACCCGCTCGGCCGGGTAGGCCGGGTCGAGCGGTATGTAGGCCGCGCCCGACTTGAGCACCGCCAGCAGCGCCACCACCAGGTCGGCGCCGCGCGGCAGGCTCACCGCGACCCGGACCTCGGGGCCGGCGCCGCGGCCGGCCAGGTGGCGCGCCAGCCGGTTCGCCCGGGCGTTCAGGTCGGCGTAGGTGGTCTCGGCGCGGGTGGTCCCGCCGTCGGCGGCGACGACCGCGACACGGTCCGGGGTGCGGGCGGCCGCCGCCTCGATCGCCTCCGTCAGCGACCGTGGGCCGAAGTCGGCGCTCGTGGCGTTCCAGTCGCGCAGCAGCAGGGCGCGCTCGGCCGGGGTCAGGACGTCCAGGTCGCCCACGGGCCGGTCGGGTTCGGCGCACAGCCGTTCCATCAGGTGCGTGAACCGCCCGGCCAGCCCCACGACGGTGTCGTGGTCGAACAGGTCCGTGCTGTACTCGGCGACCGCGTCGATCCCGGCGGGCTCCTGCGTGTCGTCGAACAGCTCGCGCAGGTTGACGTTGAGGTCGAACTTGGCCGTGTTCAGGTCGAGCATGCGGCGCCGCGCGGACACCCCGGGCAGGTCGTAGTCGGCCTCCGGGTTGTTGTGCAGGCTGACCATCACCTGGAACAGCGGGTGGCGGGCCATGACCCGCTCGGGGTTCAGCACGTCGACCAGCCGCTCGAAGGGCACGTCCTGGTGGGCGTACGCCGCCAGGTCGGTCTCCCGCACCCGGTCGAGGAGTTCGGCGAAGGTGGGGTCGCCGGACAGGTCGGTGCGCAGCACCAGCGTGTTGACGAAGAAGCCCACCAGATCGTCCAGGGCCTCGTCCGTGCGGCCCGCGACCGGTGTGCCCACGGGGATGTCGGTGCCCGCGCCCAGGCGGTGCAGCAGTACCGAAAGGCCCGCCTGGAGGACCATGAACATGCTGACCCCGCGGCGGCGGGCCAGGGCCGACAGGTCCCGGTGCAGTCGCGGCTCCAGCCGGAAGGTGGCCCAGCCGCCGCGGTAGGTGGGGGTCGCCGGGCGCGGCCGGTCCACGGGCAGGCTCAGTTCGTCGGGCAGTCCGGCCAGCGCCTCGCGCCAGTACGCCGACTGCCGTGCGGCCACGCTGTCCGGGTCGTCCTCGTCGCCCAGCACGGCGTGCTGCCAGAGCATGTAGTCCGGGTACTGCACCGGCAGCGGCGTCCACGTGGGTGCCGTGCCCGCGCACCGGGCGCCGTAGGCGGTGGCGAGGTCCCTGCCGAACGGCCCGGTCGACCAGCCGTCGACGACGATGTGGTGCATCACGACCACGAACACCGACTCCCGCTCGCCGGCCCGCAGCAGGGCGGCCCGCAGCGGCAGTTCGACGGTCAGGTCGAAGCCCTGCCCGGCGATGCGCCGCGACTCCCTGTCCAGCTCGTGCGCCGCGACGTCGAGCACGGTGAACTCCGGTGCGGCGACCGACGGATCGAGCACCACCTGGTACGGACTGCCGTCCCGCTCGGGGAAGATCGTGCGCAGCGACTCGTGGCGGGCGACGACGTCGCCGAGCGCGGAGCGCAGCGCCAAGACGTCCACCGGACCGTCGAGGTCGAGCGCGATCGGCAGGTTGTACGTGGCGCTGTGGCCCTCGAGCCGGTTCAGGAACCACAGCCGCCGCTGGCCGTGGGACAGCGGCAGACGCGCGGGCCGCTGGGCGGCGCGCAGCGCCTGCCTGCCTTGCGGCGCCCCGCGCAGCGATCCGGCCAGGGCGGCCACGGTCGGGCTCTCGAACAGCGCGCGGATCGGCAGCTCCGTGCCGAAGACCGAACGGATCCTGCTGACCAGCCGGGTGGCCAGCAGGGAGTGGCCGCCCAGGTCGAAGAAGTTGTCGTCGACCCCGACCGCGGGCACGTTCAGGATCTGCGCGAACAGGGCGCACAGCAGCTCTTCCTGCGGTGTCCGCGGTGCGCGTCCGGCGGCGGCGCCGGTGCCGGTGGCGGAGTGGTCCGGCGCCGGCAGGGCCCGCCGGTCGACCTTGCCGTTGGGGCTGAGCGGCAGCTCGTCGAGCACCACGAAGGCGGCGGGCACCATGTAGTCCGGCAGGTCCCCGGCCACCTCGCGGGCGACCTCCGCCCTGTCCAGCGGGCCGTCCGGCACCAGGTAGGCGACCAGGCGCTGGTCGCCCGGCAGGTCCTCCCGCAGCACGACGGCGGCCTGGGCGACGCCCGTCCGGCGCAGCAGCGCGTTCTCGATCTCGCCGATCTCCACCCGGAAACCGCGGATCTTGACCTGGTCGTCGACGCGCCGCAGGAAGTACAGCTCGCCGTCCGGCCGCCACTTCACGATGTCGCCGGTGCGGTACATGCGGGAGCCGGGCGGGCCGAACGGGTTGGGCGCGAACCGCTCGGCGGTCAGCGTCGGCCGGTGCAGATAGCCGCGCGCGATGCCCTCGCCCGCCACGTACAGCTCACCGGCCACGCCCATGGGCACCGGCCGCAGGGCCTCGTCCAGCACGTACAGCCAGGTGTTGGGCATGGGACGGCCGATCGGCAGGGGGCCGCTGTCGACCGGTTCGCCGGCCCTGATCACGTGCTGGGTGCAGTTGACCGTGGTCTCGGTGGGGCCGTAGCCGTTGTAGATGTGCGCCTCGGGGTGGCGGGTACGCCACTCGGTCAGGGTCTCGCCGAGCAGCAGCTCGCCGCCCAGCATGAGTTCGCGGCTGGGGGAGAACGCGTCGGGCAGCGCCTCGAGGAGCGGCAGGTGGCTCGGGGTGGCCTTGAGGAACGTGCACGGCGTCCGGTCCAGGGCGGCCAGGGTCCGCGGATCGCCGTCGTCCAGGGTGTCCAGGATCACCGTGCCGCCGACGGACAGCGGCGTGTAGAGCGCGGTCACCGTCAGGTCGAAGGAGATCGGGCTGTGCAGTACCGCCGCTCCGGTGGTGCTCGGGTAGCCCGAGGTGCTCCAGCGCAGGTAGTCGCTCAGGCAGTGCTGTTCGGTCAGCACGCCCTTGGGGCGCCCGGTGGAGCCGGAGGTGTAGATGACGTACGCGGAGTGGTGCGGGTGGACCGGGTGCAGCCGGTCGGCGTCGGTCGGCGCCGTCACCGGGCGGCCGGCCACGGCCTCGACGGTGTCCGGCTCGTCCAGCAGCAGCCGCGGCAGGTTCTCGGAGCGCGGGATGCCCGCGCCGATGGTGGTGTCGGTGAGCAGCAGCATGGCCGAGGCGTTCTCGATCATGTACTCGATGCGCTCCGGCGGGTAGTCCGGGTCGAGCGGCAGGTAGGCCGCGCCCGCCTTCAGGACGGCCACCACGGCGACCACCAGGTGCGGGGTGCGCGGCAGGGCGACCGCGACCCAGTCCTCGGCCCCCACGCCCCGCGCGATCAGGTGATGGGCCAACCGGTTGGCGCGCTCGTCGAGTTCGCGGTAGGTCACCTCCTCGTCCCGGCAGACCAGGGCGACGGCGTCCGGGGCCGTCGCGACCTGCCGCTGGAACCGTTCGACGAACGTCGGCGCAACCTCCTCGCGGATCTCGCCGACACCGAGCGCGAGGATGCGGTGGCGGTCGGACTCGCCGAGCAGGTCCAGCTCGCTGACCCGCTGCGCCGGGTCGGCGGCGACCGACTCCAGCAGGCGGCTCAGCCGGGCGGAGATGTCCTCGGCGGTGCCGCGGTCGTACAGGTCGCAGCTGTAGTTGAGCAGACCGGTGATGCCGGCCGGGGTGCCGTCGCCGGTGTACCGCTCGCCCACGGAGAACGACAGGTCGAACTTGGCGACCTCGGTGTTCACCGGGTGCAGGCGGGTGCGCACCCCGGGGAAGCCCAGCTCCATTTCGGGGGTGTTCTCGAAGTTCAGCAGCACCTGGAACAGCGGGTGCCGGGAAAGCGAGCGCTCCGGCCTCAGCGTCTCGACCAGCAGCTCGAACGGCACCTCCTGGTGGGCGTACGCGGACAGGTCCGCCTCGCGCACCCGGCCGAGGAGCTGGCGGAAGGTCGGGTCGCCGCTCAGGTCGTTGCGCAGGACCAGGGTGTTGACGAAGAAGCCGATCAGGTCGACCAGCGACTCGTCGTTGCGCCCGGCGACCGAGGTGCCGACGGGGATGTCCGTGCCGCCGCCCAGCCGGTTCAGCAGCGCGGCCAGCGCCGCCTGCATCACCATGAACAGGCTGGCGCCGCTGCCGCGGGCGATCTCGAGGAGCCGTGCGTGCACCTCGGGGCCGACGTTGATGGGTACGAACCCGCCGTCGTGGCTGGGGACCGCGGGCCGGGGCCGGTCGGCCGGCAGGTCCAGCTGGTCCGGCAGACCGGCCAGCGTGTCCTTCCAGTAGCCGATCTGCCGCGCCAGCACGCTGTCCGGGTCCGCGAGGTCGCCGAGGACGTCCCGCTGCCACAGCGTGTAGTCGGCGTACTGCACGGGCAGCGGCGCCCACTGCGGGGCGTGCGCCGAGCGCCGCTCCGCGTAGGCGGCGGACAGGTCGCCCACCAGCGACGCGAACGACCAGCCGTCGGCCACGATGTGGTGCACCAGGACCAGGAACACCTGCTCGGTGGGGCTGAGCACGAACAGCTCCGCCCGGACGGGCAGTTCGTTCTCCAGGTCGAAGCCGCGGCGGGCGGCCGCGGTCAGCTTCGCGTCCAGTTCCGGCTCGCTCAGCTCGGTCACCGGGATCCGCAGGCGGGCCTCCCGCTCCGGCACGACGCACTGGACCGGTACCCCGTCGTGGTCGCGGAAGACCGTGCGCAGGCTCTCGTGCCGGGCCATGACGTCGTGCAGGGCCTCGTGGAGGGCGTCGCGGTCGATCCGGCCGGTGAAGCGCAGCGAGACACCGAGGTTGTAGGTCGGGCTCGGGCCCTCCAGGCGGTTGAGGAACCACAGCCGCTGCTGGGTGAACGACACCGGCAGCCGCTCCGGGCGCGGCATCGGCACCGCCCGGGGCCTGGCCGTCCCGGCGCGCTCGACCAGTTCCGCGAGCTGGGCCACCGTGGGCGCCTCGAACAGGTCGCGCACCGCGAGATCGACGCCGAGCACCGACTGGATCCTGATGATCAGCCGGTTGGCGATGAGCGAATGCCCGCCGAGGTCGAAGAAGCTGTCGTCGACGCCGACCGAGGACAGTTCCAGGATCTCCGCGAACAGACCGCAGAGCACCTGCTCCTGTGGGGTACGCGGCTGCCGGCCGCCTCGGCCGCCGGCGAACCGGGGCGCGGGCAGGGCGCCGCGGTCGAGCTTGCCGTTGGCGTTCAGCGGCAGCCTGCGCAGGGTGACGAAGGCCGCCGGCACCATGTAGCCGGGCAGGGTGGCCGCCACCAGCTCGCGCAGGGCCGCGACGTCGGCCTCGGCTCCGGAGGCGGGCACGACATAGGCGACCAGTTGCTTGTGGCGGTGCTGGTCCTCCTGCGCGACCACCACCACCTGCGCCACGGCGGGGTCCGACGCGATCACCGACTCGATCTCGCCGGTCTCGATGCGGAAACCGCGCACCTTCACCTGCTCGTCGCTGCGCCCCAGGTAGGCCAGCTCGCCGTCGGCGGTCCACCGCACCACGTCGCCGGTCCGGTACAGGCGCTCGCCCGGCGGGCCGAACGGGCTGGCCACGAACCGCTGCGCGGTCAGCGCCGGCCGGTCCAGGTAGCCGCGGGCCAGGCCCGCGCCCGCCAGGTACAGCTCGCCCGCGACCCCGGCGGGAACCGGCCGGAGCCAGGGGTCCAGCACGTACACCCGGGTGTTGGCGACCGGCCGGCCGATCAGCGGCTGAGCGGGAGTGCCGTCGGAGTACCACGCGGTCGCGTACACCGTGGCCTCGGTCGGTCCGTAGATGTTGGCGATCCGGGCCGTGGGCATGACGGCGCGGATGTCCGCCACCGCCCGTTCGGAGAGCGCCTCGCCGGCCAGCACCACGAGGTCGGCCGAGGCGGACACGTTGTCCTGGCCGATCAGCTCGGCCAGCGCGGACGGCACCGCGCTGATCATGCTGCCCGACCAGCCGTCCGCCCGCTCGGCCAGCGCCAGCAGGTCGCGCACCACGTCGATGCGCCCCCCGGCCGTCAGGGGCGCGAAGATCTCGAAGACCGACACGTCGAAGCTGAGCGACGTCGACGCCAGCGGCCGGGACAGGGCGGCGGCGCCGATCTCCCGCGCCGCCCAGGTGACCAGGTTGACCACGTTGCGGTGCTCCACCACGACACCCTTGGGCGTCCCGGTCGAGCCGGAGGTGTGGATGACGTAGGCGGCGTTGTCCGCCCGCAGCGGAGCCCCGCGGTCCTCGTCGACCGGGTTCGTGCTGGGGCGGGCCGCGACCGCCTCCACCGTCCCGGGGGCGTCCAGCGCCAGCGCCGGCACCTCGGCGAAGGCCTCCCGAGGCCAGCCGGACAGCACGCCCTCGGTGCTCAGCAGCAGCGCCGGGGCGGCGTCGGACAGCAGCAGCGCGACCCGCTCGACCGGATGGCCGGGGTCGACCGGCAGGTACGCCGCACCGGACTTGAGCACCGCGAGCAGCGCGACGACCAGCTCCGCCGAACGCGGCATGCCCAGCGCGACCACGCGCTCGGGACCCGCGCCCCGGGCGATCAGCTCCCGCGCCAGCCGGTTGGCGGCCTCGTGCAGGGCGCGGTACGTCATCGACCGCGTCCCGTCGCACACCGCCACCGCGTCCGGGTGCTCCGCCGCCGTCCGCTCGAGCAGGTCGACCAGTGTCCCCGCCGGGACGTCGCACTCCGTGTCGTTCCACTCGCGCAGCAGCCGCCGCCGTTCGGGCAGCGACAACATGTCGAACGCCCTTACCGGGGAATCCGGTTCGGCGACGAGCGCCTGAAGGAAACGCACCAGCCGGTCGCCGAGCATTTCCACAGTGGAGCGGTCGAAGAGATCCGTTCGGAATTCGACGACCGCGTCGATACCGCCCGGTGTTCCCGTGCCGTCGACACGTTCGCCGAATTCGAAGGACAGGTCGAACTTGGCCATCGTGCGCACGCCCGGTTCGGCGACCGCCGTCAGGCCGGGGAATTCCACGGTGGTGTCGAGTTTCCGCTGGAGGGAGAACAGCACCTGGCACAGCGGATGGCGGGACAGTGAACGCTCCGGGTTCAGCACCTCGACGAGACGCTCGAACGGCACGTCCTGATGGGCGTAGGCCGCCAGGTCCGACTCCCTGACCCGGCCGAGGAGTTCCCGGAACGTCGGGTCACCGGAGACGTCGGTGCGCAGCACCAGCGTGTTGACGAAGAAGCCGACCAGGTCGTCCAGGGCGTCGTCGGTGCGGCCCGCCACCGGGCTGCCCAGCACCACGTCGGGACCGGCGCCCAGCACCGAAAGCAGCGAGGCCAGCCCGGCCTGGAGCGTCATGAACAGCGTGGTGCCGGTCTGCCGGGCGAGGTCGGCGAGGCCGCGGTGCAGCTCGGCCGGCAGCCGCAGTTCGACGACGTCGGACCGGTAGTCGGCCTCGGCCGGCCGCGGCCGGTCGGCGGGCAGCGTGATCTCGTCCGGCAGACCGGCCAACTCCGAGCGCCAGAAGGCGATCTGCCGTGCCATGGCGCTGTAGGGGTCCCGGTCGTCGCCGAGTACGTCGCGCTGCCACAGCGTGTAGTCGGCGTACTGCACCGGCAGCGGCCGCCAGTCGGGTCGTGCTCCGCGCACCCGGGCGGCGTACGCCGTCGACAGATCGCGGGCCAGCACCCCCAGCGACCATCCGTCCGCCGCGATGTGGTGCACCACGACGGACAGCACGTGCTCCTGCTCGCCGAGCGAGAACAGATCGACGTGCAGGGGGAGTTCCGTGGCCAGGTCGAACGCCCCGGCCGCGCAGCTGGCCAGCGCCACGGGCAGTTCCTCGGCGCTGATCGCCGAGACGGGCAGCTCGATCACGGCCGTCCCCGGGTCGAGCACGACCTGGCTCGGCACGCCCTTCACATCGGGGAAGACGGTGCGCAGGCTCTCGTGCCGGGCCAGCAGGTCACCGAACGCCCCGAGCAGCGCCCCCCGGTCCAGCGGCCCCGACAGGCGCAGCACCAGCGGGATGTTGTAGGCCGAGTTGGGTCCCTCGAGCCGGTCCACGAACCACAGCCGGTTCTGCGCGTAGGACAGCGGGACCTCGGCCGGGCGCGGCAGCGGGGAGATGCCGGAGCGGGCGTTGTCGGCGCAGGTGACGCGGTCCGCCACGGCGGCGACGGTCGGCGCCTCGAACAGCGTCCGGATCTGGAGCTCTACACCGAACACCGAACGGATCCTGCTGACCAGCCGGGTGGCCAGCAGGGAGTGGCCGCCCACGTCGAAGAAGTTGTCGTCGACGGTGACCCCCGGCACGCCCAGGACCTCGGCGAACAGCCCGCACAGCACCTCCTCGACCGGGGTGCGCGGGGCGCGCCCGGCCGAGCCGGCCACGGACTCCGGTTCCGGCAGCGCCGCATGGTCCAGCTTGCCGTTGGCGGTGATCGGCAGCCGCGGCAGCACCACGAACGCCGACGGCACCATGTGGTCCGGCAGCGCGGCGGCCACCGTCTCGCGCAGCACGCCGAGGTCGAGGGCGCCGCGCTCGCCGGCCGGCGTGACGTAGGCGACCAGCCTCCTGTCGCCGGGCTGGTCCTCCCGGACGACCACCGCGGCGTGGGCGACCCGGGCCGCGTTCTCCAGGACGGCCTCGATCTCGCCCGGCTCGATCCGGAAACCGCGGATCTTCACCTGCTGGTCGGCCCGGCCGACGAACTCCAGTTCGCCGTCCGCCGTCCAGCGGGCCACGTCGCCGGTGCGGTACATCCGGGTGCCCGGAAGGCCGAACGGGTCGGCGACGAACCGGTGCGAGGTCAGGTCGGGGCGCCCGTGGTAGCCGCGCGCGAGCCCGTCGCCGCAGACGTACATCTCCGCCGCGACGCCGGGCGGCACCGGCCGCAGCGCGTCGTCCAGCAGGCGGATCGCCAGGTCGGGGATGGGGGAGCCGATCACGCTGCCCCGCCGCCCGGCCACGGTGGCGCGGTCCAGCGCCCGATGGGTGACGTGCACCGTGGTCTCGGTGATGCCGTACATGTTCACCAGGGCCGGCGCGTCGTCCGGGTGCCGGTCGTACCAGCGCTGAAGCCGCCGCAGGTCCAGCGCCTCGCCGCCGAAGACGACGCACCGCAGCGCGGGATCGCCGCCGGCCTCCGGGTCCTCCTGGTCGGCCTGCATGAGCTGGTAGAAGGCGGACGGGGTCTGGTTGAGCACCGTGACGCGCTCGTCGGCCAGCAGCCGCAGGAACTCCTGCGGCGAGCGGCTCACCTCGTGCGGGACGACGACCAGCCGGCCGCCGTGCAGCAGCGGACCCCAGATCTCCCACACCGAGAAGTCGAAGGCGTACGAGTGGAACAGCGTCCACACGTCGTCGGGCCCGAACGTGAACCACCGCTCGGTGGCGGTGAACAGCCGCAGCACGTTGTGGTGGGGGACGAGCACGCCCTTGGGCCGGCCGGTGGACCCGGAGGTGTAGATCATGTACGCCGGGTGCCGCGGGTCGAGCGGCGCGGCCCGTTCGGCGTCGGTGACGTCGCCGGTGGCCCGTGCGGCCGACTCCGCGGCGACATGGGTGTCGTCCAGTACCAGCCGCGTGACGCCCTCGGTGTCCGGCAGGCCCCCCGCGTGCGTGGTGTCGGTCAGCACCAGGTCCGGTGCGGCGTCCGCGAGCATGAACGCGATCCGCTCGGCCGGGTAGGCCGGGTCCAGCGGCAGATAGGCGGCGCCGGCCTTGAGGACGGCCAGCAGCGCGACCACCATCTCCGCCGAACGCGGCAGCGCCAGCGCGACGAACCGCTCCGGTCCTGCGCCCCGCTCGATCAGCGTCCGGGCCAACTGGTTGGCCCGGGTGTTGATCTCCCGGTAGCTGTGGCCCACCCCGTCGCTCACCACGGCCGTGCGCCCGGGGTGCTCGGCGGCGACCCGCTCGAACAGCTCCGGCAGCGTCGCGGCGGGGGCCTTGACCGGGACGGGCGGGGTGAGCACCCGCGCGCGTTCCTCGTCGGTGGCGGTGTCCAGCCGCCCGACCGGCGTCGCGGGGTCGCAGACGCACAGCCTGGAGAGCAGGTCGAGGAAGCGGCCCTGGTGCGTGGCCAGCGACTCCTCGTCGTACAGCGCCGAGTTGGCGTCGAAGTCGAAGCGCAGCGCGCCGTCGGTGGAGCGGGTGTCCAGCACGATCGCGAGGTCCGTGATCGGGCCGCCCGGCAGGTTGTGCACGGTCGCGCCGTGTCCGGCGAAGTCCGGGGCGTAGTCGAACAGGACCAGGTTGACGTGCGGTCCGATCAGGTGCTGCTCGGGGCCGAGTCCCAGGTCGCGCCGTATGTCCTCGTGCCGGTACCGCTGGTGGCGCACGGCCTGCCGCATCTCGGCGGAGACGGCGGTGAGCAGTTCGCCCACCGAGGTGTCCGGTGCGGCGCCCAGCCGCAGCGGGACCAGGTTGGAGACGCTGCCGGGCACGCCGCGCAGGCCCCGGCCCTGACGCGCGGCGACCGGCAGGCCGACGACCACCTCGTCGGTGCCGGTGAGACGCCGCACGTAGAGGGCGAGCGCGGCGACCACCACGGCCGGCCAGGCGATGCCCGCCTCACGCGCGAGCCCGCGGATCGCCTCGGTCTGCGCGGCGCCGAGCGTCTCGCTGCGGCGGATCACCCTGCTGGGCAGGTGCTGTTGGCCGCCGGACAGGCTGACCGGGGGCTGCGCGCCGGCCAGCCGCTCGGTCCAGAACGCGGCGTCGTCGGCGTGGTCCGGGGAGTCGGCGTAGGCCCGGGCGGCGTCCACCAGGCCGCACAGCGGCGGGAAGGGGTTGGCCGGCACGGCGGTGTCCGCCGTCAGCGCGGAGTAGACCTCGGCCACCCTCGGCGCGAACAGGGCCACACCGGCACCGTCCAGCACGATGTGGTGGACGCGGAGGTACCACCACCAGCGGTCCTCGGCGAGCTTGAACAGGGCGAAGGCGAACAGCGAGTCGCCGAACAGGTCGATCGGCCGGGTCCGGTCCTCGTCCATCCACTGGTGCGCGCCGGCCTCCGGGTCGCTCTCGCCGGACAGGTCCAGGACGGGGAACGGGAAGTCGACGGCGGGCAGGATCCGTTGCTCGGGGACCTCACCGTTCTCGGCGAACCGCACGCGCAGCGCGTCCGTCTCGCCGACCACCCGGCGCAGCGCGGTCTCGAAGCGGCCCGGATCGACAGGCCCGTGAATGTCCAGATACTCGGCGATGTTGTAGACCGTGTTGCCGGAGTCGATCCGTTGCGCGAACCAAATGCCCGATTGAGCCGGCGTCAGAGGGAGTCGGATCTCACCGGATTGAGGCACGACTACTCACTCCCCTTGAATCGGAAAACTGGTGGAGACAGCCCCCGCGGGCCACACCGATCGGGCGCATCCGGGCCGATGGGGCGATCAGATCTCGCCCCGCGCCTGGACGTTACCTGCGCACCCGGCGCCCGGGAACGGCCTTATAAGAAGCCTCGATAAACCATCGCCGCAGGTCGCCCGAGCATTTAGAGGTCGAAATGGCGCCCCGGCCAAGAATCCCCGCCGTCAGCAGGGGTGGCTGCCGCGGGGCGCCGACCCGCCGCACAGGCGCAGCGGGTCCCAGTCCGCGCCGCGCACGGGAAGCCGCCCGGGGTCGCCCAGCACCGTGCCCGCGTGCACCTCCGGCAGGAGCGGGCGGCCGAGGATCTGCCCGGCGCCGGCGATGCCGCTAACGGCGGCACCGGTGATCCCGCTGCCGTAGCGGGTGCTCTGCCCCACCACGTACAGGCCGGCCACACTGGTGCGGGTGTCCGGCCGGGCGCCCGTGCCGCCCCAGCGGGCCAGCCCGAAGGGCGATCCGCCGGTCGAACGGGTGTAGCGGCGCTGGGTGGCCGGGGTGGCCAGCTCCAGATGGGTCACGTACCGGCGGAAGGGGCCGAGCGCGCGTTCCGCGGTGGCCAGCATCGCCTCCGTGACCCGCTCCTTCTCCGCCCGGTAGGCCGGGTCACGGCGGTATGGTCCGCCGTCCTCGGACGCGGCCGCCGCGCCCCACGCCTGAAGGGAACGCGGGCACAGGGCCATCACCTGGAAGTTGGCGTGCCCGGACGGCCCGATGGCCGCGGTGTGCGGGTCCTTGAGCGAGGCGAACGAGACGAACACCGACGACGGCGCGTCGAACCGGCCCTCGGCAAGGCCGCGGAACGCCTCCTCGACGTCGGCGTTCCCGTGCCACCACAGGTTCGCCCCGGTCCTGCCCGGCAGTTCCCGGTCGAGTCCCACGTAGAGCACCACCAGGGGGAAGCCCGTCACCGCGGTCCGGGCCCGCTTCCCGATCGACACCGGGAAGTGCTCCTCGCCGACCAGTTCCCGGACGGTGCGCACATAGTCGGCGTTGGACACCACGACCGGCGCGCGCAGCTCCCGCCCGCCGTCCAGCACGACACCGCACGCCCGGCCGTCCTCGACCAGCACCCGGTCCACGCGGTGCCCGGTCCTGACCGTGCCGCCGTGACCGGTGATCGCCTCGGTCAGCGACGCCGCCAGCACCTGGCCGCCGCCGACCGGATAGGCGGCGCCCCGCAGGTAGTGGTCGGTCACGCTCGCGTGCATGGCGACCGTGGCCTCCTGCGGGCCGATCCCGTAGTTGAGCGCCTGGGCGGCCAGCACGGTGCGCGCGGTGGCGGACAGGCCGCAGTGCTCGAACAGGTCGTGCAGCGTACGGCGGCCCCAGGCCATCGCCGTGGGGGTGCGGCGCAGCACCTCGGCCGGGTCGGCGCCGACGGCGGACAGCAGCGTCCAGCGCATCTCCGCGCCGGCCGCCGAGCACACCGCCACGAACTCCCGCAGCCCGTCCTCGTCCGCCGGCAGCACCTCGACGAGCCGGTCGAGATAGCGGTCCCAGCCGACGGGCACGGACATCCGCAGCCCGGGCAGGACGACCTCGTCGAATCCGTCCGGGTCCAGCTGCCGGAACGCGACGCGGTCGCCCAGGCCCAGTCCCCGCAGGATCGACGGCAGTACGCCGTCGGGCCCGCAGTCGCCGATGTAGTGCACCCCGGCGTCGAACTCGTAGGCCGAACGGCGGCGGAAGACGTGGCTGTTGCCGCCCAGCACCCCGGCCTGTTCGAGCACCAGCACCCGGTGTCCGGCCACCGCCAGGTACGCGGCGCAGGTCAGCCCGCCCATGCCGCTGCCGACCACGATCGCGTCCCAGTCGCCCGCGAGTCGGTGCTCGTCGCTCATCGCGTCCCCTCGGGATCGTCTCGGTGGCGGCGGCTCAGCCGCAGCCACCGGCGTGACCGGCGTCCGCGCCCACCGCGGCCATCTGAGGCAGCGCGGCCGCCTCCGCGTCCGGCACGGCGACGGCGGCGAGCGGCACGCCGCGCAGCGCGGCGACGAAGCCGGCCACCCGGTCGACGCCCCAGAACTTCTCGTGGCCGTGGACGAAGAACGGCACCCCGAACAGGCCGTCCCTGGCCGAGTCGGCCAGGATCTGCACCCCGCGGGCGCGCAGGTCCGGGTCGTCGGCCGCGCCGGCGGCCCGGTCCGCGTCCAGGCCCAGTTCACCGGCGATCGCACCGATCACGGCGGGGTCGGAGATGTTCTTCGACTCCTGCCAGCGGGCGCGGTACACCCGGTCGACGAACTCCCTCCCCTTCCCGGCGTCCTCGGCCACCAGGTAGGCCAGGTGCGCGACCTCCCAGACCGGTTCCCGGTCGATCGGCCAGGTGACGTCGAGCCCGCGGTCCTCGGCCAGCCGGCGGGCGTCCTGGAGGATGTAGAAGTTCTTCTCCCGCGCCATCGGCACCAGCGGCAGCTCGACCCCGGCCTGCGCCAGCAGTTCCTCGCTGCGCGCATCCGGCTCCCAGAACGGGATCCACCGCACGCTGTCAAGGACGTCGGGGTGGTGCTTCTTCAGGTCGTGGTGGGCGAACCAGGAGTACGGGCTGCGCAGGGAGAAGTACCAGCGGGGCGGCTTCTTGGCCATGGCGGGGTCCTTCGGTGGGGGAGGCGGGGGAGTCGGGAGCGGGCTCAGATGGTGATGCCGCCGTCGACCTGGAAGACGGAGCCGGTGATGTAGCCGGCGCGCTCGGAGGCCAGGAAGGACACCAGGTCGGCGACCTCGTCGGCGCCGCCGAAACGGTTCAGGGGGATCGAGGCCAGCATCTGCTCGCGGACCTTGTCGCTGAGCACCGCGGTCATGTCGGTCTCGATGAACCCGGGGGCGACCACGTTGGACCGGATGCCGTAGCGGCCGACCTCCTTGGCCAGCGACTTGGCGAAGCCGATGATCCCGGCCTTGGTCGCCGCGTAGTTGGACTGGGTGGCGTGGCCGTGCACCCCGGCCACCGAGGAGATCAGCACCAGGGAGCCGGAACGGCGCTTCATCATCTCGAACACCACCGAGCGGCAGACGTTGTAGGTGCCGTCGAGGTTGACCGCGAGCACGTCCTTCCACTGCTGGTCGGTCATCATCAGCAGCGGGTTGTCACGGGTGATGCCCGCGGCGGTGACCGCGACGTCCACCGTGCCCAGGGTCTCCTGGGTCTCGGCCACCCACGCGCGCACCGAATCCGGCGAGGCCACGTCGACCTTCCGGGCCAGCACCCGGACGTCGAACTCACCGAGTTCCTTCTCCAGGGCGGTCGCGGCCTCGTCGTTGGACTGGTAGCAGAAGCTGACGTCGTGGCCGTCGGCGGCGAGCCGCTTCACCACGGCCCGGCCGATGCCGCGCGAGCCGCCGCTGACCAGCGCGACCGGCTTGTTGTCCTGTGCCATCAGGCGTTCCTCCATGTCGGCCGTACGTCGGCCGTACGTCGGCTGTACGTCGGCCGTAGGTCGGCTGTACGTCGGCTCAACCGGTGGACGGCAGGAGCTCGTCGGCGGGGCGGAAGGCCATCACCATCCGCTCGACCGACATCACCACCTCGCCGTCGCACGAGGTCTCGCCCTCGAAAATCGCGGTGTCGGACAGGGCGCGGGAGAGCCGGGCCCGGTGCAGGAGCACGTCCCCCGGCAGCACCGGCCGGTGGAAGACGACCCCGGAGAGGCCGCCGAGCAGCATCACCCGGTCGGTCTGCCGGGGGTCGGTCTGCTCGTCGGGGGAGCGCCAGGTCGCCAGGATGCCGGCGGTCTGGCCCCACGACTCGATCAGGAGCGTCTGCGGGTACTCCGGACAGGCGCCGGCCGTGTGCGCGCCGAGGGCCCGGTAGCACGGCTCGTTGCGGGTGATCGCCTTGGTCGCGGTGACGCTCTCGCCGGGAACCAGGTCGAGGACCCGGTCGACGAGGAGCATGGGGAACCGGTGCGGAAGCAGACGTTCGACCTCGACGGTGTTCATACGGCGACCTCACCGGACAGCCGCAGCCGCACCGACGCGGCATCGCCCCGCTCGGTGCGCGCCGTGGCCCGGCAGCGCACCCCGCCCTCGTGATCGCGCAGCTCCAGCTGCACCGTGAGCAGGTCGCCGGGGTATACGGCGCCGAGGAAACGGGTGGACTCCACCGCGAGCAGCCGGGGTTCGGGCATCCCGGACCGCTCGGCGACCGCCAGCGCGCCGCGCAGAACGCATTCGACGACGCACACCCCGGGGAAGATGGGGAAGTCGGGGTAGTGGCCCGCGAAGACGGGCTCCGCCCCGTCGATCACGACGGTGGCCACCGCGCTGAGCACGCGGCCGTCCCCTCCGGCCGCCCCGGACCGGGCCACCGACGTCACCTCGATCCCGGCGTCCACCGGGGACGGCCTCGGGGCGAAGGAGCCCCGGGTCACCGGCCCGGCGGGCGCCTCGGGCGCGGTGGCGCTCACGCCGACACCGCCAGCTTGCTCTCCAGCAGTGCGCGCGCCTGACTGAAGGTGCGGGCCGTCCGCATCTCCTCCTCGCTGAACTTGACCTGGTACTTCTTCTCCAGCACCACGACCAGTTCCAGCAGGAGCAGCGAGTCGACCTGCAACTCCTCCACGAAGTCGGTGGCCTCCTCGATCTCGGTGGCGTCGACGTCGATCACATCGGCGAGGGTCCGCCGCAGTTCTTCCTTGTCCAGCTTGTCGGTGGGCTGTGCCGTCATGACTACCGCTCTCCTCCGCTCGATTGGTTTCCGGGTACGGGGCCCGGTCGGCTCCGGGTACGGCCCGGTGCTCAGCGCAGCCGCAGCAGGGCGCAGCCGGTTGTGCCGTCGCGCTCCACCGCGGTGACCACCGCGACCCGCCCGGCGACGCCGGGCGTCCGCTCGGCGACCGCGAGCACGGAGGCGATCTGAAGACTCACCGACGCAGCCGACGCGTCCCCGAACAGGGCGGTGTTCCGCACGGGTTCGAGCGCCTCGGCGCCGAACACCTCGGCCAGCACACCGCGTTCCCGTGCGCCGAGCGCGTCGCCGGCGCCGCACGGGACGGCCGCCCACACCTGCGACGGGTCGACCCCGGCGCGGTCCATGGCGCGGCGCAGGCAGGAGCTGAGCACCGTCGGCAGCCGGCCCTCGGCGAACACGCCGCTCTCCACGGCGAGCACCTCGGCCAGCACGTGCTCGGCGGCGACGGACTCCTCGGGCTCGAGGAGCAGCATGCCGGCGCCCTCGCCGAGCAGCGCCTGCTTCTCCTCGTCCCCCCTGGTGTGCCACTCCAGCCAGGCCCGCTCGTTGGAGTACTCCTCGGCGGAGCCGCACAGCACCGCCTCGGCCCGGCCGGCGCCGAGCAGTCTGCGCGCGTAGTTCAACGCGAGCAGCCCGGACAGCCGGCCGCCGGCGATGGTGGCGTTCGGGCCCTTGATCCGGTGCCGGATGGCGCACTGTCCTGCCGCGCAGTTCATCACCGTGTTGGGCATCTGCGCCGGGTCGACGAAGTACGGCTTCTCCCCGGTCAGCGAGTCCCGGGTGAAGTCCATCATGCTCTGCGCACTGCCGGTGGTGGTGCCGAGCACGACCGCCCCGCGCTCCCCGGTGGCGACCTCGCGGTTGCGCTCGGCGTCGTCGAGCAGCGCACCGACGGCGCTGACCGCGAGTCCCGTCACCCGGTCCATCGAGCGGGTGCCCTTGCGGCCCAGCGCCGCGCGCGGGCTGAACCCGGGCACCAGCCTGGCCCGCTCGTCGGGCACCTGCCACTGCTCGCGGTCGATCCGGACGGCGGTCTCACCGCCGTCGTGCATCCCCTCGACGAACGCCGCCCGCCCCATCCCGAACGGGGACACCGCCGACCAGGCGGTGATCACCGGTCCGCGGACGGCGCCCATGGTGTCGCTGCTCATGGCAACAGCTCCTTCTGCCGGGTCAGGTCAGCCGGCGGCGGGGGTCTTGCCGCCGAGCGCGGCCAGCACCTCGTCGTCGAAGGTGACCAGGGACCAGTCGCGCTCCGGCGACTCCTTGGTGACGTAGCCGTGCGTGATGCGTCCGGTGGCGACCGGCACCAGCGCGCCGTCACGCACCACGTAGCAGTCCATCCGGGCGGTGAACAGGACGGCCTTGAAGACGTCCTCGACCGTGAAGACCGTGTACAGCTCGTCCTCGATCCGCACCTCGTCGGTGAGTTCGATGTCGCACTTGGTCACCACCGGGATCCAGTTGCGCTCGTCCAGCAGGCGCTGGATGGCGATCCCCCGGTCGGCGACGAACAGGTGCAGCACCTCCTCCATCTGGCGCAGGAAGCCGGACATCTGCATGTGGCTGGTGAAGTGGCAGTAGAAGTAGGGCACTCGCCACTTCCAGCCGAAGGCGTTGTCGTCGCCGATGAGCTCGGCCAGCACCGGGTCGCCGGAGCGCGTGGTGACGCCGCGCTGCGCGGACAGGTCGATGTTGTCCACCGGGACGGCGGTGAGCTCCCTCGGCGTCGCCTGTCCCAGCCGGGGCACCACGAAGCGGGTCAGGCGCTCGGGCAGCGGCTTGGGGTCCGGCACATGCTCGATGGCCCGAAGAGCGACCTCGAACTTGCTGGTCACCGCCTTGCGCGGCGCCCCGTCCCGCTCCACGGTCCCGGTGAGCGCGAAACGCAGCCGGGTGCCGGAGTCCTTGGTGACCGGCTTGACCTCGACGGCGACCGTGTCGTCCAGGGTGAGCACCGTGTGCAGCCGGGTGTCCACGGAGACGACGTCGAAGCCGACGCCGTACTCGACGTAGAGGGTCGTGGCGCCCAGACCGGCGGCGCGGAAGTGCTCGAGCACGGCGGCCTCGAGCAGGTAGTGCACGTGCTTGAAGCCGATGGTCGTGCTGATGTTGCCGCCCTCGTAGGACGGCCGCAGCGAGAAGTGGCCGGTGGCGTCGAGGAAGTCGCTCAACGACTGCTCGGTCGGCTCGGGGACGCTGCTGATGGGGGACGTCATGGTGCGCAGGCTCCTGTTCTGTCAAGCGGGTTGGTCGACGGCTGCGGGCGCGGTGCGGCCGAGCGAGTCGAGGAACTCCCCGAGGGCGGCGGAGAAGGCGTCCGCCCGCTCCACCATCGGGAAGTGGCCGGCCCCGGGGATGAACCGGCAGCGGGCGTCGGGGAGAGCGGCGGCGAGTGCCGTGCTCTCGGCGGGGACGGCGGTGAAGTCGTCCTCCCCGCCGATCACCAGGCAGGGCACCGTGATCAGGTCGGTGCGCAGCCACGGCGTGTGCAGATAGCTGCGGAAGAAGCTCAGGTAGCCGTACGGACCGACCCGTTCGCAGACCCGCTGCGCCATGTCGCGGCGCAGCGAGGGGTCGAGTCGGGGCCCGGCCACCACGCGGATGCCCTCCTCCATGGTGCGGCGGAAGTTCTCCAGCATGTCGCCGACGACGCCGTACTCGAAACTCTCCGGATCACGGCGGTAGAACGGCGACACCAGGACCAGGCCCTCGATGCCGTGGCGGGCGAACGGGTCGCCGCCCCGGGCGACTTCCTCGCTGAGCAGGTCGAGCAGCAGCACGGTGGAGAAGGAGTGGGCCACGACGACGCCGGCGCCGCCGGGAACCTGTCCGAGCGCGTCCGCGACCGCCCGGGAGGCGTCCTGGCCGTAGGCCCAGTCCGGCGACCCCCCGCCGCCCCAGGGCAGTTCGGCGGCCCACAGGTCCAGGCCGCCCGTCTCGTGCCCGGCCAACTCGTCCCACACGGAGGAGCTGTTGGCCAGTCCGTGCAGCAGGAGGGCGCGCGTACCGCCCGTGGCCCGCTTGCGGTGCACCGTGCACGCCGCGGCGCCGGTCCGGCCCGGCGACCGCGGCCGGTCACGGCTCACCGGGCGTCTCCGGGGGCGAGCAGCAGGGCCCCGGCCACGCCGTCGTTCCCGCGCCCGGCCAGCGCGTACAGAGGGCCGGGCTCGCCCGCGTCGAACCGGCCGGTGGCGGCGGCGCACTGCGCCAGGCCCAGCGCACCGGAGAGCACGCCCCAGCCGTCGGGCATCCGGTGCCGGGGAACCCCGGCGAGCAGCCCCGCCGGCGGTTCGGTGCCGTCGGCGGTCTCCGGCGGGTACCAGCCGGCCGGGACGCCCGAGCCGAGCGCGTCCAGGCGTCCGACGCACTCCTCGACGCCGCCGGTGCGCACGAAGCCGCCCAGCAGGGCCCTCGGCCGCACGCCGCGCGCCCGCGCGGTCCCGGCACGCTCCAGGACCACCGCGACGGCCCCGTCCACGATCCGGTCCGCGCCGACCAGCGCGCGCACCACCTCGTTGTCCGGCTCGACCCCGACGACCAGCACCTGCTCGGCCCGGCCGGAACCCAGCATGCCCGCGGCCCAGCGCAGGGCGTCCAGCCCCGAGGAGTCGCCGTTGCAGACGGTCAGGTTCGGGCCGCCCAGCTTGAACCGGATGGCGATCTCGGAGGCGACGATGTTGCTGGAGGCGTTGGGGCTGTCCATCGGGCTCGTGCCCCGGGTCGTCTCGGCCGCGATGGTCGTGACCACCCGGCAGACGGTGTCCGCGTTGCCGTAGTTGGACGCCACCACGACACCGACGCCGTCGCCCTCGACCAGCGGGCCGTCCGCGTCCCGCAGCCCGGCGTCGCACAGTGCGGCGAAGGCCGCGCACAGACCGAGGCGGGTTGCGCGGTCCTTGTACTTCAGGCCCTTCTTGCCGAGCCGTGCGGCCGGGTCCACCGGCTCCGCAGGGAACTCCGGCCCGGCCACCAGGTCCTCGGTGCCGGCCACCCCGGGCAGGGCAGGACCCACACCGCTGACCACGATCCTCGGGAACTCGCTCATCGGGCCGCCTCCACGATGGCCACCGCGTTCAGTCCGCCGAAGCCGAAGCCGTTGACCTGCGCCACCTCGACGCGGCCCGTGGCCTCGGTGGTGTGCACCAGCCGCAACGCGCTCACGTCCTCGGTCGGTTCGTCGAGTTCGGTCACCGGCGGGATCCGCCCGGTCGACATGGTCCGCAGGGCCGTGATGAGGCTCAGCACCCCGGCCGACCCGGCGGTGTGCCCGGTCATCGACTTGACGGCGGTCACCAGCGGCACCCGCTCGTGCTCGCCGAAGACCTCGCGCAGGGCCCGCACCTCGACCTCGTCGTTGAGCGGGGTGCCGGTGCCGTGCAGCATGACCAGGTCCACGTTCTCCGGTTTCACCCCGGCCCGCCGGTGCGCCTGCCTGATCGCGGCGGCGACCCCGGCCTGGAGCGGCGCGGTGGTGTGGTGGGCGTCGCAGTTCACGCCGACCGAGCGCACCCGGCCGTGGACCCGGCGGTGGCCGTCTGCCTCGCGGGCCAGCACGATCGCGCCGGCGCCCTCGCCGAGAATGGTGCCCTTGCGGTCGACGTCGAAGGGTCTGAGCCGGCCGGGCGGCTCCAGCTGGAAGGCGTCGGTCAGCCCGAACATGCTCTCGGTGATCGAGTCGGCGCCCGCCACGATCACGTGCTCCACCGCGCCGCTCTCCAACTGGTCGACGGCGAGTGCCAGCGCGTAGAGCGAGGCGGAGCAGGCGTTGGAGAAGGTGTGCGTGTCGACCGCGCCGAAGCGTTCCCGCAGGGCGGTGCCGAAGTGCATCTGACCGGCCCCGAACGCGGCGCCGTCGCGCCACCACAGCTCCAGCGACCGCAGTTCCCGCAGTCCGGTGCCGACCAGGATCGGCACGTCGCGCAGATCCTCGCCGAGGCCCGCGTCGCGGGCCGCCTGCCCGACCGCGTCGAGCAGGAACGCGGTCGCCCGGCCCGGCACGTCCACGCCCGGCGCGGGCCGGTCGTCGATCTCGAAGAGGTGACCGGCCTTGAACTTCGACCGGTCGAAGCCGCGCAGCGGAGCCAGTCCGCTCCGTCCGGCGCACAGGCTCTCGAACAGCTCGGACGGGTCGCGGCCGATGCTCGCGACCGCGCCGACACCGACGACGGGCCGGGTCATGAGTCCTGCTCCTCGTACTTGGCGAGGATCACGACGGCGTTGTTGCCGCCGAAGGCCATCCCGTTGTTCTGCACGATCCTCAGGTCGGCGTCGACGGCGTGGTTGGGCACGCAGTCGACCTCGCACTCGGGGTCGGTCTCCCGGTGGTTGATGGTGGGCGGGATGAACCCGCCCTCGACGGCCAGGGCGCAGGCGATCGCGGCGAGCGCGCTGGCGGCGCCCATGGTGTGGCCGAGCATCGACTTCAGCGAGACGGTGCGCGGCGGTTCCTCGCCGTAGACGTCGCGGACCGCGCGGGTCTCGGTGACGTCGTTCGCCTTGGTGCCGGTTCCGTGCGCGGAGATCAGGTCGACCTCGGACGGTTTCACCCCGGCGTTGTTCAGGGCCAGTTCCATGCAGCGGGCGATGCTGCCCTGGTTGGGTGCGACCGGGTGGTCGGCATCGCAGTTGAGCCCGTAGCCCAGCACCTCGGCGTGGATGGTGGCACCGCGGCGCAGTGCCGACTCCAGGCTCTCCAGGACCAGTACGCCGGCGCCTTCCCCGGTCAGGATGCCCTTGCGGTCCTTGTCGAACGGCCGGCAGCGGTCCGGGGCGATCGTGCCCAGCCGGTAGAAGCCGGCGAAGGTCTTGCGGCACATCGCGTCCGCGCCGCCGCACAGCGCGAACTCCACCTCGCCGGTGCGCACCGCGTCGTAGCCGTAGCCGATGGCGTAGTTGCCCGCGGCGCAGGCGGTGGGGATGGTGACCGCCTCGACGTCCTCCAGGCCCAGTTCGTGTGCGACGGCCGTGGCCAGCCGGCTCGCCGGGACCCGCCGGACCACCCGCGGGTCCATCTTCTCGGGTCCGTGCTCGATCTCGGTCTCGACCAGGCGGTCGAGGTCGTGCGATTCCCCGTCGGTGGACCCGATGGAGATCAGGCCGCGCTGTCCGCGCAGGACGTCCTCGCTCAGCCCGGCATGGTCGACGGCCATCCTGGCCGCGGCCACCGAGAAGCGGGTGGCCGGGCCGAGTTCGTCGATGTCCAGGGTGCGGATCCACCGGCTCGGCTCGAAGCCGACCAGTTCGCAGCCGTTGGCGTGGGCGAACCCCTCGGTCGCGAACCTGGTGATCGGCTTGGCGCCGCTGAGCCCGGCCCGCAGCCCCTCGGCGAACTCGACCGCGCCCACACCGATGCTCGAGAAGACTCCGAAGCCGGTCAGGACCACGCGATGCGCTGGTGGTGCCGACCCGTTGCTGGTTGCAGTTGCACGCATGGTCTCTCCGTCCGGTTTCGATCGGCGGTGCCGCGGTGGTACCGCTCGGTCGTGACTACTTGCCGGCGGCTTCCGCGACGACCTCTTCCACGCCCTTGAGGTTGACCATGCGGCCCAGCTCGGCCTGGTCGATGACGACGTGGAAGTGCTTCTCCAGGGCGGCGAGGATCTCGATCGCGCGCAGCGAGTCGGCGCCGTGGTCCTCCTTGAACAGGCTGCTCTCGGTGACCTCGTCCTCCTCGAGCTCGAGAATGTCGCAGACGATTTCCTTGATTTTCTCGGACATGCTCTCCGCAGAGGTCGTCATATCGCTCCTGCTCCCTCGTGATGGTGACGCCGGCCCGAACGGGCCGCGCATGGAATGGACGAGTTCGATCACCAAGGCCGGCACGGAAGTTCCGCACTCGTACTGGCAATTCGCGGTGGAATTCGGCGCATCACTCACACGCCTCGGTGAACGTAGCCGGGGTGAACCGGCGTTCACCAGACCGGTACGAAGAATTCGAATCAGCCATGTGCGGCCCGTCCCGGAGCGGCACATCGAAGATTCCACATCAGCGCTGACTACCGCGCCGGGCGGGGCCAGGCTGGTGGGCCGGACGTGCCCCGCGAGCAGGGCGGAGGCCCACCGGACGACCGCAGGGAGGGCATCGATGGCAGCCGGCGGAGCGCTTTCGAAGTACTGGATGTTCAGTGACGCATACACCCAGAACCCGTTTCCGACCTTCGCCGCGCTGCGCGCCGAGCAGCCGGTGGCCATGGTGGAGACGCCCGACGGGGCGCGGGCCTGGGTGGTCACCCGGTACGAGGACGTCCGCAACGCGCTGGCCGACCCCCGGATGAGCCGGGACATCGGGAACCTGTACCAGGCGCTCGGCCGGCAGATCGGCAAGGAGCTGAAACCGGCCGACGAGATCACCCATCACCTGGCCAACTCCGACCCGCCGCGGCACACCCGGCTGCGCAAGGCGCTGGTGTTCGCCTTCACCCCCAAGCGGGTCGCGAACATGCGCCCCAGCCTGGAGAAGGTCGTCGACGAGCTGCTCGACGAGCTGGCCGGGCAGCCGCAGCCGGACCTGCTGGCCGGTCTCACCGAGCCGCTGCCGATCATCGCCATCGCCCAGCTGCTGGGCGTTCCGGCCTCCGACTGGCGGCAGTTCAAGGTCTGGTCGAACACGATGCGGTCCACCGACGCCGCCGATCCGACCGGTGTCCTGGCCGAGCACACCAGGCAACTGTCCGCGTACATGACGGATCTGATCGCGGAGAAGGAACGGCACCCGACCGACGACCTCGTCTCCGCGATGGTGCACGCCGAGGGCGACAGGCTGCTGACCCCGAAGGAGATCCTCTCCACCGCGTTCGCGCTGATGACCGGCGGCAACGAGACCACCACCGCGCTCGTGACCGGCTGCTTCGTGGGGCTGCTGACCCACCCCGAGCAGGCCGGGCGACTCAAGGCCGACCCCGACCGGATCCCGCAGGCGGTCGACGAGCTGATCCGCTTCGCCGGCCCCATGATGTACACCCTTCAGCGGCTGACCCTGGAGGACGTCGAGATCGCGGGCACCACGATTCCGGCGGGCGAGATCGTGATGCTCTCCCCGGCCAGCGCGAACCACGACCCGGAGGCCTTCCCCGACCGGCCGGACGAACTGGACATCGACCGGCCGAAGCCCGTGCACCTCACCTTCGGCCACGGCATCCACTACTGCATCGGAACGCACCTGGCCCGCGCCCAGGCGGAGATATCGATCCGGCGCGTCTTCGAACGTTTCCCGGATGCCCGTCTCGCCGTGCATCCCTCGGAACTGCGCTATCAGCCCGCCCTGCTCGTCAGGTCGCCGGCCGCGCTTCCCGTCAGGCTCTGACGTTCCCGGCGGATTGTCCCGCCGGAAATCCGACCGTCCCAGGGAGGATCGAAAAACCCGATACGAAGGATTCCCGCAATCCCCAATGGACACAACCCGGTTCAGGCGGACCGCAGCGCAGGATGGAGAAGGGCATATGAGCACCAATCCTTTCGAGGACAACGACGCCGAGTACTACGTTCTGGTCAACGACGAGGGGCAGCACTCCCTCTGGCCGGCCTTCGCCGAGGTTCCGGCCGGCTGGACGGTCGCGCACGGCCGGGACACCCGGGAGGCGTGCCTGGAGTACGTCAACGAGAACTGGACCGACATGCGGCCGCTCAGCCTGGTGCGTGAGATGGAGGCGGCGGTCGGCAAGTAGCCGGTGGCCGCGGGCTGATCTGTGCGCGGGCGGTGACGTCCGTGGGGCGGTGACGTCCGTGGGGCGGTGACGCCGCCCCCGCACGGATCGGCCCTTTCCGCGCCCCGAGGGCGTTGCGAGGAGGAAGTCATGAAGGTTCTCATCGACCAGGGCACGTGCGTCGCCTCCGGCCAGTGCGTGCTGACCGCCGCCGACGTGTTCGACCAGCGGGACGAGGACGGCACCGCCGTCCTGCTCGACGACACCCCGCCCGCCGACCGCGCGGACGACGTCCGGCGCGCCGCCGCGGTCTGCCCGGCCCAGGCGATCCGACTGGAGGAGTGACGGAGGAAGCTCCGGAGGGGGAGCCGAGAGGCGCCCCGACCCGTCTCCGGCGGTTTACTTGCTGGCAGAAGTTTCTTTGTTCCAGGGCCCGTTGACGTGGAACATGTCGCGGAACTAGCGTCCCATCCAGATCAAACGTGTCCCAGGTGGGCCCCCACGTCCCATGAGGGCGGGGGACCCGCGCCCAAACCGCCGGCGCCCGCCGTCCCCATCGTGCGGCCCGGCGGCCGGCAGTGCGCGATCGGGGCGCGGGCGCGGCCTTCACCAGGCATGCCCAACGCCACGCGGTCGAGCACTCAGGCGCAGCCAGATCCGGCCAGACGGGGTGAGGAATGCGGAACGAGTTCGGGCGAAGGTCGCATGACCATGGGAGGGCCGACGGGGAGGGAACCGGCCGGCACGACATGGACAGGACCCTCCGGGACGTGCACTCCCTGATCCTCTCCACGGTGGCGAAGCACCAGGAGCACCCGGACGGGACGTCCCGCGCACCGCTCGCCACCGCCCTGAAGCCGGTCGACACCGAGATCCTGGCCGCCGCCGCGGAGCTGGCGAAAGGGGCCGGACGCACGGTCGACGCCGTGGTCGCCTTACCTGCCCATGCGGAGGCCGTCGACGCGATGCTGCGCGAACTGCTGCTCGGCCGTGACTCGCTGCGGATCCGGATCCTGTGCACCCGTGCCACGCTCGACCACGACCTGGTGCGGGAGTTCGCCCGGCGAGGACGCAAGGCCGTCCGCATCGCCCGCATTCCGCTGATGACGGCCCTGATCGCCGACGGCCGGACGGCGCTCGTGTGCACCGAGATGGCTCGCGAGCGCCAGGCGTCCGTCCTGCGGGCGTCCTCCGTCACCCAGTGCGGCCAGACCCTCTTCGACACCGTCTGGGGCCATGCCGTCGACGCCACCGCGTGGGCGGGCCTCGGCGCCCACGCCCGTGTCGAGCTCGTCCAGCAGATACTCCACTACCTCCACACCGGGGCCACCGACGAGGCCGCCTCCCGCGAGCTGTCCATCTCCGTGCGCACCTACCGCCGGCACATCGCCACCATCATGGAACTCCTCGACGCCAGGTCCCGTTTCCAGGCGGGGGTACGCGCCGCGGAACTCGGCCTGCTGACCACCGGCGTCCGCCCGGGGGCGGAACCGTCCCGCGGGCGCCCGGCGGCGGGATGGGCGGCGGGCGGCGGCACACCGCCCCACCGCGACGGCTACCCCCCGGCCGCCCTGCGCGCCGTCCAGTCCGTACCGCAGTTGGCACAGCGCCACTCCTACGAGCCCGGTCCGATCGCCGATCCCAGGTCGTGACCCGCCGTCCGTTTGTGATGGCTTGTGACGGCTTCCGACCGGGCGGGATCGATGTGTTTCGGTTCACGGATGCGTGGCGGCGCGGATGCTCGCTCTGTCGTGCGGACGCTCATACCAGAGCGGGACGCTTCCTGGGGGATTTCGTCAACTGTCCCCTTCGCTTGACGCGTTGGTGACTACTGTGAGTGTCCGTGGGGCGACGCGGAGCCATGCACGGGCCGCTGTCGACCGGCACAGCGATGGCGCATGCCCGCTCGCGCCCCGGGCGCGAGTACACAGGCCCGACGGACCCGTACGAGGAACAGATGTCTCACCTTCGTGCACCGGCCGCCCGCGCAGACCGCCGTGAGGGCGGGCGGCACGGGCGGCCGGTGACCCGCACCGTCCCCTCGCTGCCCGAGACCCGTTTACGGCGTCAGCTGCTGAGCCTGGCGGTGCTGCCGCCGACCTCGGTCGCGCTCAGCGCCGGCGCGGCCGTGCTCTTCACCGTGCGTTCCACCGGCGCGCGTCCCGGTCCCGTCCTGTGGGCCGTGCTCGCCGGAGCACTCGCCGTCACGTTCGCGGGCATCGCGATCGCCGCCGTCGCCGCAGGCCGGGCCGCCCGGTCGGTGCACGAGCGGATCGGCGTCCTGCGCCGCGGCACCGCGCGCCGCGAGGCCGAACTGCCCGCCCTCGTCGACGCGCTGCGCCGGGGCGAGGCTCCACCACGGCGCACGCCGCGCGGCGGCCCGCCGGAGGACGCCGACGAGATCGACCTCCTCGCCGCCGACCTGACGCGCGCCCACGACGGGGCCGTCGTCGCCGGCGTG
>NZ_JBQRUW010000062.1:0-33496 GCF_052663305.1 Streptomyces cyslabdanicus
TCGCAGCCAACTGGACAGGCACCAAAGGGGGGGCCGTCACCTCTTTTGTGGACGCCGCCCAGTTGTCCAGCCGGACGGTCAGCGAACAGAAACTGGAGGTCTTCGTCAATCTCGCCCGACGCCTCCAGTCCCTGGTGCACCGGGAGATCTCCATCCTCGACGAGCTGGAGAATGACATCGAGGACCCCGACCTGCTCAAGGAGGTCTTCCACGTCGACCACCTCGCCACCCGGGTCCGCCGCCACGCCGAGAACCTCGCCGTCCTCGGCGGCGCCGTCTCCCGCCGTCAGTGGAGCAACCCGGTCTGCATGACGGAGGTGCTGCGCTCGGCCATCGCCGAGGTCGAGCAGTACCAACGGGTCAAGCTGGCCCCGCCGATCGAGGGGCGGCTGCGTGGCCACGCCGTCGCCGACGTGATCCACCTGCTGGCCGAACTCGTCGAGAACGCCACGCTGTTCTCCGCCCCGCAGACCCAGGTCCTGCTGCGCGCCAGCCTCGTCACCTCCGGACTCGCGGTGGAGGTCGAGGACCGGGGTCTGGGCATGCCGGTCGGCGAGCAGGTCCGGATGAACGCCCTGCTGGCCGACCCCGACCAGGTCAACGTCGCGAGCCTGCTCGCCGACGGCCGCATCGGGCTGTACGTGGTCTCCCAGCTCGCCAGGCGGCACGGCATCACCGTCCGCCTCCAGACCAACATCTACGGCGGTGTGCAGGCGGTCGTCGTCGTGCCGCAGGCGCTGCTGGGAACGTCGACGGGAGCCTCGGGCGCGTCGTTCGGGGCGCTGGACACCGGCGTACGGACCGCGGCTCCGGCGCCGTACCCGTCGAGCGCCGCCCCGTCGCTCCCGGGCGGCGGACACGCGCACGCCGCCCCGCCGGCCCTGCACGGCGGCGGCTCCCACCGCGCGCCGGCCGTGTCCGGCGGTCGCCGGGAGCCCGTGCGAGGCGCGCACGTCCCCGGCGCACGACCCGCGCCCAGCCCCGTCCCCCGCCTGCTGGGCGCTCCCGACCGCCCCGGCGACACACGCCGACGCGACGGCGGGATGCATCCGGTGGCGGGCGCGTACGCCCACGACGCGGGCCGCGTCCCCGGCCCACACGGAGGCGCCCTGCCACCGGCCGTACCCCACACGAACGGTGACACCGGACCCGTCTCACCCGTACCCGGCGACGACACGCCCGCGTCTGGGCCCGCACCTGCGTCCGGGGGCGACATGTCTGGGCCTACGCCTGGGGGCCACATGTCTGTGTCTGTTCCTGGGCCTGTGTCCGGGGGCGACATGTCTGGGCCTACGCCTGGGGGCGACATGTCTGTGTCTGTTCCTGGGCCCGTGGCCCGGGGCGACATGCCTGTGTCGGTGCCCGCGCCAGGCGGCGACACGCCTATGTCCATGCCCGCGCCCGCGCCGGGGGACGACATGTCTGTGTCCATGTCCGCGCCAGGTGGCGACACGACTGTGTCCATGCCCATGCCGGTGCCAGGTGGCGACACGGCCATGCCCGCACCCGCCCCCGGCGGCGACACGCCCGCGACCGTACCCGCGCCCCCGTACGGCCGCGACACGCCCGCGCCCGTATCCGGAGGTGATCTGCCGCCCACCCCCGCTCCCACCCTCGCCCCGCCCGGCGACGACGGGCGGTTCGTCGAACCCGTCGACGGCGACCACCTCGGGCCGCTGCCGCGGCGAACGGCGCGTGAGGGGCAGGACAATCCCGCGGAGGCCGTGCCCGGCATCCGGCCCGCCGACCGGGCCGCCGTGGCGGCGAACGCCGCCGCGCCGCCCGTTCCGCGGGCCGGAGCGGTGCGCGCAGGCACGGAGAAGCCGCAACTGCCCCGGCGGCGCGCCCAGGAGCACCTCGTGCCGCAGCTGCGCGATGGACCGCCGCCACGCCAGGAATCCGGGTACGTGGCCGGCCACGACCCCGGCCTGATGGCGGCCTTCCGGCGCGGGCTGGGACTCGCCGAGTCGGAGCAGTGCCGCGAGCCGGCCCCACCGCACGAGCCGTACTCCCCGGGCGGCGTGTCCCCCCTGGACGCCTTGGACGCGCTGGACCCCCATGACGCGTCCGCACCGACCGAGTCGCGGCCGTCCGCGCCGTCGCCCGGTCGGCACCGCACGGTCCCCCGCGACGGGAGCGAGCCGGCCGGATGACCGGCCCGCCCAGCCCCGTCGCCCTCCCCGACCCCAGCGCTTGCGCAGTCCCTCTCACCCCAAGGAGTCGATCCACCATGGCGAGCGATGCGCCGACCGCCCGTGTCTCCGACCTCGACTGGCTGATGAGCGGCCTTGTGCAGCGCGTACCGCACACCACCAGCGCGGTGCTGCTGTCCTGCGACGGGCTGGTGAAGTCCGTGCACGGCCTCGACCACGACAGCGCCGACCACATGGCCGCCCTGGCCTCCGGCCTGTACTCCCTCGGCCGCAGCGCGGGCGTCCGCTTCGGCGACGGCGGCGAGGTGCGGCAGGTCGTCGTCGAACTGGACGCGACACTGCTGTTCGTCACCACCGCCGGTTCCGGCACCTGTCTCGCCGTGCTCGCCGGCCGCGAGGCCGACGCGGCCGTACTGGGCTACGAGATGGCGATGCTGGTCAAGAGCGTCCGCCCCTACCTCGAGACCGCGCCCCGGCAGCATTCCGTCGAATCCCGGGCGCTGCCGTCTTGAGCGCGGCGGCGGCCGGCGACAGGCCCTGGCTCGACGACGCGGCCGGACGGCTGGTGCGCCCCTTCACCGTCAGCGACGGCCGCACCCGACCCAGCATCGCGCTCGACCTCATGTCGCAGGTGATGGCGACCGGGGCGGCGGCAGCCCACCTCGGCCCGGAGCACGGCCAGGCACTCGACCTGTGCCGCGCGCCCCTCCCGGTGGCCGAGGTCGCCGCCCATCTGAAGCTGCCGGCCGTGGTGACCAAGGTGCTGCTGTCCGACCTCGTCGACTGCGGGGCGCTGACCACCAGGCCCCCCGCACACCACCACCACCCCACCGACCGGGCCCTTCTGGAGGCAGTGCTCGATGGACTACGACGGCAGCTCTGACTACGACGGCGGCCTCGATCCCTTCCCGACCGCGCTGAAGATCCTGGTGGCGGGCGGGTTCGGGGTGGGCAAGACGACCTTCGTCGGCGCGGTCAGCGAGATCGCGCCGCTGAGCACGGAGGAGTTGCTCACCACGGTCAGCGCGGCCACGGACAACCTCGACGGCGTGGAGAACAAGACCGAGACGACCGTCGCGATGGACTTCGGCCGGATCACCCTCGACGCGCGGCACGTGCTCTACCTGTTCGGCACGCCCGGCCAGGAGCGGTTCTGGTTCATGTGGGACGAATTGTCCGAGGGCGCCCTGGGCGCGGTGATCCTGGCCGACACCCGCAGGCTGGAGGAGTGCTTCGCCGCCGTCGACTTCTTCGAACGGCGCGGCCTCGCCTTCGTCGTCGGCGTCAACGAGTTCGACGGCGCCCACCGCTACGACCCCGGGGAGGTGCGCGCCGCCCTCGACCTCGACCCGCGGATCCCCGTCGTCCGCTGCGACGCCCGTATCTCCAGTTCGGGCATCCAGACCCTGCTGACCCTCGTCCGGCATCTCATCGCCCGGGCACCCGCCCTCCCCGCGCCGGGCCGGGGCGCGCACAGGTGACCCCGGCACCACCCCGGCACACCGACCCCGCACACCGTCACGGAGCCCGTACATGACATACGCCGACAGCGACGGAGCCCGGCCATGAGCTACGACCCGCCCCGCCCGGCCGGACGCCTGCTGCTGACCCCCGAGGACAAGGAAGCCCCCGCCCGCACCCAGCGGCTGCGCCGGCTGGGCCTGGGGGAGCGGCCCGAGCCCGCCCTGGATGCCTTCGCCGACCGCCTCGCAGCGTTCACCGGGGCGCCGTACGCGATGGTCAACTTCCCTGACGAGGAAGGCCAGTTCTTCGCCGGACTGCACCGGCCCGAGCGCGATGTCCTGACCGTCGACACCGGCGTCGACGGCGACGGAGGCCGGCGTGAGGTGGGCCGCCGCCTGGCCCGCGACCACGGCTTCTGCCCCCATGTCGTGGTGCGGCGCAAGGCGCTGGTGCTGGAGGACGTCGGCGACTACCCGCGGTTCGCGGGCAACGCCATGGTGGACGAGTTCGGCATCCGCTCCTATCTGGGCGCCCCGCTCATCGACAGTACGCAGATGGTGCTGGGCACGGTGTGCGTCGTCGACGTCGAACCGCGGGCGTGGGGCCGGGAAGGGCTGCGGGCCATCAAGGCGGCCGCGGCCGAACTCGCCCCGCGGCTGGAGCGCCGGCAGACCGGGGGTTTCCTCTTCTGACCGGCTCCGACCTGCTCTGACCTGGTCGGACGGCCGGGCGAAGGCCACGCACCGTGCGCGGGGTCCGCCCAGGGGGGCGGCGTGAAGCCAAGCTGTGGCCGCGCTTAAGAAATCCTCGATGGACCAACGTGCCGCAGTACGGCAGATTGCTACCGGAATCCACCCCTCTCCCCGGCGCGGGCTGCCCCGGCATGCCCGGACCCGGGGCCGGAAGCACAGGAGCGGTAGCTTGAAGGCACTGGTCAAGCAGAAGGCGGAGCCCGGGTTGTGGCTCGCGGACGTCCCCGAGCCCGTCATCGGAGCCGGCGACGTACTGATCAAGGTTCTGCGGACCGGCATCTGCGGCACCGACCTGCACATCCGGGCCTGGGACGGCTGGGCCCAGCAGGCGATCCGCACCCCGCTCGTGGTCGGACACGAGTTCGTGGGCGAGGTCGTCGAGACCGGCCGGGACGTCACCGACATCAAGCCCGGCGACCGGGTCAGCGGCGAGGGTCACCTGGTGTGCGGCAAGTGCCGCAACTGCCTGGCCGGACGCCGCCACCTGTGCCGGGCCACCGTCGGACTCGGCGTCGGACGCGACGGCGCCTTCGCCGAGTACGTCGCCCTGCCCGCCACCAACGTCTGGGTGCACCGCGTCCCCGTCGACCTCGACATCGCCGCGATCTTCGACCCGTTCGGCAACGCCGTGCACACCGCGCTGTCCTTCCCGCTGGTCGGCGAGGACGTCCTGATCACCGGCGCAGGACCGATCGGCCTGATGGCGGCGGCCGTCGCACGGCACGCCGGCGCGCGCAACGTCGTCATCACCGACGTGAGCGAGGAGCGGCTGGAACTGGCCCGCAAGATCGGCGTCAGCCTCGCCCTCGACGTCTCACGGGACAGGATCGCCGAGGGACAGCGCACGCTCGGCCTGCGCGAGGGCTTCGACGTCGGCCTGGAGATGTCCGGCCGTCCCGAGGCGATGCGCGACATGATCGCGAACATGACGCACGGCGGCAGGATCGCCATGCTCGGCCTGCCCGCCCAGGAGTTCCCCGTCGACTGGGCCCGCGTCGTCACCTCGATGATCACCATCAAGGGCATCTACGGCCGCGAGATGTTCGAGACCTGGTACGCCATGTCGGTGCTGCTGGAGGGCGGCCTCGACCTCGCCCCCGTCATCACCGGCCGGTACGGCTACCAGGACTTCGAGGCGGCCTTCGCCGACGCCGCGAGCGGCAAGGGCGGCAAGATCATCCTCGACTGGACCGTGTGACCGCGTACCCCCGTTGTGACCGCGTACCCCGTTCTTCCGCCGTCCTTCCGCCGGCACCTTCAAGGAGCACCCTGATGTTCGACTCCGTGCGCGACGACCTGCGCACCACCCTCGACGAGATCCGCGCCGCCGGGCTGCACAAGCCCGAGCGGGTCATCGGCAGCCCGCAGTCCGCGACCGTCGAGGTCACCGCGGGCGGCCGTCCCGGCGAGGTCCTCAACTTCTGCGCCAACAACTACCTCGGCCTCGCCGACCACCCCGAGGTGATCGCCGCCGCCCACGAGGCCCTGGACCGCTGGGGCTACGGCATGGCCTCCGTGCGCTTCATCTGCGGCACCCAGGAGGTGCACAAGGAGCTGGAGGCCCGGCTGTCGGCGTTCCTCGGCCAGGAGGACACGATCCTGTACTCCTCCTGCTTCGACGCCAACGGTGGCGTGTTCGAGACGCTGCTCGGCCCGGAGGACGCGGTCATCTCCGACGCCCTCAACCACGCCTCGATCATCGACGGCATCCGGCTGTCCAAGGCCCGCCGCTTCCGCTACGCCAACCGCGACCTCGCGGACCTGGAGCGGCAGCTGAAGGAGGCCACCGAGGGCGGGGCGCGCCGCAAGCTGGTCGTCACCGACGGCGTGTTCTCGATGGACGGCTATGTGGCGCCGCTGCGTGAGATCTGCGACCTGGCCGACCGCTACGACGCCATGGTCATGGTCGACGACTCCCACGCCGTCGGCTTCGTCGGCCCCGGCGGCCGCGGCACCCCCGAACTGCACGGCGTCATGGACCGCGTGGACATCATCACCGGCACCCTCGGCAAGGCGCTCGGCGGCGCCTCCGGCGGCTACGTCGCCGCCCGCGCCGAGATCGTCGCCCTGCTGCGCCAGCGCTCCCGGCCGTACCTGTTCTCCAACACGCTCGCCCCGGTCATCGCGGCGGCCTCCCTGAAGGTGCTCGACCTGCTGGAGTCCGCGGACGACCTGCGGGTCCGGCTCGCCGAGAACACCGCGCTGTTCCGCCGCCGGATGACCGAGGAGGGCTTCGACATCCTCCCCGGCGACCACGCCATCGCCCCGGTGATGATCGGCGACGCCGCCAAGGCGGGCCGCATGGCGGAGTTGCTGCTGGAGCGCGGCGTGTACGTGATCGGCTTCTCCTACCCGGTCGTGCCGCAGGGCCAGGCCCGCATCCGCGTGCAGCTGTCCGCCGCGCACTCCGTCGAGGACGTGAACCGCGTGGTGGACGCGTTCGTCGCGGCGCGCGCCGAGCTGGAGGGCTGAGCCGGAGGCCGACCGGCCGCAGGTCTTGCGATAATCGTTCGCATGATCGAAGCGCGGCGGCTGCACATCCTCCGTGCGGTGGCCGACCACCGCACGGTGACAGCCGCTGCCGCCGCGCTCTACCTCACGCCCTCGGCCGTCTCGCAGCAGCTCACGGCCCTGGAGCAGGAGACCGGTCACCGGCTGGTCGAGCGCGGCGCCAAGGGCGTACGGCTGACCCCGGCCGGGGAGATCCTGCTCAGCCACACCAACGCGGTCCTCGCCCAACTGGAGCGGGCGGAGGCCGAGCTCGCCGCCTACGGCTCGGGCGAGGCGGGCACGGTGACCGTCGCCGCGTTCGCCACGGGCATCGCGCAGGTGGTGGCGCCCGCGGTGGCCCGCCTGGCGCGGACGGCGCCCGGCATCCGCATCCGCGTGCGGGACGCGGAGGGCGACGCCAGCCTGCCGATGGTGCTGGACCGGCAGGTCGACGTGGCGGTCGCCGTCGAGTACCGGGGCGCGCCGTCCGCCGACGACCCCCGGCTGACCCACGTACCGCTGTACGCCGAGCCGTTCGACGCGGTCGTCCCGGTCGCCCACCGGCTGGCCGGCGCCGCCGAGGTGCCGCTCGCCGAGCTGGCCAAGGACCCCTGGATCGGCCCCTATCCCGGCAATCCCTGCCACGACGTGGTCGTCCTGGCCTGCGAGAGCGCCGGCTTCCAGCCCCGCCTGGAACACTCCTCCGACGACTTCCGCGCCGTCGTGGCCCTCGCCTCGGCCGACGCGGGCGTGGCCCTCGTCCCGCGCTCCGCGCTGCGCGGCACGGACCTCACCGGCGTGGTCGTCCGCCCCGTGGACGGCGTGGCGCCCACCCGCCGGGTCTTCGCGGCGGTGCGCCGGGGAGCCGAGGGACACCCGCTGATCCGCCCGGTGCTCCAGGCCCTGGACGAGGCGGCGCAGGCGTAGCGCCCTGCCGCACCCGAGGCTGCGTCCGGCTGCACCCGGATTCCTCGGGGGCGGCTGTCAGTGCGAGGGGTTAGCGTGCGGGGCATGCCGGACGCCCATGACGTACGCCGTATCGCCCTGTCCCTGCCCGACACCGTGGAGAAGACCGCCTGGAGCATGCCCACGTTCCGGGTCGCGGGAAAGATGTTCGCCACCCTGCCGGAGGAGGAGACCTCCATCGCCGTGCGCTGCCCCAAGGAGGAGCGCGACGAACTGGTCCTGGCCGAGCCGGAGAAGTTCTGGATCGCCGGTCATGAGGCGCAGTTCGCCTGGGTACGGGTCCGGCTCGCGGCGCTGGAGGACGAGGACGAGCTGCGGGACATCCTCTCCGACTCCTGGCGCCAGGCGGCTCCGCCGCGACTGCTGGAGGCCCATCCCGAGCTGGGACTGCCCACCGCCCGCTGAAAATCCCTCGGGCGTTGTCAGTGGGCCGTGGCATGATCCGGAGGCAGTGGGGCCGGCCGGCGCGGGAGGGGCCGCGGTCGGCCGGGGAGCCGGGGATGGGCCGGGGAGGGGAGCGTCGCAGGGATGACCGGGACGTCGTCGCAGTCGTCGCAGTCGTCGCCGGGGGAGGCGGCGGGGCGGGACGACCTCGCTGCCGGAGCCGGAGCCGGAGCCGGAGTTGACGCCGGTGCCGGTGCCGGCGTGGGCGGCGGCGGTCGCGCGCGGTCGGTGTGGTCGCGGGACTTCGCGCTGTTCTTCGTCGCGCGGGCCGTCGCCCGGCTCGGCGACACCATGCTGCCGGTCGCGCTCGCCGCGGGCCTGCTCCAGCACGGGTACGGCGCGGGCGCGGTCGGCCTCGCCATGGCCTCCACGGCCGCCGCCTTCGCCGGCCTCGTGGTCTTCGGCGGGGTCATCGCCGACCGGTTCAGCACCCGCAAGCTGATGATCGGCGCCGACCTGGTGCGGCTCGGCACCCAGTCGGTGGCCGCCGTGCTCTTCTACTCCGGGCACGTGGTGCTCTGGGAGATCTGCGTGATCGGCCTCGTCAACGGCGTGGCCGGCGCCGTGTTCCAGCCCGGCGTGGCCAGCACGGTGCCCCGGCTCGCCTCCGACGTCCAGGCGGCCAACGGCGCCATACGCATCGCCGAGTCCGCGGCGCAGCTCGCGGGCCCCGCCGCCGCGGGCCTGCTGGTCGGCTTCGCCTCACCCGGTGGGGTCTTCGCGGCGCACGCCGCCACCTACGGGGTCAGCGCCCTGTGCCTGCTCGTGCTCCGGCTGCCCCCGCTCATCCGCGCCGGTACCCCGGACGCCACCGCGACCGGTGCCTTCAGGGCGGATCTGGTCGAAGGATGGCGGGAGTTCAGGGCCAGGACCTGGCTCTGGGGCGTCATCGCCGTGTGGTGCCTCTACATGATCGCCGTCTGGGGCCCGACCGTCCCGCTGGTCGCCACCGAAGTGGTCCAGCAGCACGGCCCGCGCGCCTACGGCCTGATCAACTCCGCACTCGGCGCGGGCACCGTCGTCGGCGGCTTCCTCGCCCTGCGGCTGCGTCCCCGCCGTATGCTGCGCGCCGGTGCGTTCGCCCTGTTCGCCTTCTTCGGCTTCCCGGCGGCGGTCGGGGCCGGCTTCGGCGTGCCGGCCATGGCGGCGGGCGCGGCCGTCGCCGGGGCGGGCATGTCGTTCTGGGGCGTGATGTGGGCGACCAGTGTCCAGACCCAGGTCCCGTCCGACGTCCTCAACCGCATCCACGCCTACGACGTGGCGGGCTCCCTCGCCATGATGCCCGTCGGCCAGGCCCTGGCCGGGCCGGCCGCCTCCGCCCTGGGCGCCGACCACGTGCTGCTGGTGTCCGCCGCGACGAGCCTCGTCGTGCCGACGGTGCTGCTGGCGGTGCCCGCGATACGCGGCCTCATACGAGCCGACGCGCGCGGCGCCCACGGTCCGCACACCCGCGGCCCGCATGCGCCCGGCGGGACCGCGGACACGGCACCCGGGCGCACGCACCCCGAGCCGCACTGAAGACGGTGCCCGCGGCCGGTGCCCGCCCCCGGCCACCCCACGCGGCCTCCGCACCCACACCTTCAGGCGCCTGCGGCGCCCGCTCCGGCCGCTCCGGTCCGTGTCCCGAGGAACGCGGAGATCCGCTCCCGCAGTGACCGGGCGTCGAGCCCGTGCGCGGCAACGTGCTCCTCCACGGTTCCGTAGCGCCGCAGCTCGGCGCGGCCCACACCGAGTCCCAGGACACGGTGCGGGACGTCGCGGAGCGCGTCGTTCACCGCCGCGGTCGACGTGCCCGCGAGGTACGGCTCGACCAGCACGACGTCCGTACCGGCCGCCTGGGTGGCCCGGCGCAGCGCGGCCGCGTCGAAGGGCCGGACGGTCGTCGCGTACAGCACAGTGACGTCCAGGCCCTCCGTCGCGCTGAGTACCGCGTCGAGCAGGGGGCCGACGGCGACCACCACGCCCGAGCGGCCCTCGCGGACCGTCACGACGTGCTCGCCGTCGACCGGGCGCCCGTACGCGTTCGACTGCACGGACAGCCGTACGTAGACCTTGTCGTCGCCCGCGGCGACGGCGTGCCGCAGCAGCGTCTCGGCCTCGTCCGGGTGCCCGGGCACGTGCACGGTCCAGCCGTCCAGGGTGTCGAGCAGCGCCACGTCGCCGGGTGCCATGTGGGTGTAGCCGCCCGCGGGCCAGTCGAAGGAGGCGGCGGCGCTGACCAGCACCGCGCCCGCGCCCTGGTGCCCGAGATCCAGTTTGACCTGTTCGAAGGGGCGCTCGACGAGGAAGCTGGCGAAGGTGTGGAGGATCGGTCGCATACCGGTCAGCGCCAGCCCGGCGCCGGCTCCGACGAGGAGCTGCTCTCGGATGCCGACGTTGATGACCCGGTCGGGATGTCGGCGCAGCGCCTCGGCGAAGCCGTCCTTGCCGACCACGGCGATGACGACCGCCACCCGCGGATCCTCGTCGAGCAGGCGCGAGACGGTCGGTGCGAGTCGGTCACGCATGGTGTCCATGGAAGTCGATCCCTTCTACGTCGGGAAATCAGGGAAGTCGAGGAAGCCGGGGAAGCCGGGGAAGCCGGGGAAGCCTGGGGAGCTGGGGGAGCCCGGGATCCGGGATCACGGGTACTTCGGCTCCACCCGGGCCACCACCACGTGCGGGCGGCCCGGATGCGGCGCGGTGAACGCCGCGTACAGCTCCTCGTGGTCGCGGCCGTCGACACTCGCCGTCGACCAGCCCGCCGCCTCGAACCGGGCCGCGATCCCGCCGGGACGGGCATGGCTGGCGGAGGAGTTGTCGACGACGACGGCGTGCAACTGTTCGAGTCCGGCGGGCCCAGCGAACGCGATGGCCTCGTGGTTGCTGCCCTCGTCCAGCTCGGCGTCCCCGGTCAGCACCCACACCCGGGGCCGGTTCAGCCCTTGGGCGCGCAGCCCCAGGGCCGTGCCGACGGCGATGGGCAACCCGTGCCCCAGCGACCCGCTGCCGATCTCGACGCCCGGCACCAGGGTGCGGTCCGGATGGTGGCCGAGCGGGGAGTCGTAGGCGCCGAAGTCCGGCAGCCAGTCCACCGGCACGAAGCCCTTCGCGGCGAGTACCGCGTAGTAGGCCATCGGGCCGTGCCCCTTCGACAGCAGGAACCGGTCCCGCTCCGGGTCGTCCCGCTGCTCAGGGCGTACCTCGAGCACCCGGTCGTAGAGCACCCAGAGCACGTCCAGCGTGGACGTGGCCGCCGGCCCGTGCTTCTCGTCGCCCGTCATCAGCCCCATCAGTCGGGGCAGGTCGGCGTAGCCGTGGGCGCGTTCGGTCTCCTCGGTGATCGTCATGCTGACGATGGTGCGACCTCAACCAAACTTGAGGTCAAGTAGCGTCGCCCCGTCGCCGGTGCGGCCGACCAAAACCCGTGCGCGATCACCAACCTGAGTGCGGTATTGTTTACCTGCGCGTTCGGCCGGGGGAAACCCCAGGTCAGACGGGCAACGGGACGTGGCGCAGCTTGGTAGCGCACTTGACTGGGGGTCAAGGGGTCGCAGGTTCAAATCCTGTCGTCCCGACTCGAGAGAGTCGCAGGTCGAGGGGCGGTTTCGGAGAAATCCGAAACCGCCCCTCGATCGTATGTGGGGACCAGGTGAGGACCAGCGTTCCTTGACCCGTGTCAGCGGCCGTCACCTCCGCCCAACCGGCCGTTGGCAGCCGGTGGATGCACCACGCCATCGCCCAAGCCCTGACGCCGACCGGGATCTCCGCCTCCCAGGTCGGCCGAATCCTGGCCGGCCTCGATCTGAAACCTCACCTGGTCCGCGACTGGCTGACCCGCCGTGATGACAGCCCACTTCTACGCCCAGGCCGCCGAGGTCTGCGCGCTTTACCTGCCCAGCCCGCCATAGTCGGTCACCGGGACCGGGAAAAGGGCGGCGCCGGTGGGAGAGGCGGGGCAGTCGAGTGCGCAGTGGCGGGGTTTCGGCTGATCGATCGGGAACTGTATCTGCCTGAGTGCTGGATCGGTGGTCAAGCTCGCTGCGAGGTTCCGTATGTCCCGCCCGAGCGAAGGCCGGTCCGCCGTTCATGCGGCGGTGGCGCCCAGCAGGAGGTCGAAGGCGTCATTCACCTCGCGGAGCACCGCCGTCGCGTCGTGGCTGCCGAGGCGCCACGCCGCCTGGTAGCAGGCGACGGTCAACTGGGCGGCGAGGACGGCGGTGGCCGGCGGGGTGCCGTGGTCGATCAGGTATTTCTCGAGGAGGCCGGCGTAGTGCCGGGTCTTGCGGGTGTGGCGGTCTTCGAGCTCGGGGTGCTGCTTGACCAGCCGGTGGTACACCGCGTAGTGGCCGGGGTTGCGGGCGGCCTCGGTGCAGATCGCGAGCAGCAGCCGCCGAGATGTGGCCAGTGCCTGCGCTAGATCCTGGAGCGGCTCGGTGGGCGCATCGCGCATGGCCGCGGCGAGCGCGCGCAGGAAGTCGTCCTCGGTGGAGAAGACGACTTCCTGCTTGTCGCCGAAGTAGCGGAAGAAGGTGGTGCGGCCGATCTCTGCCCGCTGGGCGATCTCGTCCACGGTGACGATATCGAACCCCCGCTCCATGAAGAGCGCGAAGGCCGTCTCGATGATTCGTTCCCGGGTCTGGCGGCGTTTGCGGTCGCGCAATGACTCCACCGGAAACTTGTTCGCGCTCATTCGGTCAGGATATCCGCCGTCCCGCCCCGCGGTCGGCGTCGACGAGGTGGGCGGCCTCGCGCCACAGCTCCTCCTCGCGGGCCTCGTCGTGCGACTCTGGCGACGACGGCACGTTGCGGCCGCGATCGAGGTAGGACCCGGTCCGGGCGGTCAGCCCGGTCAGGATCGTCTCCGCGAGCCGCGCGCCCGCCTGCTGCGATGTCATGCCCCGGCCGAGGAATCGCTGAAGCTGGAAGAATCCGTTGAGCACGCCCCGCACGGGCCCCGGGGCGTGGCGGAAGAAATCGGTGCCCGCGACGAGCGCCGGGTTGTAGGAGTAGACGCCGACGCTGTCGGGCAGGCGGCGGGCCAGCGCGTGGGTCAGGTAGATGACGCCGAGTTTGCTGGTCGCGTACGCCCGCCCGGCCTCCCGCGCGCCACCGGCACGAGGCGTGGCCAGTCGTTCCGGCGTCTCCCAGCGCGGCGGCGGCGTAGCGCCGAGCGTATGGCGGAACTGCCCGAAGTGGCAGTCGCTCGAGGTGAGCACGATCCAGCCCGGACCGGTGAACCGGGGCAGCAGTTCCCTGACGAGCAGGTAGTCGGACAGCACATTGACCCCGAAGGTCATCTCGTACCCGTCCGTGGTGCGTTTCTCGGTCGTCGTGACCGTCAGGCCGGCGTTGCCGAGATAGCCACCGAGCGGCGGCAGGTACCCGGTGTCGAGTCCACGCAGAATCTCCTCCGCGGCCCGCCTGATCTCGGTGAGCGAGGCGAGGTCACAGTCCACGCCTGTGACCGCGGAAGCGCCGGTGGCCTGGGCGAGTTCCGCAGCGAGGCGTTCGCCGCCGCGGCGAGCCAGCACGACGTAGTGGTCCTGCGGCCGTTCCCGGATCAGCAACTCGACGGACTCACGGCCGAAACCGCGCGTCACGCCGGTCAACACGATGGTCCGGCTTTCCATGGCAGCCCTCCTCGGTATCAAGTTCCAAGTGGTACTCAGTACCGTAACATGAGGGGACCACCCCGGGCCGGTCGACGACGCCGTTGGTGATCATCCGCGCCGCGAGGCGGCCCGGGGTGGGGTGCGCCGGCCGAAAACCTCATCCGCCCAGTTCGGGCGGCACGTTGGTACGCGTGGGGGATGTCGCCGGGTTGATGTCGCTGCGTCGCGAGGACGCGCGGACCCGGAACCGGGTGGTCGTCAGGACCGGTCCCGCGCTCGGCTCGCCCGCGATGCGCGCCTGGAGAAGGTCGAGCAGTGCCAACGTCGTTTGCGCGGCGTTGAGTTCGAGTGCGGAGATGGCGGGCCGGCTGTGTCGGGTGTGCTCGGAGTCGGAAGCCGCGGCAAGCATCGTCCGATCGGGCACGGCGACGCCGCGAGCCGTGAGGCCCGCGAGCACGCCGGCCGCCTGACGACCGGTGTGGCACAGGATCGCATCGGGGACCCCGTCGTCCACGATCGAGTGCGCGATGTTCTCTCCGCCCCGCTCGCCGGCGCGCTCGGCCGACGTGTAGACGCGCGGCGTGATCCCGACGCTCTCGCACCAGGAGCGGTAGGTGGCCTCGCTGTCGATGTTCCACGCGTTGGGGTCGGTTCCGCGCAACAGCACGATCGATCGGGCACCGGAAGCGGCGAAGTGCTCGTAGACGCGCCGGAAGCTCGAGCTGTCGTCCTCGGTGGCCCAGTCGGTGAAATCCGGGCGGCTGGGATCGCGTCCCAGTGTCACGTACGGGATCCCCCGCCGTTCGAGGAGGCCGATCACCGGATCGTCCACGTGCGGCATCGTCACGATGTAGCCGTCGAGCGACAGCGCGAGCGGTGGTGTCGGCCGCTTGGTCGGGTCGGGCACGAGCATCAGACTCAGTCCACGGTCCATCGCGTGCGCCGAGGCCGCGCCGATGTAGCGAGTGAACACGTCGACGCCGCGCGGCGCGTACTCACCCAGCGCGTCCAGCGATCGCATGACGAGTCCGATCGCCCCGACCGACGAACGCCGCAGGCCGCGCGCGAGCGCGTCGGCCTCGTACTCCATCTCCTCGGCGATGGCCCGCACGCGCAGTCGCGTGGCCGCGCTCAGCGTCCCGGTGTCATTGAGCGCCATCGAGACCGCCGCGACCGAGACACCCGCACGCCGGGCGACGTCGCGGATGGTGACGCCCTTCGAGCGACCCACGGCGACCTCCTTCGGATGACAGAACAGCAGAAAGTGAGATGCGTAACGCCATTGTATTAAACGTTTTACCTACTTAGCGTGTCGCCACCATGAAGCTGCACACACTGCGCACGACCACCACCGACCCCCGAAACCGCGGACGCGAGATCGGCACGCGCTACGCGGACCAGGTACGTGACGTCAGCGCCCGCTACCTGGCGCATTTCAAGGTTCTGGGCATCTCGGAGACGACCGTCCGCGACATCGTCGCCCACAGTCACGACGCCCTGCGCGACTGGTACCCGGGCCTGGCCGAGGAGTCCGACGGAATCGCCGAGGCGTCAGGAATCGAGCCGTGGCAGGTGGCCGCGGTCGGCGCACGGACCGAAGTGCTCGCCGCCGCGCCCGGGAAGGGCGAGTGCACCACCGCCGTGCACACACCGCCCGCCGGCGGACCGCCCGAGACGATCCAGACGTGGGACTGGCACGACTCGCTCACGCCGGACGGTCTCCTGCTGTCGCTCGTGACCGGGACGCGACGCCGGGTGAAGCTCTTCACCGAGTTCGGCACGGCCGCGAAGATCGGGGTGAACGACGCCGGCCTCGGCCTGCATTTCAACATCCTGAACCATCGCTCCGACAACGCCACCGGCGGCATACCCGTCCACGCCGTCGCGCGTCGCGTCCTCGAGGAGGCGACCACGGTGGCGGAGGCCCGCGACCTCGTCGCCTCCGCGACCGTGAGCGCGTCCACCGTGCTGACCGTCGCGACCTACCGGGACGGCCGTGCCGCGGCGGCGTCCATCGAGATGTCACCGGCCGGATCCGCCGTGGTGCCACCCGGCACCGACGGCTGGCTCATCCACACGAACCACTTTCTCGATCCCGGCCTCGCCGGCGGCGACACCAGCACCCCGGAATCGGTGTCCGCCGAGCGGTACGACCACGCGCACGCCGTGTGCGGCGGCATGACCGGCCGCTCCGCCCCGGAGCGCGCGGCCGCCTTCTGCGGCGGCGACGGTGCCGCCGCGGTGGTGTGCGTCCGTGCCGACGACTCCCAGCCGGGCCACGAGCAGTGGAGCACGTTGCTCACGGCCTCCCTCGACCTTCCCGGTTTCGCCCTCGAGTACCGGGCAGGCACCCCCGACGCTGCGGCCCGTGAGGGTCTCGACCGGTTCTGAGGTACCCGATGGACAAGGACACGACAATGCCCGCTCATCTTTACCGCAACGCCCGCGTCTTCACCTCCGACCGACGCCCCTGGGCCGACTCCCTCGTGGTGGTGGGCGACCGGCTCGCCTACGTCGGCGACGGGGCCACCGCCGCGCGTGTGGCCGGACCGGACGCCCTGATCCACGACCTCGACGGCGCGACCGTCCTGCCCGGATTCGTCGACGGCCACGCGCACGTGGTCGGCACCGGCGAGGCGGCGGCCCAGGTCGACCTCTGGGGCGCCAACACGGTGGAGGAGATCCAGCGGCGCGTTCGGAGATGGGCGGACGAGCACCCCGACGCACCTCGTGTGCTCGCCACCGGGTGGAAGCACGGTGACATCACCGGCGGCCTGCCCGATCGGGGCATGCTCGACGCCGTAGTCGCCGACCGGCCCGTCTACGCGCAGGCCTACGACTTCCACTCGATCTGGCTGAACTCGGCCGCCCTCGCCGAAGTCGGCATCGACGACACCACGGCATCACCCCCCGGCGGAACGGTCCACCGGGACGAGCGGGGGGCGGCCACCGGCCTGGTCGACGAGACCGCGATGCACCACCTCGTGTGGCCGGTACTCGACGGCTTCGCCACTGACTCCGACCGTGACGAGGCCCTGGCGGTCGTCCTCGCGGCGTACGCCGAGTCCGGGATCGTCGGTTCGACCGAGATGGCGCTGGGCGAGGACGACTACGAGGCGATGCGTCGCGCCGACGCGGCCGGCGCCCTGACCACGCGGATCGCCGGGTTCTGGCGCGTCCAGCCCACCGGCGACGAGGGCGGCAACCTCGCCCAGGTCGAACGGGCCGCCGAACTCGCCGCGCACCGGTCCACCCCGTTCCTGCGTGTCACCGGCATCAAGGTCATGGTCGACGGAACCGTCGACGGGTGCACCGCGTCGCTCGGCAAGCCCTATGCGAACGGCACGAACGCCGACCCGATCTGGAGCCTTGCCGAACTCGCGCCGGTCGTCGCCGCCGCGGACGCGGCAGGCCTGCAGGTCGCCCTGCACGCCATCGGCGACGAGGCGATCCGGGTCGCGATCGGCGCCGTCGAGCACGCCGTCACACTCAACGGCCCCAAGGAGCGCCGCCACCGCATCGAACATCTCGAAGTCGTCGACCCCGCGGACATCGACCGGCTGGCGGCACTCGGCATCACGGCGAGCATGCAGCCCGTGCACGCCGACCCCGCCATCCAGGAGAACTGGCGACGCGTGCTCGGCGACGAGCGGGTCGACCGCGGCTTCCCCTGGCCCGAGATGACCGACGCCGGAGCCACACTCGCGCTCGGCACCGACTCGCCCACGTCGCCGCATGCGCCACTGCCCAACATGTTCGTCGCGGCGACACGGCGTTCGGCACTCGACCCTTCGCTGCCCGCCAACATCCCGCACTACGCCCTGCCGCTGGCCGACGCCATCGTGCACGCCACCCGTGACGCCGCCTGGGCGAGCCGCTCCGAGCACCTGCACGGCCGTCTCGCCGAGGGGCTGTACGCCGACTTCATCGTTCTCGACCGGGACATCTTCACCCGACCACTCGAGGAACTGCTCGACACGCGAGTGGTGCGGACGGTCGTGGGTGGCCGCGTGGTCCATCACGCGCAGCCAGGGGTGAACCGATGAGCCACGCGACCATGACGGCAGCAGGGGGAACCGCGCAGGCGAAGGCGAAGCGGCGGCCCGCCGGGGTGATGCTGCGGTTCGTCGCCACCCGCGTCGTGGGGCTGGTGGTGACCTTGTTCATCGCGAGCCTGGTCGTCTTCGGAGCGCTCTACGCCGCGCCGGGAAGCCCGCTCACCTATCTCACGCACGGTCGCACCATGAGCCCCGAGGCAATCGCCTCGATCAAGGCCGAGTACCACCTCGACGACCCCGTCTGGCAGCAGTACCTGAGGTGGCTGGGCGGCGTGGTGCACGGCGACTTCGGAACATCGGTCATCTACAACCAACCGGTGGGGTCGCTGGTCGGAAGCCGCGCCTCCATCACCACGCTGCTCGTCGTCATGGCCGCGGTGATCGTCCTGGTGCTCGGGCTGGCCGTCGGTACTCTCGCCGGCCTCAAGCCCGGCTGGCTGTCACGGTCCGCCATGGCCGGCGCGACGGCCGTCATGGCGGTGCCGACCTTCGTCGGAGCGGTCGTGCTGATCATCGTGTTCGCCGTCGACCTGGAGTGGTTCCCGGTGTTCGGCGCCGGCCGTGCGGGCCTCGACGAGCTCTACCACCTGGTTCTTCCGTCGACAGCGCTCGCCCTCGCGTCCGTCGCGTTCGTCGCACGACTCGCCCAGACCGCGATCCGGCAGGAACTGTCGGCCGACCACGTGCAGACGGCGATCAGTCGTGGACTGCCCCGCGGCGCCGTCGTACGCAGACATGTGATGCGCAACGCCGCGATGCCGGTGCTCACCGTCGCGGGTCTCACGATCGCGGGCCTGATCGCGGGGAGCGTCGTCGTGGAACAGGTCTTCCAGCTCGGCGGGCTCGGTCAGTTCCTGGTGAATTCGGTGCAGCAGAAGGACTTCCCCGTCGTACAGGCGATCTGCCTGATGTACGTCGCCGCCTTCATCGTGCTGAACACCCTCATCGACATCGCCTACACACTGCTCGACCCCCGTGTGTCGATCGGGAAGAAGGACTCATGAGCACGACAGCAGCGGTGCGACGCATGGGAATCCGGAAGGCCGGCCGGCGGACGACCCGTCGTACGACGACCTTCGGCGTGTCCGGTCGGGCGGCGATCGCCGTCCTCGGACTCGTCCTCTGCTTCGCCGTCCTCGCGCCCTTCCTCTCCCCGCACGATCCGAACGCCGTCGACCTCTCCGGTGCGTACCAGGGTTCGAGCGGCGCGCACCTGCTGGGAACCGACGCAAGCGGGCGCGACCTTCTCTCGCGCCTCATCCACGGCTCCCGGACCGCGCTGATCGGGCCCTTCCTCGTCGTGGCGATCTCGACCCTTCTCGGGACGGTCCTGGCGCTCGCGGCCGTGTGGTTCGGCGGCTGGTTCGACCAGATGGTGGTGCGCGTCGTCGACGCCGTGTTCGCCTTCCCCGGTCTGCTGCTGGCGATCCTGGCGACGGCCCTGTTCGGGTCCGGCCTGAACGCCGCCGTAGTGGCGCTGTCCATCGCCTACATCCCCTACATCGCGCGGATCGTGCGGAGCGCGGCGCTGCGAGAGCGCTCACTGCCCTACATCGCCGCGCTTCAGGTCCAGGGCGTGCACGGGGTGCGGATCGCCTTGCGGCACATCCTGCCCAACGTGGGCGGGCTGATCGTCGCCAACGCCACACTCGCCTTCGGGTTCGCCCTGATGGACCTCGCCGGCCTCTCGTTCATCGGTCTCGGGGTGCAGCCGCCGACATCGGACTGGGGCGCGATGGTCGGCACCGGTATGGCCGGTGTGCTGCAACAGCACCCGCAGGAGGCCCTGTTCGCCAGCGCGCTCATCGTCGTCACCGTCGGTGCCGTGAACCTGCTCGGCGACCGACTCACGGAACGCTGGGAGGCACGCTCGTGAACGCACTTCTCGAAGTCGACGGTCTGACGGTTCGGTTGCCTGTCGCGGGCGAGTCGCGCACCGTGTTGCGCGACGTCTCGTTCTCGCTCGACAGCGGAAGCACCCTCGGTCTGGTCGGCGAGTCCGGTTCGGGCAAGTCGATGACCGTGCGCACCATCGCGCGCCTGCTCCCCGACGGCGCCGACGTCCGGGGCGGTGTCCGCTTCGACGGCGCCGAGGTGTTCGACCTTCGCACCGACGCCCTGCGGTCCTACCGGGCGAAGGACGTCGCGATGATCTTCCAGGACGCACGGGCCCACACCAACCCCGTCCGCACGATCGGCGACTTCCTCACCGAGGCGATGCGCACCAACGACCGGATGCCGAAGCCCGCCGCGCGCAAGCGCGCACAGGAGTTGCTCGCCGAGGTCGGGATCGGGGATCCGGAGCGCCGGCTGCGGCAGTACCCCCACGAGCTCTCCGGCGGCCTGCTGCAACGCGTGATGATCGCTGCCGCGGTGGCCGCGCGACCCCGGCTCATCCTGGCCGACGAGCCGACGACCGCGCTCGACGTCACCACCCAGGCGGAGGTGATGGCGACTCTCGGGCGCATGCAGCGCGAGTACGGCATGGCGATGCTCTTCATCACCCACGACCTGGAACTCGCCGGTGCCGTGTGCGACGAGACGATCGTGCTGTACGCCGGCCAGGTCATGGAGCGCCAGGCGTCGGCGCGGTTGCACCAGGACCCGCTCCACCCCTACACCGCCGCCCTGGTGCAGGCACGACCCGAGATCGACCGGCGCGTGGACCGACTGCCCGCGATCACCGGCCATCCGACCACCGCCTACGAGGCGCCGGACGGCTGCGCCTTCGCGCCGCGCTGCCGCTTCGCCGAGGAGCGGTGCCGGGCGGGAGTGCCGCCCCTGCTGCAGATCGGCCCTTCGCAGACCCGGTGCGTCCAGATGCCCGGCCTGCGCGGCCGGATGGTGCGGCGGCAGCACGTCGACTCCCCTTCGAACGAGGAGATCCAGCGATGACCGAACCGCTGCTCGTGGTCGAGCACCTGACCAGGACGTTCGGCCGTGGGCATGCCGAGGCGACCGCGGTCGCCGACGTGAGCTTCGCCCTGGCCCCGGGCGGAGCCCTCGGCATCGTCGGCGAATCCGGCTCCGGCAAGACGACCACGGCACGGATGATCATCGGCCTGGAGCGTCCCTCCGGTGGTCGCGTCACGTTCCGGGGCGAGGACCGCACCCAGCCGGCGCGTTCCGCACGAAGCCGACGTGAGCGGGGCCGGGACATCCAGATCGTCTTCCAGGACCCCTACACCTCGCTCGACCGCCGTCAGCGCATCGGCGACTGTCTCGCGGAAGTCGTCGGCGTCCACTTCCGGCTCGGCCGCGACGAGACCAGGAAGCGCGTGAGCGAACTCGCCGAGCTCGTCGGACTCGACGAGCGGCAGCTCGCGGCACTGCCGAGGTCGCTCTCCGGAGGACAGCGCCAACGCGTCGCCATCGCTCGCGCGCTCGCCGCGGAACCGGACGTCCTCATCCTCGACGAGGCCGTATCCGCCCTGGACGTCTCGATCCAGGCGCAGATCCTCAATCTGCTCTCGGACATCCGGCAAGAACGCGGCGTGAGCTACCTGTTCATCAGCCACGATCTCGCCGTCATCCGCCAGGTGACCGACGACACGATCGTCATGCGCCACGGCGCCGTCGTCGAGCAGGGGCCCACCGCCGATGTGCTCGACAACCCCCAGGACCCCTACACCCGCCTGTTGCGCGACAGCGTCCCCCGCGGCGGGTGGGACCCCGCAGCCATCACCGCCCGCCACTGAACCGGAGTTCCACCATGTACTCACCCCGCCCCCGCAGACGGGCGACGGCACTCGCCGCCGTCGCCGCCGCAGCCACCCTGGTGCTGGCCGGTTGTTCCGGCGGCGCTTCCGGCACCGGTGCGACCGGGTCCTCCGACGCGCTGACCACCTTCACGCCGAAAGGCTCGGGCCCGGTCGACACGATCACCTGGAACGTCTTCCAGGGCGAGCCTCAGACCGTCGACCCCTTCCAGTCGGCCGACTACACGCCGAACATGATCAACTCGAACATGTGCGAGACGCTGCTCGCCCAGACGCCCGACTTCCGGATCAAGCCCAACCTGGCGACGTCGTACTCCAACCCCGACCCGACGACCTGGGTCTACAAGCTGCGCAGCGGCGTCACCTTCTGGGACGGCTCGCCGATGACCGCCGACGACGTCGTGTGGAGCATGCGGCACAACATGACGGACAAGTCGAGCTTCTACGGCTACCTGTACGCGAACGTCGCCTCGATCGCGAAGACGGGAGCCGACGAAGTGACCGTCAGGCTCAAGAAGCCCGACTTCCTCTTCAACGACGAGTTGGCGAGCTTCGCCGGTGTCGTCGTGGAGAAGAAGTTCTACGAGCAACACGGCAAGAAGGCCGGTACGCCGGGCGTCGGGGTCATGTGCACCGGCCCCTACAAGTTCGGCAAGTGGACGCAGGGTCAGTCGATCAGCGTGAGCCGCTACGACGGCTACTGGAACAAGTCGCTGCCGCTGAAGGTGAAGAACATCGACTTCACCTTCCTGACCGACGACTCCGCGATCACCTCCGGCCTGCTCTCGGGCCAGATCGACGGAACGTACGGTCCGCCGACGGCCGGGCTGGCACAGCTGAAGGCATCGTCGGCGGGCAAGCTGTACTCGGGTGCCGCGCCCCTGGCCGTCACGCTCGTGGTCGCGAACCACAAGGGCGCGATGGGCAACGCCGACGTGCGCAGGGCGCTCCAGATGGCCATCGACTGGAAGGGCATCGGCAAGCAGGTGTACGCCGGTGAGGGGAGCCCCGTCGCGCTGCAGACCGTGCCGGCCGTGTACGGCTTCGCGAAGGACGACCTGACCTCGTACGCCGACTCGGTGAAGACGGACGGCACCGCGAGGATCGACGAGGCGAAGAAGCTGCTCGCCGGTGTCCCGGCCGACGTGAAGTCGAAGCAGATCAGCCTCGTGGTGCCGCAGCAGGCGGAGACGCAGCAGTTGGGCATCGGGGTCAAGGACGCGGCCGACAAGATCGGCTTGAACTTCAAGCTCAACGTCGTACCCGCGACCGGCTACTCGAACTATTTGTACGACCCGGCGACGCGTGGCAGCACCGACCTGCTGTACACGCAGTTCTGGCCGAACATCCCGAACCCGCTGGACTGGCTGGGCCTCTCCGCGGTGACCGGCGGCACCTTCAACCAGTCCGGCTACAGCGGCATCGACGGGCTCTACGCCAAGGCGATCAGCACGAAGGACGAAGGCGCCCGCTCCCGACTGGTCCTGCAGATGGAGCGGAAACTGCACGACGAGACGGATCCGATGTTCTCCGGCATCGAGCTGACGAACGACGTGTGGCTCGGAAGCCGGATCACCGGGGCGCCGGCAGCCTTCGACTACGTCTACTACCCATGGGCGGCCTACCTCGGCGGAACCGGCCAGTAGTCCTCACACGGACCGCGGAGAATCCCGAAGGTCCGTCGGCGGCAAGGGAGTTCCCGCCTCCGAAGGCACATCGCCGCTGCCCTGTCCGCCCCATGGACCGGAGCGCGACCGAGTACGATGATCGACAGGCGGCGGCGATTCACTTTCCGGATGACGGAGTCTGCCATGACGACGGACCATTCCCAGCTCACCCACATCAACACCAGTCGGCCCCACCCCGCGCGGGTCTACGACTGGTTGCTGGGCGGCAAGGACAACTACCCGGTCGACGAGGCGGTCGGCGAGAGACTGCCGCCCGAAGCGCGGGACGCGGCGCGGCAGAACCGCGCGTTCATGCACCGGGCGGCGGCCTACCTCGCCGCCCAAGGTGTCGACCAGTTCCTCGACATCGGCACCGGCATCCCGACCGAGCCGAACCTCCACCAGATCGTGCAGCGGACGGTGCCCACCGCTCGGATCGTCTACGCCGACAACGATCCGATCGTCCTGCGGCACGCGGAGGCCCTGCTGGTCAGTTGCCCCGAGGGCGCCACGGACTACATCCAGGCCGACGTGCGTGAGCCGGACGAGATAGTGCGGCACACCCGGCAAGTGCTGGACTTCGACCGGCCGATCGCCCTGTCGCTGATCGCCCTGATGCACTTCATCGCGGACGACCAGAACGCCCACGGCATCGTCCGGGGCCTGGTCGACGTGCTCCCGTCCGGCAGCCACCTGGTCCTCTCGCACGCCGCGATCGACCTCTTCCCGGAGCTGGCGGAGCAGGTCGTCGCCCAGTACGCCAAGGGCGGCATCCGCCTCGCCTTCCGCACCCGCGAGGAGGTGGCCCGCTTCTTCGACGGACTGGAGTGGGTGCCGCCCGGCCTGGTCACCGCCACCGACTGGTACGGCGCCGACCAGGAGCCGCCCGCACCGGAGGACAGCGGCATCTACGCGGGTGTGGCACGCGTCCCCTGAGAACAATTCGCTGGGCCGTGGCGAGCTGCGTCCTTAGTATTCCGGTATGAAGGATGCGAGCGAGCGGGCCGTGCAGGCGGCCATCGACGGGGAGATGCTGCTTCTCGATCCTGAGGTGCGCGCTTCGCCGGCCCGTGTCCTGGGGCTGCTGGATCCGGAGTTCACCGAGATCGGGGCTTCTGGACGCCGGTGGGACGCCGAGACGATCCTCACGGTGACGAGCGGAGGCTCGGTGTCCCCGGAGTCTCCGGTCAAGGTCAGCGAGATGTCCGGAGTCGTTCTTGCCCCGGGTGTCGTTCATCTGACGTACTTCGCCGACAACCAGGGCCGTCGGGTATGGCGGAGCTCCGTGTGGCGTCTGACGGAGACGGGCTGGCGGATGTACTTCCACCAGGGCACCCCGACCGATTGAGCGGGTGAAACCGCCGCCCGCGAGGGCGGCGGCCCGGCGGGGCACCCTCCGGGCCGTAGGACGAAGGGCGGCTCAGGAGGGCGCGGTGTCCCGGTAGGGGTACTTCAGCTTGAACTCGACCGTCCTGGCATCGACGGCCTCGACCGAGTCGTGGAACGGCAGGAACTGCGCCATCAGGGAGGCATTCTTCTCGTCGAGGATCCGCTCGAAGCTGAAGACGACGTCCTCGGCGGTGACGTCCGAGCCGTCGTGGGGAACGGCGTACGGGTCCGCGCGAGGGGGCCGCTCCGGTGACCGGTCAGGCGGGGCGCTCGACCTCCGAACCCCGGCCCGCCTGCGCTTCCGCCAGTCGCCTGCGCACCGGCGCGTAGTGGCTGGAGAGCGCCTGCACGAAGCCCTCGACATCCCCCTGCCTGGCCGCTCGCACGATGGCGCGGTGGTCGGCGATGGTGCCGGCCTCGGCCTCCTCGGAGATGCCCTCCAACTCGGGCGCGACGATGGCGTAGACGTCCCAGAAGGCCAGCGAGAGCTGACTGACCAGCTCGTTCTGGAGCGGCTCCATCAGCCGCTCGTGGAAGGCCCGGTCGCAGGCGGCGAAGCCGCGGTCGTCATGGGCGCCACGGCGGTCCATCTCGTCGACAAGGGTGTCGAGGGCGTCGAGATCCTCGGGCCCGAGGGTCGCCATGATGCGCGCGGCCATACCGCGTTCGATCAGCTCCCGCACCTCGACCAGCTCGGACATGATCCGGAAGTCGTCCTTGGGGCTGAGCAGGCCGCGGAAGGCCAGGCCCTCCACCAGCGCGGACAGGCTCAGCCGGCCGACGTAGGTGCCGTGGCCGCGCCGCACCTCGACGATGTCCAGCACCGCCAGGGTCTTCACGGCCTCACGGATGCTGGAGCGGCTGGCGCCGAGGGCGGTGCACAGCTCCGTCTCCGACGGCAGCGGGTCACCCGGCTTGAGGTGATTGTCGAGGATGTAGCTCTTGATCGCCTCCGAGACCTCCTGACGCAGTGACGGCCTGGCCGCCGCCCGGACCTCTTGCGGACGCGACGAATTCACCTCTTGACCCCTTCTGCTCAGCGAAGCTACGTTCACAGCCTATCAAGGTCGGACATCAGACGTCTGATGGCGAGACCTCGATTCTTCTTCTGTTTCCTCGCTTTGTGCTGCCCCAGGAGGACCTCACGTGTCGTACAAGACGCCCGTCGGCATGGATCGTCGCAGATTTCTGCGCTACGCGAGCGCCCTCGGGGCCGCCTCGGCCCTGACCGCCTCGCTCTCCGCGTGCGGCGGCCCGGCCTCCACCGGCTCGGAGACATCTGATGTCCGCTTTCCTGGAGCAGCCGCCCGCGAACAGCGGTTCCGTCCTCCAGCCCACGTTCCGTCTCAGCCCATGGAGTAGCCCCCATGCCTCTGACCGCACCGTTCCTACGGACTGAGCGGGAGTGAGTCCTGGTGCCAGGACTCGTGCTCAGTCGTGTGCCCCGAACGGTTGTGGGCACACTGGTCGCCCGCTTTCGCTCCGCGTCCGGGCGGCACGGATCGTGTCCGTGGTCCGGGAATGCGGGGGCGGGGTCCCTCACGCCCCGGGCTGCCCGGTCCGGCCTGGACGGTCCGATGCCCCACACGATCGCTCCGGTCGTGTGGGGGCGGTGCCGTCCGACGCCGGATCGGGCATCCCAGGGCGCGCCTTCCGATCGCCACGGCGGCAGCGTCGTGACGGGTGGGCTTGCGCGTCGTGCTGGTCAGGGGCTTTTGCCAGTGCTGGGTGCCCCAGCGGCTGGTGTAGGCCGGGTCGACCGCGACGACGGTGACGCCCAGCTCGGCGGCCATGGACACGAGCCGCGCGCGCAGCCGGGCGGTGGGCATGCCGGAGATCAGCTTCCGGAACCGCTTGCGTCTGCCGTGCTTCTCCCGGGTCTTGTCCGCTGAGAAGTCCAGGTCCTCGACCGCGAGGGCCAGACCGTGACGTACGGTCCAGTGCAGCAGGCGGATCAGGGCGTGCCGGACCTGCGCGTCGCGGTGCTGTGCGCTGCCGGTCAGCTGGTAGTCGAACCGACAGGGCGCGCCGAGAGGGTTGCCGTGTGTGTCCAGGCGCCAGGCAGCCAGGTGGTCGGCGTTCATGTCCACCCCGACCAGCCCACCCGCACGAGCCGTCTCCAAGGGCACGGTCCGCACGGGCGGGTTCTGCCAGGACGCGGTCACGTACCAGCGGTTGCGGTCGGTGTCGTAGTGGATGCGGTAGGCCACAGCACGGTTCGCCGTGACGCGGTCGGCCCACTGCTCGCCCCGGTGGCGGAAGCGGACCCGGCAGGCGAGCACGTACCGGCCGTGCGGCGCGTTGGCCAGGTTGGCCAGCGGCGCCGGAAGTTTGATGCTCACCTCACCTTCGGCTGCGACGCGGATGGTCTCGTTGCCGTACCGCTTCCCGGACTCGCCGTCGGCCTGCAGGAACCACCGCTGGGCCTGCCACCGCAGCCGCCACCGCGCCTCGGTCAGTCCGGCGGCCTTCAGGTGGTGCCGGGCACGCGCCAGCCTCTTCCCACCGCGCACCACCCGCACCCGCCCGGCCTCCCAGTCGGCCCGCACCTGCTCCAGCCGGTCCTGAAGCACGTGCAGCCGCCGGGCCTTGGCGAACCACTCCCGCCGGGAGCGGTAACCACCCGGCGCCCCCTTGGCACCCTTCGCCCCGACGGGCTGCGCGAGCCGGTGTCTGATCGTTTCGATGCCTGCCTGAAGGGTGTGGAGGTAGGCGAGCTGACCACGCCGGGCCAAGGCCCACTGGTCGTGCGTGGCCTTGGTGATACTTCCCGCCCACCGCGAGGACGAGGACCCGGTCAGCGCCCGCTTGCGCCGCGCCCACTGCTCACTGTCGTGGTCCAGCCCCGCCGCGCAGCGGGCCTTCAGGTCACGCGAGGCCAGGGAGCCGAGCAGAGCGCCGACCTGGCGCAGCACCGTCTCGTCCTGCCCGGTCAGACCCTTGAGACCGGAGCGGACCGCCACCCCTGACGGGCCCGGCACCACGAACGACGCCGCCACCTCACGCAACCCACCCACACCCCACCCCCGCCCGAAACCGAAGAACCCCTCACCACACCCAACGACCACACCGACCCAAGGTCACGCATTCGAAACCAGAACTCCCGGTCGCCCCGCCGCGCGCCGCCATCCCACGCCACCCACCGCGACCGCGAAGCTCACTCATACGCACCAGAACACGCCCAACCACTGTCAAACGGCAGCAGTACAAACCCCCCTGCGCGGGGTCGTCCCGCCCGTGTGCACCCCGCTCGACGCCCACGGCGAGGTCGACACGGCCTCCCTGGCCCGGCTGGTCGAGCACCTGCTCGGCGGTGGCGTCCACGGGCTCCCGCCCGGCTCGCCATCGGCATGGGCATGGCCGGCGAGTACTCCTCCAGCGCCACCTACGTCATGGAGAGCTGGCCCGTGCGCCTGCGCAACCGGGCCAGCGGCTTCCTGATCTCCGGCTACTCCGTGGGCACCGTGCTGGCCGCCCAGGTCTACAAGTGGGTCGTGCCGGCGCTCGGCTGGCGCTGGATGTTCTATCTGGGCCTGATCCCCGTCCTGGTCGCGCTCTGGATGCGCCGCACGCTGCCCGAGGCCGCCGACTGGAAGGCCTCGGTCGCCGAGCGGGAGCAGCGGCCCAACCCCTTCCGCCCGCTGTTCGCCACCCGCGCCAGGGCCACCGTCAACGTGGTGCTCGCGGTGGCGGCCACCGTCTCGCTCTTCGCGGTCTTCACCCCGCTGGGCGACGGTCTCGTACCGGTGCTGTCGGTGCTCGCCGGAGTCTGCCTGATCGCCTTCGCCGTGCAGCTGGGCGGCCGCCGCGGCTGGCTGCTGTACGTGTCGATGATCGTCACGATCTTCTTCGCGTTCCTGTACTCCTGGCCCATCCAGGCGCTGCTGCCCACCTATCTGAAGACCGACCTGGGCTACGACGCCGGCCAGGTCACCGACGCGCTCTACTACGCGGGCTTCGGCACGATGGCCGGCTGCTGGCTGGCCGGGTTCCTGGGCGACCGGATCGGCACCAGGAGGGCGTACGCCTTCACGCTGCTGGCCTCCCTGGCCTTCGTCTTCCCGGTCTTCGCGGTGCGCGACAGCCTGCCGCTGCTCGGCGTGCTGCTGTTCGTGCTCCAGGCCACCAGCTTCGGCATCTCCGGCCTGCTGCCCCGGTACATCGGCGGTCACTTCCCGACCCATGTCCGGGCCGCCGCGCTGGGCTTCACCTACAACGTGGGCGCCCTGGGCGGCGCCGTCGCCCCTGTGCTCGGCGCCCGCCTCGCCTCGGGCATGGACCTGGGCCACGCGCTGGCCGTCCTCACCTTCGCCGGGACGATGATCGTCGTGGTCCTCGTCGGCTTCGACGTGCCCGGCCGGCTGGGCCGACTCCTCGACCCGGACGGTCCGGCCGACCACCTCGTGGCGGAGGAGGACCGCGGCCCGGCCCCGGCGGCCCGCGCGACCTCCGGCTGACCGGCCCTGCCCGGGAGGGCGCCGCCGGCGCTGCCGGGGGCGCCCTCCCGGTGCCCGTCAGTACGCGTGGCCCACGTGGGCCAGCGCCTGCTTGAGCAGCACGCCGTGCCCACCGGGCATCTCGCTCTGCAGCGCGACGGAGGCCGCCTCCTGCGGGCTGAACCAGACCAGGTCCAGCGCGTCCTGCCGGGGCCGGCAGTCGCCGGCGACCGGCACGATGTAGGCCAGCGACACGGCGTGCTGACGCGGGTCGTGGTACGGCGTGATCCCGACCGTCGGGAAGTACTCGGCGACCGTGAACGGCTGGAGGGAGGCCGGCACGCGGGGCAGCGCCACCGGGCCGAGGTCCTTCTCCAGATGGCGCAGCAGGGCGTCCCGCACGCGCTCGTGGTGCAGCACCCGGCCGGATACCAGGGTCCGGCTGACCGTTCCGTCCGGTCCGATGCGCAGCAGCAGGCCGATGCTGATCACTTCGCCGCTGTCGTCGACGCGCACCGGCACCGCCTCGACGTACAGGATCGGCATGCGGGCGCGCGCCGACTCCAGTTCGTCCGTGGTCAGCCAACCGGGCGTGGTTTCGGTCATGTCAGACATCGCTTGATCATACTTTCAGTGGTGCTCAATAGGGGAGTTCGGTGGCGGGGAGATCGGTGGGGTCAGCGGGGCCCTCGGGGTCGGTGAGGCCGGTCAGGTCGGTGAGTCCGTAGACCCGTCGGGCGTTGTCCCGCCCCGTCCAGCGGGCGATCCGCAGCGCGTCCGCCGGGCTCAGCTCGTCGGCGTCCACCCGCTCGCGCAGCAGCCCGGCCAGGCCCTGCCGGAAGGCCACCGCGCCGAGGTGGTGGAACTCGGCCACGCCGTAGGCGTCGGAGCTGTACAGCAGCTTGCCGAACGGCGTGATCTCCAGGGCCTCGGCCAGCACCGCCCGGGCCCGGGCGGGTCCGACGTGGTGCAGCGCCAGACCGACGTCGAGGTGCACCTGCTCGAACACGGCGGCCAGATAGGCGGCCTGGCGCTGGTAGGGCCAGCAGTGCAGCAGCAGGACCGGGACCGTGCCGGCGGTCAGACGCAGCCAGTCGGTCAGCAGGGCGGGGTCCGTGCGGTGCAGGCGGAGGTCGGCGTCGCCGAACCCAGTGTGCAGTTGGAGGGGCAGGCCGAGGTCGACGGCCGTCCACAGCAGATGCCGTACGAGCACCGGGTCGTCGAGACGGCCGCCCGCGCCGGCGAGCCAGCCGGCCGCCGCCCGCGCGACCTCCTCCGACGAGGGGCGTGCCGGGTCCAGGTCGAAGCCGGTGCGGTAGGCGGCCACCGACTTCACCGCGACGACGCCCGGACGCCGCACGGCCTCCCGCACGGCCGCATCGAAGACGGCGCCGTACTCGCCGGGCTCGACGCCCCCGGCCGCCACGGCCTCCGCGACCCGCTCCAGCCGTACGACCTCGTACGCCACCGCCCCACCGCCCGCGGCGCCGGCCAGCTCCCGCGGGGTGGTGCCGGGCTCGGGAGCGAAACCGGTGTCGACGCAGAAGACGGCCGTGCCGCAGGCGCCGAGGAAGCGCCGGTTGACCTCCGCCGCGCCCAGCTCGGCCCGGCGGGCCAGATACGCCTCGGCGGGCGCGTGGCGCGGCAGGTCCAGGACCGGTGCGCAGTGGCGGCGCACGGCCACGCCGACCGGGCTGTCGAACGGCGAGATCCCGCTGCCGGGCCACACCTCGCCCTCGGTGAGCAGGGACTCGAAACCGGTCCGGTCCAGGTCGGCGGTGGCGACCCCGTGGCAGTGGTGGTCCACGAGCGGCAGCGCGCCGAGCATCTCGTGCACCGCCGTAGCCCCGGCCGACGCGCTCATCAGTACGTCCACCGGTAGGCCGCCGCGACCTGCTCGTCGTCCAGCCCCTCGACGGCCGCGATCTCGCCCGTGCGCACGGCGGTGACCGCGTCGGCGAGGACCGGTCCGAGAGCGGTGCGCAGCACCTCGTCCCCGCGGAACGCGGCGACCGCCTCCGCCAGCGAGACCGGCAGCCGCCGCACACCCCGGGCCGCTGCCTCCGCCTCGCCGAACCGCGCCGGGTCCCCGGTGATCTCCTCCGGCAGGGACGCGGACGACTCCGCGCCGTCCAGCCCGGCGGCGATCAGGCAGCCCAGGGCCAGGTACGGGTTGGCCGCGAGGTCGACCGGCTTGACCTCCAGGTTGGCCGCCCGCCCGCCCTGCCCCCGGGTCCCGGTGATCACCCGCAGCGCGGCCTCGCGGGTCTCCCGGCCCCAGGCGGTGAACACCCCGGCCCACTGGGAGGGTCTGAGCCTGAGATAGCTGGCCGGGCTCGGCGCGGTCACCGCCGTCAGCGCGGGCAGGTGGGCGAGGAGACCGGCCGTGAAGGCCTCGGCCTCGGCCGTCATGCCGTAGCGGCCGTCTCCCCCGGAGTGCAGGTTGGTCCCCTCGCGCCAGGCCGAGAGGTGGACATGGCCGCCGTTGCCCACGCCCCGCGCGAGGACGGCCGGCGCGAAGGAGGCCCTCAGCCCGTGCCGCCGGGCCACGGCCCGCACGGTCTGCCGCACCAGCACGCTGCGGTCGGCCGCCGCCACCGGGTCCAGCGCGCCGACGGACACCTCGAACTGCCCGGCCGCGTACTCGGGGTGGAACTGGTCCACGTCCACGCCCTGCGCGGCGAGGGCCGCCAGCAGGTCGGCGGCGCAGTCGCTCAGCTCCACCTGCCGCGCGGCCCCGTACGCCGGACCCGACACCGCGGGCTCGAACGTGCCGCCGGGCGCGTCTCCCCGGCCGACAGCCCACTCGATCTCGACGGCCGCCTTGAAGGTGAGTCCATGGCGCCGCTCGGCGTCCGCGGTGATCCGGCGCAGGAACGTACGGCTGCACCCGGGGTGGCGCTCCCCCTCCTGCGTGATCCGGTCGACCGGCGCCCAGGCCCACCCGGGCTGCCCGGACAGGACCACCAGGTGGTCGAGGTCGGGGTAGAGCCGCAGATCGCCGTCGGGGGAGCCGAGGACGTCGGTGCTGACGATCGAGTCGTGCGCCAGGAAGGTGTCGAACACCGGGGACATGCCCACTCCCCAGGCCGCCGCCGAGGGGAGCTTCGCCGTCGGGACCGTCTTGACCCGGCCGATGCCCGCGGTGTCGACGTAGGCGAGGACGACACCGTGCACGCCTCGCCCGGCGAGTTCGCCGCTGAGCGCGACGGCCCGCTCGACGTCGCCGGGACGCCCGCCGGGGACGGGGTCGGCAAGGGTGGTCATGGTCCTCCTCGACGGGCGGTGACGCGGCTCGGGCGAACCGGCGGCCGGTGCCGCCCGCGTCAGGGTTTCACGGCGACCGCGCCGAACTGCGGTACCACGGCGGGCAAGTCGCCGTCCGGGCGCCACCGCGAGCACGGCACCAGGCCGGGCTCGACCAGGTCCAGGTCCTCGAGGAAGGCGGCCACCTCGGCGCGGGGGCGGGCGATGATCGGCGGCGTGGCGTTGGCGTTCCAGAACTCCATCGCCGCGACGTTGCCCTCGCCGCCGAGGCCGGCGTCGAAGGTGGGGTGCGTCAGTACCAGGAAACTCCCCGCGGGGACCGCGGCCACGAGGCGGCGGACGATGTCACGCGCCGTGCCGGTGTCCAGGACGAAGTTCAGGATGCCCAGCATCATCACCGCGACGGGCCGGCCGAAGTCGAGGGTCGCGCGGGCACGCTCGACGATGGCCTCCGGGTCGTGCGCGTCGGCTTCGATGTAGGCGGTGGCGCCCTCGGGGGTGCTGGTCAGCAGGGTGCGGGCGTGCGCGAGGACGATCGGGTCGTTGTCGACGTACACGATCCGCGCGTCGGGGGCGATCCGCTGCGCCATGTCGTGGGTGGTGTCGACCGTCGGCAGCCCGGTGCCGATGTCGAGGAACTGGCGCACCCCGCGCTCGGCGGTCAGGAAGCGGACCGCCCGTCCGAGGAACTCGCGGTCGGCGCGGGCCACGTCGCGGATGACCGGGAACATCCCGGCGACGTGCTCGCCGACCTGCTGGTCGACCTCGTAGTGGTCCTTGCCGCCGACCCAGTAGTTCCACACGCGCGCGTTGTGCGCCACCGCGGTGTTCAGCCTCGGCGACCCACCCGGAGAAGTGCGGCTCTCGCTCACGTCTGCGCTCCTGGTCCGTCTCGTGCCGTCTCGTGGCCGTCGTCCCCTGGCCGTCGTTGTGACGGTCGCGCCCTGTCTGCGGTCGGTCGCGGCCGACGCCGCCATTGTGCCGCCCGGTGATCACCGTGTCCGGGAATCGGCCGAACCCGGCCGACCGCGAAGGCCGCCGGCCCTGGGCCTCGGGCGGCCCCGGACCGCGTCGGCGGGCCCCGGTAGGCTGGCGGG
>NZ_JBQRUW010000063.1:0-79790 GCF_052663305.1 Streptomyces cyslabdanicus
TGCTGATCGCTCAGCGTCCGTCACTGACCGAAGAGGTCGTCGACGAGTTCCGCTCCCGGTTCGTGATCGAGCCGCTGGAGCCGGGCTTCGGCTACACCCTCGGCAACTCCCTCCGCCGCACCCTCCTGTCGTCGATCCCCGGCGCTGCTGTCACCAGCATCCGCATCGACGGTGTCCTGCACGAGTTCACCACCGTGCCGGGTGTCAAGGAGGACGTCACCGACCTGATCCTCAACATCAAGCAGCTGGTCGTCTCCTCGGAGCACGACGAGCCGGTTGTGATGTACCTGCGCAAGCAGGGTCCGGGTCTGGTCACCGCCGCCGACATCGCGCCGCCGGCCGGTGTCGAGGTGCACAACCCCGATCTCGTCCTCGCCACGCTGAACGGCAAGGGCAAGCTGGAGATGGAGCTGACCGTCGAGCGCGGTCGCGGCTATGTCTCCGCGGTGCAGAACAAGCAGGTGGGCCAGGAGATCGGCCGTATCCCGGTCGACTCGATCTACTCGCCGGTGCTGAAGGTCACGTACAAGGTCGAGGCGACCCGTGTCGAGCAGCGCACCGACTTCGACAAGCTGATCGTCGACGTCGAGACCAAGCAGGCCATGCGTCCGCGTGACGCGATGGCGTCGGCCGGCAAGACCCTGGTGGAGCTGTTCGGTCTCGCGCGCGAGCTGAACATCGACGCCGAGGGCATCGACATGGGTCCGTCCCCGACGGACGCCGCCCTGGCCGCCGACCTGGCGCTGCCGATCGAGGAGCTGGAGCTCACGGTCCGCTCCTACAACTGCCTCAAGCGCGAGGGCATCCACTCCGTGGGTGAGCTCGTCGCCCGCTCCGAGGCCGACCTGCTGGACATCCGCAACTTCGGTGCGAAGTCCATCGACGAGGTCAAGGCGAAGCTGGCCGGGATGAGCCTGGCTCTGAAGGACAGCCCGCCCGGATTCGACCCGACCGCCGCCGCGGACGCCTTCGGCGCCGACGACGACGCGGACGCCGGTTTCGTCGAGACCGAGCAGTACTGAGCGCTCCGCGGGGAGGCCGTACTGTGTCTGCGGGCCGGTTTGTGACTGGTCGCCGCCCACGCGGCGGAGCCGCACATGGACAGGCCCCGCGCCCCTTCCGGACAGGCCCCTTCGGGGCTCTGTCCGGATCTCTGACAGACAACCGTCTGCTCAGATACTGACCCCGGTACCTAGTACGGCCGGGGCAGACACCTAGGAGAAGAACCATGCCGAAGCCCACCAAGGGTGCCCGTCTGGGCGGCAGCGCCGCGCACGAGAAGCTGCTCCTCGCGAACCTCGCGAAGGCGCTGTTCGAGCACGGCCGCATCACCACCACCGAGGCGAAGGCCCGCCGCCTGCGCCCGTACGCCGAGCGTCTGATCACCAAGGCGAAGAAGGGCGACCTTCACAACCGCCGTCAGGTGCTCCAGGTCATCACGGACAAGGGCATCGTCCACACGCTCTTCACCGAGATCGGCCCGCGGTACGAGAACCGTCCCGGTGGCTACACCCGCATCACCAAGATCGGTAACCGTCGTGGCGACAACGCGCCCATGGCCGTGATCGAGCTGGTCGAGGCGCTGACGGTGCAGCAGAACGCCGTGGGTGAGGCCGAGGCCGCCACCAAGCGTGCGGTCAAGGAGGCCGAGGAGGCCAAGGTCGAGGAGACCAAGGCCGAGGACGCCGAGGCTCCGGCCGAGGAGTCCAAGGACGCCTGAGGCCCTGCCTGACGTCGCAAGCGGGTCCGCCCTTCGGGGCGGGCCCGCTTCCGCGTTTCCCGCAGGGGATGCGCCCTGAGAGGATCTGCACGTGAGTGACGAAGTACAGCCCGGTCATGTCCGTGTCCGCCTCGACCTGTCCTACGACGGCACCGCCTTCCACGGCTGGGCCAAGCAGGCCGGCGGCCGGCGCACCGTGCAGGGGGAGATCGAGGACGCGCTGCGCACGGTCACGCGGTCCGGGGAGACGTACGAGCTGACCGTGGCCGGACGGACCGACGCCGGGGTGCACGCGCGGGGCCAGGTGGCCCACGTGGACCTGCCCGAGCGCGTCTGGCGCGAGCACCACGAGAAGCTGCTCAAGCGGCTCGCCGGGCGGCTGCCCAGGGATGTGCGGGTGTGGGCGCTGCGGCCCGCGCCCAGCGGCTTCAACGCCCGGTTCTCGGCCGTCTGGCGCCGCTACGCCTACCGCGTCACCGACAACCCCGGCGGCGTCGACCCGCTGCTGCGCGGCCACGTCCTGTGGCACGACTGGCCGCTCGACATCGACGCCATGAACGAGGCCGCGCGCCGGCTGCTGGGCGAGCACGACTTCGCCGCCTACTGCAAGAGGCGCGAGGGCGCGACCACCATCCGCACGCTCCAGGAGCTGAGCCTCGAACGCGGCGCCGACGGTGTCATCACGGCCACGGTCCGGGCCGACGCGTTCTGCCACAACATGGTGCGCTCGCTCATCGGGGCGCTGCTGTTCGTCGGTGACGGGCACCGTGCGCCGGACTGGCCCGGGAAGGTGCTGGCGGCGGGGGTGCGGGACTCGGCCGTGCACGTCGTGCGGCCGCACGGGCTGACCCTGGAGGAGGTCGGCTACCCGGCCGACGAGCTGCTGGCCGCGCGGAGCCGGGAGGCGCGCAACAAGCGGTCCCTGCCGGCGGCCGGCTGCTGCTGAGCCGCCGTCCGCCGTCCTCCCGTGGGCCGTCCGTCGCCGTCCTTCGCCATACGGCGACGGGCCGGTCGGCTACTGGTTGGCCGCGGCCGACGCCTGCGTCTCGCCGCGCCGCCGGATCTGCTGGAAGGAGAACTCGGCGAGGTCGTCGCCGGCCCGGAACGCCGCGGTGTCGTCCTTCGTCACGTTCGTGCCGTTGGCGAAACCGGTGAGGGTGAAGTAGGCGTAGCGGCCGTAGGAGTTGGTCGTGGAGCGGCAGACGGCACCGTTGCAGAAGGCCTTGACGCCGCTGCCGGACAGCGGCTTGATGATGCTCTTCTGGTCCGTCTCGCTCTTCGCCTTGAGCGCCTGCGCCTCGGTGTCGAAGACGGCGATGCCTACGGTGACCGCGACGCCGCCCTGGCTGTAGGTCACCCGCAGCAGACGGGTGCAGTCGTTGTCCGTGAGGGCCTTGACGAGCGTGCCCTGGGCGGCCGTGGCGCAGCTCTTGCTGTCGTCCGTGGGGCCCTTCTTGTACACGGTCTCGCCCATGGTCAGCTGGGTGCCCGGGAAGAGGGTGTCCGTGCTGAGCGGGGCCGTGTCCTTCTTCGCGCTGGATATGAAGTCCTTCGGATCCAGCGGGGGCGGGGCGGTGGTCGGGGCGAAGGACGGCGACGTGGCGGACTCGCTCGGCAGGGCGGCGGTGCCGGGCAGCCGGCTCGAGGCGTCCGACGCGTCGTTGTCGCTGCTCGCCGACATCACGGCCATGGTGACGGCCGCGCCGATCCCGGCGGTGGCCAGTACGCCACCGCCGAGGTACAGCAGCCGGCGCCTTCTGTTCCGCTGCTCCGAGGCCTCGGCGAGCGCGGCCCAGTCCGGGGTCTGGCCGCTGCCACCGCTGTTCGAGGACTGCTCAGAATTCGGTTTCCAGGGATCCCACTGGGACTGCGAGCCCCCCTGCCCATAACTCATGGGGCGCATCTTAGACGGGGTCGAAGGGCCCCCGGCCCGCCTGCCGCCGGGCCGCCCGGGGCCTTAGGTGCACGGCGGTACAAAGCGGCGCGGCGAAGGCCGATACCGGTTGCCGGGCGGCCGGTAATGCCCGTGGGGAACACGGGCGGGAACCGGCGGGACCCGCGGTCGCGCACCGTTTTGACCCGGCCAGGGCGCCGCGGGTATCCTGCATCTTCGTTGTGTATTGGCTTGCTCATTCTCACGGGACGGGCCCTTACACCGGTCCACCGGGCCGATGACCAGCGACCAGCACGCGGTTTGCGTCACCGCTGTGCGGTCAGGGCTGTCGTGATCGTCTTCGGTGACCTTGTCAGGACCACTCACTGAAGATAGCGAAGGCTACGAACCGTGCGTACGTACAGCCCCAAGCCCGGCGACATCACGCGCCAGTGGCACGTCATTGACGCCCAGGACGTCGTCCTGGGTCGCCTGGCGTCCACCGCCGCCACCCTTCTGCGGGGCAAGCACAAGCCGATCTACGCGCCGCACGTCGACGCTGGTGACTTCGTCATCATCATCAACGCGGACAAGGTCCACCTCTCCGGCAACAAGCGGACCCAGAAGATGGCGTACCGTCACTCCGGCTACCCGGGTGGTCTGCGCTCCGTCCGCTACGACGAGCTGCTCGACAAGAACCCGGAGAAGGCCATCGAGAAGGCCGTCAAGGGCATGCTCCCCAAGAACTCCCTGGGCCGTCAGATGCTCTCGAAGCTGAAGGTCTACAAGGGTGACCAGCACCCGCACGGCGCCCAGCAGCCGGTGCCGTTCGAGATCACCCAGGTCGCGCAGTAAGTCCGGCCACCCCCTAAGACTGAAGAGAATCTGAGGAGAATCGTGGCCGAGACCACTGCCGAGCAGCCGCTCGAAGAGCTTGACATCGACAGCTACACCACCGAGTCCGAGGTCCCCGTCGAGGGCGAGTACACCTCGGAGTCGATGGCCTCCCACTTCGGCGAGCCGCAGCCGGCCGCCGGCCTGGGCCGCCGCAAGAACGCCATTGCCCGCGTCCGGATCATCCCGGGCTCCGGCAAGTGGAAGATCAACGGCCGCACCCTCGAGGACTACTTCCCGAACAAGGTGCACCAGCAGGAAGTCAACGAGCCCTTCAAGGTGCTCGAGCTCGAGGGCCGTTACGACGTCGTGGCCCGCATCGCCGGTGGCGGCGTCTCCGGTCAGGCCGGTGCCCTCCGCCTCGGTGTCGCCCGTGCCCTGAACGAGGCCGACGTCGACAACAACCGCGGCGCGCTGAAGAAGGCCGGCTTCCTGCGTCGTGACGACCGTGCGGTCGAGCGCAAGAAGGCCGGTCTGAAGAAGGCCCGCAAGGCCCCGCAGTACAGCAAGCGCTAATCTCCACGGCGCCCCTGCACGTACTCCGAACGCCCCGGCGGCACGCCTATGTGCCTCCGGGGCGTTCGTTTATCGCAAAGCTGGGGCGTATAACGGCACAAGGTGCTCAACGGCTGGTGTGATCGGATGCCCGGAGCGTCGAATGCCATGGACCGGCCCACGGACCGGCCCTCTTCTCGAACTGACGCTTCCTCAGGAGGACAAGTGGGACGACTCTTCGGCACGGACGGCGTCCGTGGTGTCGCCAACGCGGACCTGACCGCCGAGCTGGCGCTCGGCCTCTCGGTCGCCGCGGCGCACGTGCTGGCCGAGGCGGGCACCTTCGAGGGCCATCGGCCGACCGCGGTGGTCGGGCGGGATCCGCGCGCGTCCGGGGAGTTCCTGGAGGCGGCCGTGGTCGCGGGTCTGGCGAGCGCGGGTGTGGACGTCCTGCGGGTCGGCGTGCTGCCGACGCCCGCGGTGGCGTATCTGACCGGGTCGCTCGGCGCCGACCTGGGCGTGATGCTGTCGGCCAGCCACAACGCCATGCCGGACAACGGTGTCAAGTTCTTCGCCCGGGGCGGTCACAAGCTCGCCGACGAGCTGGAGGACCGGATCGAGTCCGTCTACGAGGAACACCGCACCGGCGCGCCCTGGAGCCGCCCGACGGGCGCCGGCGTGGGCCGGGTCCGCGACTACGACGAGGGCTTCGACCGGTACGTCGCCCACCTCGTCGGCGCCCTGCCGAACCGGCTCGACGGCCTGAAGATCGTGCTCGACGAGGCGCACGGCGCCGCGTCCGGCGTCTCCCCGGAGGCGTTCCGGCAGGCCGGGGCCGACGTCGTCACCCTCGGCGCCGACCCGGACGGCCTCAACATCAACGACGGCTGCGGTTCGACCCACCTCGACCAGCTCAAGGCCGCCGTCGTCGAGCACGGCGCGGACCTCGGCATCGCGCACGACGGCGACGCCGACCGCTGCCTGGCCGTGGACCACACCGGCGAGGAGGTCGACGGCGACCAGATCCTGGCCGTGCTCGCGCTGGCGATGCGGGAGCGTTCCGCGCTGCGCTGCGACACCGTCGTCGCGACCGTGATGTCGAACCTGGGCTTCAAGCTGGCCATGGAGCGCGAGGGCATCCAACTCGTGCAGACCGCCGTCGGCGACCGCTACGTCCTGGAGGAGATGAAGGACAAGGGCTACGCCCTCGGCGGTGAGCAGTCCGGCCACGTCATCATCCTGGACCACGCCACCACCGGCGACGGCACGCTCACCGGCCTGATGCTGGCCGCCCGGGTCGCCGGGACCGGCCGCACGCTGCGGGAGCTGTCCTCCGTGATGGAGCGCCTGCCGCAGATCCTCGTCAACGTCCCCGACGTGGACAGGACCCGGGTGAAGACCTCCGCCGACCTCGCCGCCGCGGTCGTCGAGGCGGAGCGGGAGCTGGGCGGGACCGGCCGGGTGCTGCTGCGCCCGTCGGGCACCGAGCCGCTGGTCCGGGTGATGGTCGAGGCCGCGGACATCGAGCAGGCCCGCTCGGTGGCGGGCCGCCTGGCCGATTCGGTGAAGTCGGCGCTTGGCTAGTGCTGTGACCGGAAAGGTTTGCCGGGAAGCTCGCGGCGTCCGGTGCTGGGGGTACCTCCCACGCCGTTCAGGCAGTGGGGGAGCATCGCAAGGCGGAGCATCGCCCGCGTACTGGATGTACTCGGGTGATGCGACAACGCGGCGAGGTGCCGTGCCGGGCGCCGCGAGCCGGTGAACCTTTCCGGTCGCAGCACTAGCAGTCCCCGCCGGTCTCAGGGCATGCTCTGGCCGGCCCTGGCCAGGCGCTCGCGCTGCCTCGCCCACAACCACTTCTGGGCGAGCAGTGTGAGCGTGCCGGCCAGGACGATGCCGAGCATGTTCAGCAGGAGCTGGACCGTCGAGCCCCTGGTCTGGGCGGTGTCGCCGTAGGCGAGCGCGACGGCCGCGTTGGCGGCGGCCGGGACCGTGGTCACCGAGATGGCCACGCCGATCAGGGCGCCGGACTTGGCGGACGTCAGCGAGAGCGTGCCGGCGGCTCCGGCGAGGACGGCCACGACGAAGGAGAACGCGTCGGGGGCGTAGACGAAGGCGGTGTTGGGCCGGGCGCCCTCCAGTTTCGCCTTGCTGAACAGCCCGACGGCGTCCATGAACACGGCGAAGCCCGCCGTGACCGCCATGGCCAGCGCGAACCCGGCCAGCAGGGCGATCAGCGAGCGCAGGGCCAGCCGCGGGGCCCGCTGCACGAGTGCCGTGCCGATGCCCGCCAGAGGGCCGAACTCGGGTCCCACGGCCATCGCGCCGACGATCAGGACGGCGTTGTCGAGCACCACGCCACAGGCGGCGATCATGGTGGCCAGCGTGAGGAACGCGAGGTAGGTGACCGACAGGGTCGACTCCTCGTGCGTGGCCTCGGTCAGCTCCTCCCACAGCACCGCGTCCGCGGCCTCGCCGGGGGCGGCCTTCTCCGCCCGCTCGGCCTGGTCGGAGAGCGTCAGATCGGGGCTCTCGACGGAGATGGAGCCGCTCCGTTCGATCCCCAAGGCCCGCAGCCCGTCGAGGAGTTCGTCGCCGGCTTCGCGCGCGACGTCGCACAGGACCACGTCACCGGCCGGGTTGCGGGCGGCGGAGGGCAGCACGACGAGGTGCGCGGTGCCGACCGTTGTCTCGATCAGACGCACCACGTCGTCGGTCTGTTCGGACGGTGTGATCAGGCGCAGATGCAGCATGGCGGCAGCGTAGACGTCACAGTTTGCGCAGGCTCAACCGCTGCACCTTGTGGTCGGGGCCCTTGCGCAGCACGAGCGTGGCACGCCCCCGGGTGGGGGCGATGTTCTCCACCAGGTTCGGCTTGTTGACCGTCCGCCACATCGTGCGGGCGTAGTCGAGGGCCTCCGCCTCGGACACCTGGGTGTACCTGCGGAAGTACGAGGACGGGTCCTGGAAGGCCGTCGTGCGCAGCGTGCCGAACCGGTCCAGGTACCACCGCTCGATGTCCTCGGTGCGCGCGTCGACGTACACGCTGAAGTCGAAGTAGTCGGCGAGTCCGACCCGGGTGCGGCCGTCCGTGCCGGGCAGGGCGGGCTGGAGGACGTTCAGGCCCTCGACGATCAGGATGTCGGGCCGCCGTACGGTCAGCTTCTCGTCGGGGACGATGTCGTAGATGAGGTGGGAGTAGACGGGCGCGGTCACCTCGTCCTTGCCGGCCTTGATGTCGGCGACGAACCGGGTCAGGGCCCGCCGGTCGTACGACTCCGGGAACCCCTTGCGCGACATCAGCCCCCGCGCCTCCAACTCCCGTGTGGGCAGCAGGAACCCGTCGGTGGTGACCAGCTCGACCCGGGGGTGCTCGGGCCAGCGGGACAGCAGGGCCTGGAGCAGCCGGGCGGCGGTCGACTTGCCCACGGCGACCGAACCGGCCACGCCGATCACGAAGGGCGTGCCCGACTGGGACCCCTTTTCGCCGAGGAAGGTGTTCAGCGCGCCGCGCAGCCCGTCCGTGGCGCCGACGTAGAGATTGAGCAGCCGGGACAGCGGGAGGTAGATGTCGCGCACTTCGTCGAGGTCGATCACGTCGCCGAGACCGCGCAGCCGTTCGACCTCCGCGGCGGAGAGGGGAAGTGGCGTCTTGTCACGCAACGCGCTCCATTCGGCGCGGGTGAGGTCGACGTAGGGAGTCGCCTCCGGCCGGGACCGGTGGGCGCTCCGGGGCATCGAGGAGACCGGAGAGATCACATTCCATTGTTAACGGAGTTTGAACGGCGTGCGGGGTGGGGTGTGTCACGTCGGCGGGGGAGCGCGGGTCACGTCGGTGTCACGGTCGGGCACCGGGCGGCCGATTCATGATCATCGTCGGGTTCGCGGCACGTAGGGTGCGCGGTAACCCGCCGCGGAGACCGTCCGCCGGTCGTGAAGAGAAAGAGTGTCCTTCCGTGAGTTCCCCCGTGGTTCGCCGTACCGCGCTCGCCGCGTCCACCGCCGCTCTGGTCCTGCTCGCCACCGCCTGCGGCGGTTCCTCCGGCAGCGGAGACGGGAAGGCCGGTGACGGCAGCACCGCGCAGGCCGACAAGACCGCCGCCCCGGCCAAGGCGCTCGACGCCACCGGGTTGGAGAAGGCCGCGCTCACCCAGGCGGACGTCAGGACCGGCAAGGTCACCGTCAAGGTACCGGCGACGGACGACGTCGCACAGGACAAGGTGACGACCGGCGACACCGCCTGCACGCCGCTCGCCCTCCTCCAGGCCGGCAGTTACGTGGGCACGCCCGCGGCCACCGTGAAGCGGTCGTGGCTGGGCGACGCGCAGAAGCCCGCGGCGGGCGCCGACCCCCAGGCCGTCCTGCTGGCCGGACTCGACCGGTCGAAGGTCGTCGTGACCCTCGCCTCCTACGACGACGGTGGCGCCGAGCAGGCGATGAAGGACCTTCGGACGGCCGCCGGGAAGTGCGCCGGCGGGTACTCCTACACCGCGGCCGGCAACAAGACCGGGATCGACAAGGTGGCCGTGACCCAGGCGCCCGGGGGCGCCGACGAGGCGTTCGCCGTGACGCAGACCCTGAACGCCGAGGGCGTCAAGGCGCCGGTGCAGGGCGTCGTCGTCCGCAAGGGCGCCACCCTGGCCTACTTCCCCGCCGTCAACCTCGCGTCGCTCGCCTCGGGCGAGGACTTCGACTTCCCCACGGAGATCGTCGACGCGCAGCTCGCCAAGCTGAAGTGACCGGGAGACCCACCGGGGCCCTTCCTGCCCCGGTGGGAATTTCCGATTTCGGGCACGAAGTAGCCGCTTTCGACGGGAGTGGGCCCGTAGGCTGCCGCCCATGTGCGGAATCGTGGGATACGTGGGGACGCAGTCGGCGCTCGACGTCGTGACGGCCGGTCTGAAGCGCCTGGAGTACAGGGGCTACGACTCGGCCGGTGTCGCCGTGCTCGCCGACGGCGGGCTGGCGGCGGCGAAGCGGGCCGGCAAGCTGGTCAACCTGGAGAAGGAACTCGCGGACCGGCCGCTGCCGACCGGTTCCACGGGCATCGGGCACACCCGGTGGGCCACCCACGGCGGGCCCACCGACGGCAACGCCCACCCGCACCTGGACAACTCCGGTCGGGTCGCCGTCGTCCACAACGGCATCATCGAGAACTTCGCCGCGCTGCGGGCCGAGTTGACCGAGCGCGGGCACGAACTGTACTCCGAGACCGACACCGAGGTCGTGGCGCACCTGCTCGCCGAGGAGTTCTCGTCGAGCGCCGATCTCGCGGAGGCCATGCGGCTGGTGTGCCGCCGCCTGGAGGGGGCGTTCACCCTGGTCGCCGTGCACGCCGACGCGCCGGACGTGGTCGTGGGCGCCCGCCGCAACTCCCCGCTGGTCGTGGGGGTCGGCGAGGGCGAGGCCTTCCTCGCCTCCGACGTCGCCGCGTTCATCGCCCACACCCGCTCCGCGATCGAGCTGGGCCAGGACCAGGTCGTGGAGCTGCGCCGGGACGGGGTGACGGTCACCGGGTTCGACGGGCGGCCCGCCGAGGTCCGCTCCTACGACGTCGACTGGGACGCGGCGGCCGCGGAGAAGGGCGGCTACGACTACTTCATGCTCAAGGAGATCGCCGAGCAGCCCAAGGCGGTCGCCGACACGCTGCTCGGCCGCATCGACGCGGCCGGCTTCCTGACGCTGGACGAGGTCCGCATCTCCGCCGCCGAGCTGCGCGAGATGGACAAGGTCGTCATCATCGCCTGCGGTACGGCCTTCCACGCGGGCATGATCGCCAAGTACGCCATCGAGCACTGGACGCGGATCCCGTGCGAGGTGGAACTCGCCAGCGAGTTCCGCTACCGGGACCCGATCCTGGACGCCCAGACCCTCGTCATCGCCATCTCCCAGTCCGGCGAGACCATGGACACGCTGATGGCGCTTCGGCACGCCCGGGAGCAGGGCGCCAAGGTGCTGGCCATCTGCAACACCAACGGCTCCACCATCCCGCGCGAGTCGGACGCGGTCCTGTACACCCACGCGGGCCCGGAGGTCGCGGTCGCCTCGACCAAGGCCTTCCTGACCCAGCTGGTCGCCTGCTACCTGGTGGCGCTGTACCTCGGCCAGGTCCGCGGCACCAAGTGGGGCGACGAGATCCAGGTGGTGATCCGCGACCTGTCGCAGATCGGCGGCGCGGTGGAGCGGGTCCTGGAGACGATGGAGCCGGTGCGGGCACTGGCGCGCTCGCTCGCGGACAAGGACACGGTGCTGTTCCTCGGCCGGCACGTGGGCTATCCGGTCGCCCTCGAAGGCGCCCTGAAGCTCAAGGAGCTGGCGTACATGCACGCCGAGGGCTTCGCGGCGGGCGAGCTGAAGCACGGGCCGATCGCGCTGATCGACGAGGACCTGCCGGTGGTCGTGGTGGTGCCCTCCCCGCAGGGCCGGTCCCTCCTCCACGACAAGATCGTCTCCAACATCCAGGAGATCCGCGCGAGGGGCGCCCGCACGATCGTGATCGCGGAGGAGGGCGACGAGGCGGTCGCCCCGTACGCCGACCACCTGATCAGCATCCCGGCCACCCCGACGCTGCTCCAGCCGCTGGTCGCCACGGTCCCGTTGCAGGTCTTCGCCTGCGAACTCGCCACCGCGCGGGGCAACGAGGTGGACCAGCCGCGCAACCTGGCGAAGTCGGTCACGGTGGAGTGACCGAGCCGGGCCAGCTCCCCCTGCGGTCGGCGACATCGGGCGCGATGTGACGTTACGGCCACGGACGGAGGCCGCACACGGCCATAGCGTCGCCATCCGCAGCGGCAGACCACGAGCCGGTCGGCATGGATCCCGTCCGCTGGCGGGAGGTGCCTGCAGGCCACTTCCCGCCTGTCGCACTGCGTCTGGCGTGTGGTGGGCTGCTGACCTGGCTTTCGCGGAAGTCTCGTTCGCGACAGATGCAGGAGCACCACCAAAATCGCCAACAGTATCCGCCGGAGATCGCCGTTCTCCATGGTGCCGCGATGTGGAAAGCCCCGAACCCGCCCTCGCCGCCTCGGATCTGCACGTGGTGATGTGCTGTGCGATGTGCACCGTTACCTGTGCGCGGTGCTGAGCTGCTCTGTTGATGGGGAATTGAACCCCCGCGTTGCCCTTCACGCACCAGGAGTGGGCTGGAAAACCGCCGGCCCTCGGTGTGTGCACGCCTCCGAAGCTGCTACCTGCTCCACATCGTTCCAGCCTGCTGGACTACTCAGTCCAGCAGATCGACCTCCCAGTTCGTACGCTGGATCCGCACATCGACCTCGCGGATCTCCCGGGCGAGTGCATCGGCCTGACCGCGCAGTTCCGCGACCGGAAGCGCGGAAAGCATCATCAGCTCGGACCGAAGCTGCCGGCCGTATCCCCGCTCGCTCGTACCCGCCGCCGCGTCCGCCGCCGCGGTGACCACAGAGTGACGCAACCGCAGGACATCCCGGCGTGCGAGGGCATCGGTGAGCGTGCCGTCCGGACCCATCTCCACGGTGGCATTGGTCCGGTTGATCCGTCGGATCAACGTTTCCAGGGTGTCCAGCACCGCACCGGCCTCAGCCAACAGCTGAGCTGCATCCTCGGCGGGTGTCTCCCCCTCCTGGTACCGCGCACTGCTGACGACACGCGCTCGCAGCTGCTCTACACGGCGCGTCGCCTCCGCACGTTCTGCCAGTGCCTCAGCAAGCTTCACTGTCTCCACCTCCCCCTCCATGAGCTCGCACGAGTATACGAGCGCGAACCAGCTCATACGCACCCGGATTTTGCTCCGCCGGAGCCCTGACCAGCCACTGGAGTGAGAGCGGACAGCCGCTCAGAGCGCCACGAAAGAGAATCCGACAGCACGAACGAGAACAAGTGGGAATCCGACCAGCGCAGGTGTGCCGCCTCGGCCGAAAGGATGCTTGACGGGTCCCTGAGGCGACGTGGCGATCATCCACTCATTCTCGCGGGACCGGCCTGCGTGCGAGGCGGAAGCCCACGTCGTCAATGCGGAAGGTGGGGTGGCTGCGGCGCCGTACGGAGGCCCGGCAGCTCCAGTGCGCGTCGGACCAGCCGCCGCCGCGGAGCACCCGGTAGGCGCCGTACACCTCGGCGTCGTAGAAGTCCCAGCACCAGTCCCACGCGTTGCCCAGCATGTCGTACAGGCCCCACGCGTTGGGTCGCCTGCCGCCCACCGGGTGGATCCGCTCGCCCGAGTTCCCCCGGTACCAGGCGACCTCGTCGAGCGGGCCGTACCGCGGGCCCGTGGTCCCGGCGCGGCACGCGTGCTCCCACTCGGCCTCGGTCGGCAGCCGGTACCCGTCGGCGGAGGCGTCCCATGCGACCGCCTCGTCGTCCTGGACGCTCAGTTGATAGGCGGGTGTCAGCCCCTCGCGCCGGGACAGGGCGTTGCAGAACCGGACCGCGTCCCACCAGGACACACCCTCGACGGGCAGCCGGTCGTCGCGGGTGGTGCTCGGCCGTTCACCGGTGACCTGTGCGTACAGCGCCTGGGTGACCGGGAACGCCGACATCCGGAACGCCGCGACGTCGACCGGCCAACTCCGCTGTGTCCGGCGGTCCGACAGCGTCACCCGCCCCGGCGGGACATCGACCATCTCACTGCCCGTGTGCGTCCCCACGGCGGGTCTCAGCTCTCCGGGGCGCTGGTGCTCTTCAGGTCCTTGACGAAGGCGGTGAACGCACCGGCCGGGAAGGAGAGGGTGGCCCTGGTGGGGGCTTTCGAGTCACGGATGGCTATGTGGGTGGGGGAGTGGGCGACCTCGACGCAGTTGTTGCCGTCGCCGCCGCCGGAGTAGGACGACTTTCGCCAGTTGTCGGGGGTGGTCACGGGGGCGCCTCACAGATCCTTTGCGAGTTGATGGATGAATGCGCGGGAGCGTTCGGGGTCGAGTGACACGTCCTGCAGTCTACGGAAGAGCGTTCGAAAAACGTTGAGTTGAGCCTCGGAGTCGATGAATGCCGTGCCGTGAGGCGCGTCGCGCACGGCTGTGTCCAGCCTGGGGACGGCGCCGCCCGCGAGCATCATGGCGCTCCACGCGCCTCCGAAGCCGTCCAGGTCGAAAGGGATGACACGCACGGTGACGTGCTCCGGCTCGGACAACTCCAGGACCCGGTCGAGTTGGGCTTGGGAGACGGCGCGGTCGCTCACCCTGATGCGTAGGGCCGCCTCGTGGATGATCGCTTCGTACGGGATGGGGCTCGGTCCTTCGAGGATCACCTTGCGCTGCATCCTGTGATGGACGCGCAGGTCGAGTTCCTCGTTGGTCAGCTCGGGGATTCTGGACGAGAAGGCGGCGCGGGCGTATGCGTCCGTCTGAAGCAGACCGGGAATGAGTAAGAACTCTACGTCGCGTCGGTACGTTGAGTGGTGTTCCAGTTCGGCAATGTCCAGGAACGATGTCGGCAGAAAGCCCCTGAACTGCTCCCACCAGCCGCGCGTCCGGTCGGTCGCCATGGCGGCCAGTGTCATGATCAAATCCGCGTCCGCGCAGGCGTAATGAGATGCCAGGCGCCGTACGCGCTCCTCACTGACGCCTGCGATCCCGGACTCGATCTGACTCACCTGGACGGAGTTCACTCCGAGCAGGCTTGCCGCCTCGGTCGCCTTGAGGCCCGCAGCTTCACGTAGCTTCCGTAGTTCTGCGCCCAGGCGCGTCTGGCGTGCGGTGGGTTGCCGTCTGGGCGGCATGGCTTCCTCCTCGCCTTCAACGGCCCGTTGTGAGTGCCTCGTTCGGGGCCAGATTACGCGATCGACTTGCGATGGAATAAATCTATGACCTACCGTCAGTGACGCGACGCATACGTTGCGGAGTCCCAGGGGTCCGGAAGCGCACCGCCCCGTCCTGCCACGACGGCTGCGGCAACGCCACCGCCCGCGACTCCGCCGTAGACCACAACCATCCTCCATTCGAACGGAGTTGAGCCATGTCCGAAGACATGACGGAGCCCTGGGAATACTGCCTCTACATCCCCAACGACCTCCGCGCCGTCACCGTCAGCCGACGTACCCTCCGGCTGATCCTCACCATGCACGGGCTGATCCGGCTCGTCGACGTGGCCGAGCTGCTCGCGACCGAGTTGGTCTCCAACGCCGTACGGCACACCAAGGGGCCCGCCGCGCTCCGGCTGCGGTGGGCCGCGGGGGTGCTGCGGATCGGGGCGTGGGACGCCGACCCCGCGCCGCCGGAGCCGCCAGTGCCCTTGGAGCGGGTGGCCGAGTCGGAGGAGGGGCGGGGGCTGGCACTGGTCCGGGCTTGCGCGGACCTGTGGGGCTGGCAACCGCTGGCGCGGGAGGGCAATCGTGGCAAGGTCGTGTGGTGCGAACTGGTCGCCGCGTAGTGGAGCTCCGTCTCCCCTCCTCGACGGCGTCTCTTCCGGGTGAAAACGTGGAGCGTGAGCGGCACCATGGAGTCGGGCTCTGAGTACCGTGACGTCGCTGGCCCATGAGGGGGAGGAGGTGCGGCATGAGTGTTGAGCTCGAACTGAGGCTACGAGGTCCGCACGCCGGCATGGACGCCCAGGAGTCGCTGCGCACCGTGCAGAGTGTGCTGTCGCTGCTACGCGAGCTGGAGAACAGCGAGACCGCGCAGTCGAGCCGCCATGGCACCCGCTGGTCCTTCAACGAGCTCAGGCTGGGCAGCGTGACCTGTGTCCTCGAGCCCCTGCGCATCGCCGAACACTCCGACTACCAGGTCGTGGAACGGGTGCTGCGTACCGCCGTGGCCGGGCTGGGCGAAGCCGAGACCGCAGAGCGCATCCCGGTTGGGTGGACCGCCCGTGCGGCGTCGCTGGGGCGGCAGGTTGCCCGCTCCCTCGGAGCATCGCCCGATGTCGGCATGTTCGTCGCGGTACGTGCGGACGGCGTCGAAGTCCGGACGGCTGAGGTCACACAGAGGACCGCGTTCAACCTGCAAGCCGCCACGCGTGCCCGCCTGCGAGTGTTCGGTTCGCGGCGGGGACGTCTCAGCGGCCTGGTGGAGGGAAAGCATCGCCGTCCCCGGGCGGTGCTGCGCACCGAGGTCGGCGGGGAAGTGATTCCCGTCTATTTCGGTGATGATCTGGACACCGAGCTGCGGCGGGCCTGGCGGCGTGACCGGGTGGAGGTCACCGGCGAGATCACCGAGAACGCACAGGGGCAGGTGGTGCAGGTGCGCGCGACGGAGATCGAACTCCTTCCGACAGAGCCGCAGCTCTCGGACGACGAGCTGCGGGCGGGGTTCTGGCCGGACATGACCGGTGGCCAGGACGCGGTGGACTATGTGGAGGCTCTGCGTGGGGGAAACTGACCGCCCCGAGTCGGTCTACTTGGACAGCAACTGCTTCATCGACTGGGCGCAGGGCACGGGCAGCGCGCGCGAGGCCGAAAGCATGCTGCGGGCCGCCAAAGCCGGGTATGTACGGCTCTACACGTCCGCTGTCACTCTTGCCGAGGCGCGTGGCACCACCGCCAGTGTCCATCGGCTCCATATCCGGACCCTGCTCCAGGAGCCCTACATCACGCTGGTGGAAGTGACCCGTCGAGTGGGCCTCATCGCCAACGACATCACGGCCGAGAAGCCGAAGATCAAGGGGCTCGACGCCATCCACCTGGGGTGCGCGATCTTCGCCCGGGCAGAGGTCTACGTGTCGCGCAACTTCCGCGACTTCACACCCGGAGACGTGTGCGGGGGCGTGTTGCTGCGGACGCCGTTCGAGTTCGGCGGCGCAGGGCTGTTCCCGGTCTCTGAAGTCGACTGACAGTGAGGACGTGACGTGGTGAACGCCGGGCACGGGCAGGCCGACGTCCCGGTGGCGCACACGCTTCGGGAGGGCCGCGGCAGGTGAGGGGCGGCCCGTAAGGTGCTCCGCATGAGCATCATCGGGGTCGGTATCGACGTGGCCGAGATCGATCGGTTCGCGGCGTCGCTGGAGCGGACGCCCGGGCTGGCGGCGCGGCTGTTCGTGGAGAGCGAGTTGCTGCTGCCCAGCGGGGGTCGCCGGGGCATGGCGTCGCTGGCCGCCCGGTTCGCCGCCAAGGAGGCGCTCGCCAAGGCGCTCGGCGCGCCGGCCGGGCTGCTGTGGACCGACGCGGAGGTGTACGTCGAGGACTCCGGCCGGCCAAGGCTGCGGGTGACCGGCACGGTCGCCGCCAGGGCCGCGGAACTGGGCGTCCGCTCCTGGCACGTGTCCCTGAGCCACGACGCGGGAGTGGCCTCGGCCGTGGTGGTCGCGGAGGGCTGACGTCCCGGCGCCGGCGCGCCCGCCGGGTCCGCGTGCGGGACCGGACGGATCCGGGGCAGACTCGACGGCATGCGTACCGCGTACAGCGTTGAGACGGTCAGGACAGCCGAGCGCGCGCTCATGGCGAGGCTCCCCGACGGCGCCCTCATGCAGCGGGCCGCCGCCGGACTCGCCGCCGCGAGCGCGGACTTGCTCGGGCGGGTGTACGGGCGCCGGGTGGTGCTGCTGGTCGGCAGCGGCGACAACGGCGGCGACACGCTGTACGCCGGGGCCCGGCTGGCCCGGCGCGGCGCCGGGGTGACCGCCGTGCTGCTCGCGCCCGACCGCACCCATCCCGCGGGCCTCGCCGCGCTGCGCCGGGCGGGCGGGAGCGTGGCCCGGGCCGGCGGCGCCGAGGAGGCGATCGACCGGGCCGACCTCGTCGTCGACGGCATCGTCGGCATCGGCGGCAAGGGCGGCCTGCGCGCCGATGCCGCGCCGCTGGCCGAGCGCGCGGCCCGCTCCGGGGCGGCCGTCGTCGCCGTGGACCTGCCGAGCGGGGTGGAGGCGGACTCCGGCGAGGTGCTGGGCGCCGCCGTGCGCGCCGACCTGACCGTCACCTTCGGCACCCACAAACCCGGGCTGCTCGTCGACCCGGCCCGCGAGTACGCCGGCACCGTCCGCCTCGTGGACATCGGCCTGGGCCCCGAGCTGCCCGCCGAAGCCGAACTGGAGGCGCTCCAGCACGCCGACCTGGCCGCGCTGCTGCCGCGGCCCGCCGCCGAGAGCGACAAGTACCGGCGGGGCGTCGTCGGCATCGCGGCGGGCTCGGCCCGCTACCCGGGCGCGGCCGTGCTCGCCGTGTCCGGCGCGCTGCGCGGCGGGGCGGGCGCGGTGCGATACGTCGGGCCGGCCGGGCACGCGGTCATCGCCCGCTTCCCGGAGACGCTCGTGTCCGACCAGGGGCCGCACAAGGCGGGCCGCGTGCAGGCGTGGGTGGTGGGACCGGGCGCCGGGGACGACGCGGCCACCGTCGCCGAGGTGCTGGAGACCGACGTGCCCGTACTGATCGACGCGGACGGGCTGCGGCTGGCCGACCGCGACGCCGTACGCGCCCGTACCGCCCCGACCCTGATGACCCCGCACGCCGGGGAGGCCGCCGCCCTGCTCGGCGTGTCCCGCGAGCAGGTCGAGGGCGCCCGGCTGGCCTCCGTACGCGAACTCGCCGCCGGCTACCGGGCCACGGTGCTCCTCAAGGGCTCCACCACACTCGTCGCCGACCCGGACGGAGGCCCGGTACGGGTCAACCCGACCGGCACGCCGTGGCTCGCCACCGCCGGCAGCGGTGACGTCCTGTCAGGCCTCTCCGGCTCCCTGCTGGCCGCCGGTCTCCACGCCCGCGACGCGGGCAGCGCGGCGGCCTATCTGCACGGGCTGGCCGGACGTCTCGCCGCCCACGGCGCCCCGATCGGCGCCCACGACGTGGCGGAGGCCATCCCGCTGGCCTGGCGGGACGTGCGGGACGTGCGGGACGTGCGCGACTGAGCCGCGGACGGGCCGCGGACGGGCCGCGGACGGGCGGGGCTGGATCGCGGGCGGGGCGTGGGTGGGTCGCGCACGTGCGGGCCCGAGTCGCGGGCGGGGTGTGGACGGGCCGCGGATGTGCGGGGCTGAGCTGCGGACGGGCCGCGGATGTGCGGGGCTGAGCTGCGGACGGGCCGCGGACGTGGTGCCGACGGGGTGTGACGGTGGGTCGAAGGGGCGACTTGCGGTACGCGGGCGGGTTGGTCACCGACCCGGTTCTCGAAAGGCCGTCCGGTGGCTCTGAGACACTGGGGGCGCGATGAACGACACAGCACACCCACCGACGGCGCCGCTGCGTGCCCGTGCCGAGATCGATCTGGCCGCCGTGCGCGCCAACGTGCGGGCCCTGCGCGGCCGCGTGGCAGGTGCCGCCGTCATGGCCGTCGTCAAGTCCGACGCCTACGGCCACGGCGCGCTCCCGTGCGCCCGTGCGGCCGTAGAAGCCGGGGCGACCTGGCTCGGCACCGCCACGCCGGAGGAGGCCTTGGCCCTGCGCGCCGCCGGTCTGTCGCCCGCGCGGGCACGGATCATGTGCTGGCTGTGGACGCCGGGCGGGCCCTGGCGGGAGGCGATCGAGGCCGACCTCGACCTGTCCGTGAGCGGCATGTGGGCCCTCGCGGAGGTCCGGGAGGCCGCCCGGCAGGCCGGCCGTCCCGCACGCGTGCAGCTGAAGGCCGACACCGGACTCGGCCGCAACGGCTGCCAGCCCGCCGACTGGCCCGAACTCGTCGCCGAGGCGCTGCGCGCCGAGGCCGAGGGGCTCATCCGGGTCACCGGGCTGTGGTCCCACTTCGCCTGCGCCGACGAACCGGGCCACCCCTCCATCGCCGCGCAGCTCGCCCTCTTCCGCGACATGATCGCCCACGCCGAACAGCGCGGTCTGCGCCCGGAAGTGCGGCACATCGCCAACTCGCCCGCCGCGCTCACCCTCCCCGAGAGCCACTTCGACCTCGTCCGCGCCGGGATCGCCGTCTACGGCGTCTCGCCCAGCGCCGAACTCGGCACCCCGGCCGACTTCGGGCTGCGCCCGGCCATGACCCTGTCCGCCTCACTGGCCCTCGTGAAGCACGTGCCCGGCGGCCACGGCATCAGCTACGGGCACCACTACGCCACCCCCGGCGAGACCACCCTCGGCCTGGTGCCCGTCGGCTACGCGGACGGCGTCCCGCGCCACGCCTCCGGCACCGGGCCGGTCCTGGTCGGCGGCAAGTGGCGTACGGTCGCGGGACGGGTCGCCATGGACCAGTTCGTGGTCGACCTGGGCGGGGACGAGCCGGAGATCGGCTCCGAGGCCGTGCTCTTCGGCCCCGGCGACCGCGGCGAACCCACCGCCGAGGACTGGGCGCAGGCCGCCGGCACCATCGCGTACGAGATCGTCACGCGCATCGGCACGCGCGTCCCCCGCGTCTACGTCAACGAGGTCGACGAGGCCGGCGAGCGGCCGGAGCGGGCAGAGGGCGGGGAGCGGGACACGCGGGACGGCTGAACCACGCGGACACCCGGCCGCGGCACGGCACCCCGCGCGGGGCGGCGGCACCCTCCCCACCCACCGGGACCGGTGCCGGCCACGGAAGCGAACAGCAGTACGGCAGCAGGACGGCAACAGAGGAGCGGTACGTGAGCGAGAGCAGTGCGGGGGGCGTCGCGAGAGCCGCCACGGCGGCCGTCGCCTCTGCCGCGGAGGCGGCCGGCGGCTGGCGGCGGGCGACCGGCATCGCGGGCGCCGCGATAGGCGTGGTGGCGGCGGGCGCCGCCGCCGGGGTCGCCATCGAGCGGATGACCGTCGGCCGCGGCATACGGCGCAGGGCCCGGCTCGCCCTGGACTCGGTGGGCCCCTACGGCGCCCTGCGCGGCACACCCGGCAAGGCCCTGGCCGACGACGGCACCGAGCTCCACTACGAGGTCGACGACATCGACCCCGACTCCACCGCGAACCTCGGCCCGCGCCGCCGGCGGCTCTTCGGCCGCAAGGCCCCCGCCCCCGTCACCGTCGTCTTCAGCCACGGCTACTGCCTCGGCCAGGACTCCTGGCACTTCCAGCGCGCCGCCCTGCGCGGCGTCGTCCGCACCGTGCACTGGGACCAGCGCAGCCACGGCCGGTCCGGGCGCGGCGTGGCCCAGACGCGCGACGGCGTGGAACTGACCATCGACCAGCTCGGCCGCGACCTGAAGGCCGTCATCGACGCCGCCGCGCCCGAGGGGCCGATCGTGCTGGTCGGGCACTCCATGGGCGGCATGACGATGATGGCGCTGGCCGACCAGTATCCCGAGCTGATCCGCGAGCGGGTCGTCGCCACCGCCTTCGTCGGCACCTCCTCCGGGCGGCTCGGCGAGGTCAACTTCGGACTGCCGGTGGCCGGCGTCAACGCGGTGCGCAGGGTGCTCCCCGGCGTGCTCAAGGCGCTCGGGCAGCGCGCCGAGCTGGTGGAGAGGGGACGGCGGGCCACCGCGGACCTGTTCGCCGGCATCATCAAGCGGTACTCGTTCGCCGGACGCGACATCGACCCGGCGGTCGCCCGGTTCGCCGAGCGGATGATCGAGAGCACGCCGATCGACGTGGTCGCCGAGTTCTACCCGGCCTTCACCGACCACGACAAGACCGAGGCCCTCGCCCTCTTCGCGGACATGCCGGTGCTGGTCCTGGCCGGAGTGCAGGACCTGGTCACGCCCAGCGAGCACAGCGAGGCCATCGCGGGACTGCTCCCCGACGCGGAGCTGGTCCTGGTCCCGGACGCCGGGCACCTGGTGATCCTGGAGCGTCCGGAGGTCGTCACGGACCGCCTCGCCGACCTGCTCGCCCGCGCGGGTGCGGTCCCGGCAGGCACTACCGTGGGGGACCATGGAAGCACCAGCAGCACCGCACAGCCCGGCTGACCCCGGGGCCGTGGAGATCACCGTCAACGCCCCCGAGCAGATGCGCGAGCTGGGCCGCCGTCTGGCCAAGCTGCTGCGCGCGGGCGACCTCGTGATGCTCAGCGGGGAGCTGGGCGCGGGCAAGACCACGCTGACCCGCGGCCTCGGCGAGGGGCTGGACGTGCGCGGCGCCGTCACCTCCCCGACCTTCGTGATCGCCCGTGTGCACCCGTCGCTGGGCGACGGGCCGCCGCTCGTCCACGTCGACGCCTACCGGCTGTCCGGCGGGCTCGACGAGATGGAGGACCTCGACCTCGACGTGTCGCTGCCGGACTCGGTGGTCGTCGTGGAGTGGGGCGAGGGCAAGGTCGAGGAACTGACCGACGAGCGGCTCCAGGTCCTGATCCACCGGGCCGTCGGGGACACCACCGACGAGGTGCGGCACGTGACGGTGACGGGGATCGGGGACCGCTGGGTCACCGCCGACCTGGGCGTTCTGACCGCCTGAGCGCCGCCGGACTTTCCGACAGGACGTCGGCAAATCCTTGCGCGCGTGCTCCGGGCGTGGTCACATGGTGTTCAGTTCGTGGTTAGGCGTGCCTAACCACGTCCGCCCCCGGCCCCAGGAGGCGTCCATGTCGGCCATGGAGAACAACGAGCGGCAGCAGCGGCGGCACCAGCCGAAACCGCGGCCGTATCCGGCGGGCGGTGTGTCCATGCGGGACCTGCTGGCCTCCTGCGCCGCCGCCGACGCGGTCTCCCTGCCGCCGCGCGCCCCGGACCCGGCCGAGCCGGCCGGTCCCCGCACGGCGGAGGAGACCCGTGAAGCGGCGTAACCCGATCGGATGACTGTCGGCCGACGGGCCCCGGCGGCGGCGTGCCCGGCGGGCGCCGCGCGCTCGAGGGGGTCCGAACCGGCGGCCGGCGCGCTCCAGTGGGGGCTCTGATCCGGTGGCTGGTCGTGACAGGACCTAGCGGATGACGACGACCTTCTGGCCGATCGTCGCGAACATCCACATCGTCTCGCCGTCCGTCCGGGACTCACGGATGCCGCCGGTCTTGAGCGCCGGGTCGGGCGTCGGCAAGGAGCCGTGCACCGCCGCGCTGAAGCCGACGACCACACCGTCCGCGCTGGTGAAGCGCACGACGTGCTCCACCGGGACGCCGTCCGTCCCGGTGATCGACTTCGAACGGGACGCGACCGCGTAGGTCCCCGGCGCCGGGTCGACGTTGCCGGGGCTGACCCCGAAGGTGTTCTGGACCGTCCCGTCCGCGCCGACCAGCCACACCCGGTCGTCGTCCAGCGAGTACACGACCCGTTCGCCGGTCCCGGAGCCGTCGGGCAGGGCGGCCGCGTGCCGCTCGTCCCGGGGTGCCTTGGAGGCGCCCGCCGCGTGCGTCGCCGTCGGGCCGGGCCGGCCGCTCAGGCTCCGCGGAGCGTTCGCCCGCGCCTCGTGGCCGAGGAAGCCGACCACGACGACGGCCGCGGCGGTGAGCCCGGCCACGAACCCCGAACTGCTCCGTGCCACGGTCGTCCACCTCCGCCTCGGTCGTGCGAGCTGCCTCGCGGCGACCGTAGCAGCCGCGATCCGCCCGACCGGGGCGGCCGTGCCGCGGGCGCGGGAGCCGTAGGCTGTTTGCGTGCTCTTGCTCGCTCTGGATACCGCCACCCCCGCCGTCACCGTCGCCCTGCACGACGGTACGGCCGTCATCGCCTCCTCCAGCCAGGTGGACGCGCGCCGGCACGGAGAGCTCCTGCTGCCGGCCGTCGACCGGGTGCTCGCCGAGGCCGGGCTCAAGCTGGACGCCGTCACGGGCGTCGTCGCCGGCGTCGGACCCGGTCCGTACACCGGCCTGCGCGTCGGCCTGATGACCGCCGACACCCTCGGACTCGCCCTCGGCGTGCCCGTGTACGGCGTCTGCACGCTCGACGGCCTCGCCTACGCGGCCGACCTCCCCGGCCCCTTCGTCGTGGCGACCGACGCCCGCCGCAAGGAGGTCTACTGGGCCCGCTACACCGACTCGCGCACCCGGGTCACCGACCCGGCCGTGGACCGGCCCGCCGACATCGCCGACCGGGTCAGGGGACTGCCCGCGGTCGGCGCGGGCGCGCTGCTGTACCCCGAGACCTTCCCGCAGGCGCACGAGCCCGAGCACGTGTCGGCCGCCGCCCTCGCCTCGCTGGCCGCCGAGCGGCTGGCCGCCGGGCAGGAGCTGCCCGCGCCCCGGCCGCTGTACCTGCGCAGGCCGGACGCCCAGGTGCCCAAGAACTACAAGGTGGTCACCCCGAAGTGACGGGACAGACGACGACCGGGTCTGCCCGGTGCGTGCTGCGCGAGATGCGCTGGTGGGACATCGACCCGGTGCTGGAACTGGAGAAGGCCCTGTTCCCCGAGGACGCCTGGTCCAGGGGCATGTTCTGGTCCGAGCTGGCGCACTCCAGGGGCCCGGAGGCGACCCGGCGCTACCTGGTGGCCGAGGAGGACGGCCGGCTCGTCGGGTACGCCGGACTGGTCGCCTCCGGCGGGCAGGGCGACGTGCAGACCATCGCCGTCGCCCGCGACCACTGGGGCACCGGGCTCGGCGCCCGGCTGCTGACCGAGCTGCTGCGGGCCGCGACCGCCTTCGAGTGCGCGGAGGTGATGCTCGAGTGCCGCGTGGACAACGTCCGCGCGCAGAAGCTCTACGAGCGCTTCGGCTTCGAGCCCATCGGCTTCCGGCGCGGCTACTACCAGCCGGGGAACGTGGACGCCGTGGTGATGCGCCTGTCCGACCCGGCAACCTCCGTCAACGGTGTACAAGGAACCGAGATCCATGACTGACTTGAGGGACGAGCCGCTCGTCCTCGGCATCGAGACCTCCTGCGACGAGACCGGCGTCGGCATCGTCCGCGGCACCACCCTGCTGGCCGACGCGGTCGCCTCCAGCGTGGACGAGCACGCGCGGTTCGGCGGGGTCGTCCCGGAGGTGGCGTCCCGGGCCCATCTGGAGGCGATGGTGCCGACCATCGAGCGCGCGCTGAAGGAGGCGGGGGTCAGCGCCCGTGACCTGGACGGCATCGCGGTCACCGCGGGACCCGGTCTGGCCGGCGCCCTGCTCGTCGGCGTCTCGGCGGCCAAGGCGTACGCCTACGCCCTGGGCAAGCCGCTGTACGGTGTCAACCACCTCGCCTCGCACATCTGCGTGGACCAGTTGGAGCACGGCCCGCTGCCGGAGCCCACGATGGCGCTGCTGGTGTCCGGCGGGCACTCCTCGCTGCTGCTGTCCACGGACATCACCGCGGACGTACGGCCCATGGGGGCGACGATCGACGACGCGGCGGGCGAGGCCTTCGACAAGATCGCGCGCGTGCTGGACCTGGGCTTCCCGGGCGGGCCGGTCATCGACCGGTACGCACGGGAGGGCGACCCGGGGGCGATCGCCTTCCCGCGCGGGCTGACCGGTCCGCGCGACCCCGCCTACGACTTCTCCTTCTCCGGTCTGAAGACGGCGGTGGCCCGCTGGATCGAGGCCAAGCGGGCGGCCGGCGAGGAGGTGCCGGTGCGTGACGTGGCCGCGTCCTTCCAGGAGGCGGTGGTGGACGTGCTGACCCGCAAGGCCGTACGGGCCTGCAAGGACGCGGGCGTCGACCACCTGATGATCGGCGGCGGCGTGGCCGCGAACTCGCGGCTGCGGGCCCTGGCCCAGGAGCGGTGCGAGGCGGCCGGGATCCGGCTGCGGGTGCCCCGGCCCAAGCTGTGCACGGACAACGGCGCGATGGTGGCGGCGCTGGGCGCGGAGATGGTCAGCCGGGGCCGTGCGGCCTCCGACTGGGACCTGTCGGCGGACTCGTCCCTGCCCGTGACGGATCCGCATGTGCCGGGCACCGGGCACGGCACCGGGCACACGCACGACCATGTGCACGAGGTCAGCAAGGAGAACCTGTACCCGTGACGGTGGCGCTGATGTGGGAGGCGCGGGCGGCCGCGGGTCGGGGGGAGGAACTCCTCGCCTGGGCGCGGCGGCAGGAGCTCTCGCCGCCGCCCCTGCGACGGGAGACCTTCCGTGCCCCGCAGGACCGGGTCCTGGTCATCACCTGGTGGGACGCGGAGTTCACCGCCGACCTGCCGGAACTTCCCGAGCCGGACGGTGAGTTGGTCACGCGGGCCGTGCATCGGTGGCGGTTCGAGTCGGTCGGCGGGGGCCAGGGCGGCTGATTGGCCTGCTGCCCTCCTGGTGGGCTATGATCATGACACGCAAGCGGCCAACAAAGGCCCGCGAGCAGTGCGTTGGTGGTCCAAGGAAAGACGCCCCGCTTCCTGCGGGGAAATGCAGGTGCAAGGCCTGCCCGGCGCTCGATGAAACCCCGCCTCCGGTTCGTCCGGGGCGGGGTTTTTCGTTGTGGTCTCGCCCACCCACCCGTCTCGGTGGACTGAGAGGTCCCACCCCCGGGGCCCCGCCCCAGGCCCCGGCGGGGGCTCTGCCCCCTGCACCCCTCGATGGCCGCCGAGCTCGGTGTCACCGTCGTCGCCGTCGACCCGGCCTACACCAGCCGCTGGGGCGCCCAGCACTGGCAGAAACCGCTCACGAGTACGACGCGCAAGCCCACGCGGCACGATGCTGCTGCCGTGGCGATCGGAAGGCGCGCCCTGGGATGCCCGATCCGGCGACGGACGGCACCGCCCCCACCGCACAGGAGTGATGCGGTGGGGCATCGGACCGTCCAGGCCGCATCGGGCAGCCCGGGGCGTGAGGGACCCCGCCCCCGCATCCCCGGACCACGGACACGATCCGCAGGCGCCGGACGCGGAGCGAAAGCGGGCGACCTGGGGTCCCCCCGGCGAAGCTGGGGGAGTGCTCACAACCGTTCGGGGCACACGGCTGAGCACGAGCCCTGGCACCAGGACTCACTCCCGCTCAGTCCGTAGGAATGGTGGGTCAGGGCGTCGGCGAGACGTCCGTCTCGCAGTGCAGGCGGCGCTCCGCGCCCACTTCGCGCACCGGACCCGTCAGGGTCAGGTGCGCCGTGTGGCGGACGTCCGACGACGAGGTGGCCAGCCGCAGTTCCAGGGCGCCCGGCTCCACCACCCGCCGGCCCGTGCGGTCGGTGAACGCCGACAGGTCGGCGTGGAAGCGGAAGGTCACCCGGCGGGACTCGCCGGGGTCCAGCTCCAGTCGCTGGTAGCCGACCAGGCGGACGTCCGGGCGGGTCACCGAGGCCACCGGGTCGTGCAGGTACAGCTGCACGACCTCCGCCCCGGCCCGGTCACCGGTGTTGCGCACGGCGAGCGACACGTCGTACGAGCCGTCCGTGCCGATCTCCGCGCCGGTCCCGATGACATCGTTGCCCTGGAAGTCCGACCACGCGAACGTCGTGTAGGACACCCCGTGTCCGAACGGGTACAGCGGGGTCGGGTCGAGGCTGCTCACCTCGCCCGCCAGGCCCAGCGGCGGCTGGAGGTACGTCCACGGCTGGCCGCCGGGCCCGCGCGGCACGCTCACCGGCAGCCGGCCCGAGGGGTTCACGCGGCCCGACAGGACGCCCGCGACCGCCGGGCCGCCCTCCTCGCCCGGGAAGAACGCCTGGACGGCCGCGCCGAGCCGGCCGTCCCAGCGGCCGAGCGCGTAGGGGCGGCCGGTGAGCAGGACGAGGACGACGGGGACGCCCGTCTCCACCAGCGCGTCCAGCAGCTCGCCCTGCACGCCGGGCAGGGCGAGGTCCGCCACGTCGCAGCCCTCGCCCGACGTGCCCCGGCCGAACAGGCCCGAGCGGTCGCCGAGGACGGCCACGCACACGTCCGCCTCCCGCGCCCTGGCGACCGCCTCCTCGAAGCCGGAGGTGTCCGGCTCCAGGACGCCGCAGCCCTCCGTGAACGTCACCTTCGCGTCGGGCAGTTCGCCGCGCAGGGAGTCCAGCAGGGTGGGGATCTCGATGCCCATGGGCACCTCGGGGTGCTGGGTGCCCACGTGGGAGGGGAAGGAGTAGCAGCCCAGCATCGCCAGGGCGTCCGCCGCCCGCGGGCCGACCACCGCGATCCGGGTCTCCGGCGCCAGCGGCAGCAGGCCGTCCGGGTTGGCCAGCAGCACCACCGACTCCTCGGCCACGCGGCGGGCCACGGCCCGGTTCCCCGCCGAGTCCAGGTCGACGGACTCGGGCGGGGCGTCCGCGGCCCAGTCCTCGTCCAGCAGGCCCAGTTCGCACTTCTGGAGCAGTACGCGGCGGGCCGCACGGTCCACCAGTGACTGGGCGACCGTGCCTTCCCGTACCGCCGCCACCAGCTCCTTGCCGTAGCACTTCAGCGTCGGCAGTTCGACGTCGATCCCGGCGGCCAGGGCCAGGTGCGCGGACTCGGTGGGGGTGCCGGCGACCCGGTGCAGGGTCTGCAGGAAGTCCAGGGCGAAGTAGTCGGAGACCACCGTTCCGGTGAAGCCCCACTGATCGCGCAGGAGTTCGGTGAGCAGGTACGGGTCCGCGGAGGCCGGGACGCCGTCCGTCTCCGTGTACGCGGCCATCACCGAGCGCGCGCCGCCCTCGCGCAGCGCCATCTCGAAGGGCGGGAGCGTGACGTCCGCGAACTCCCGGGTGCCGGCCCGGACCGGGGCCAGGTTGCGGGCGCCCGAGGAGGAGGCGTACCCGGCGAAGTGCTTCAGGGTGGACACGATGCCCGCCGACTCCAGGCCCCGCACGTAGGCGCTGCTGACCGTGCCGACCAGGTACGGGTCCTCGCCGATGGTCTCCTCGACCCGGCCCCAGCGCAGGTCGCGGACCACGTCCAGGACGGGGGCGAGCCCCTGGTGCACGCCCACCGAGCGCATGTCCCGGCCGATACGGCCGGCCATCTCCTCCACCAGCGCGGGATCGAACGTGGCGCCCCATGCCAGTGGGACCGGGTAGGCGGTCGCGCCCCAGGCCGTGAAGCCCGCCAGGCACTCCTCGTGGGCGACCGCGGGGATGCCGAAGCGGCCGGCCTCCGTGATCCGGCGCTGGGCGCGGGCCAGTGCCTGCGCGCCCAGCGTCGGGTCCACGGGGGCGGTACCGAAGGAGCGGGTGAGCTGGCCCAGGCCGAGCGTGATCAGCTCGTCCCAGTCGTAGTCCGTGTTCATCTGCTCCTGGTGCGGAGCGACACCGCCGCCGTCCGTCGCGGCACCCACCCACACGCCGTACAGCTGGGCGACCTTCTCCTCGAGGGTCATCCGGGAGAGCAGGTCGTCGACGCGGGTGGCGGCCGGCAGGGCGGGGTCGCGCCAGGGGGCGGTGGTCATGAAACTCCTGTCGGGTCTGTTGCAGAGGGGGGATTCGGCCGCCCCGGTCCGGCCTGGCTCACTTGCCGCCCACGCCCATCAGGCCGCCCACGAGAGCCCGCCGGGCCACCAGGTAGACGGCGAAGATCGGGATGCCGGAGAGGACGACCGAGGCGAGCAGGGCGGGGATGTTCACGCCGAACTCGCTGACGTAGTTGAACAGGCCGAGGGTCAGCACGCGCGGGCCGTCGGACTGGGTGAAGATCAGCGGGAAGAGGAAGCCGTTCCAGGCCTGGAGGGCCGAGAAGACGACGACCGTGCTGATGCCGCCCTTGGACATCGGGATGACCAGCTGGAACAGCATCCGTGTGGGGGAGGCGCCGTCCAGGGCCATCGCCTCGTACATCTCCTCGGAGATGTCCCGCAGGGTGCCGGTGAGGATGAGCGTCGAGACCGGCATCGCGAACGCCGCCGTCGGCAGGATGACCGCGAGCAGGCTGTCGTAGAGGTCCAGCTTGGCGATCATCAGATAGAGCGGGACGACGACCGCCTGGGCCGGGATCGCGACCCCGAGCAGGAACAGCCGGAAGGCCGCCCCCGACCAGAAGCTGCGGGTGCGGACGGCCACGTAGGCGAGCGGGACGCACAGCACGAGGACGATGGCCACGACCGCCGCCGCGGCGATCATCGTGTTGGCGAGGAGGTGGCCGAAGCCGTTGTGCAGGACGGTGTTGTAGTTCTCCAGGGTCGGGTGCCTGGGCGGGTCGAGGGCGTTGCCGCCCAGGCTCTCGTCCTGGTGGGTCAGCGACGTCGCGATCATCGCGTAGATCGGGATGAGCACGACGACCAGCCAGACGACCGAGCCGAGGCCGGCCAGCGGGTTGGGGCGCCTCGTCCAGTGGCGGTGGCGCCGGTGCGCGGGGCCCGCGGTCACCGGCGTCCGGGTGATCCGCTTCTCAGGGCGCGGCAGCGTGTCGTGTGACATCGCGTCACATTCCTTCCCTGGTGCTGCGCATGGCGCCGAAGCCGGTCAGCCGGACCAGCAGCAGCGACAGCGCGGTGGCGGCCACGACGAGGAAGGACGCGACGGCGCTCGCGTAGCCGAAGTCGTAGCTCTTGAAGCCCGCCTCGTACATCAGGTACGGCAGGATCGCGGTGTCCGTGCCCGGGCCGCCCTGGGTCAGGATCAGGACGGTCTCGAAGTACGTGAGCGAGCCGACGATCATCAGCACGCTGGACGTGGTCGCCGTGTTGCGCAGCTGGGGCAGGGTGATCGAGAAGAACTGGCGGTAGCGGCCGGCGCCGTCGATGGCCGCGGCCTGGTAGAGGACCTCGGGGATCTGGCGCGCTCCGCCCTGGTAGATCAGGGTGTGGAAGGGGATGAACTGCCAGCCGCCGACGAAGACGATCGCGAGGAAGGCGCCGGACGTCGAGCCGAACGTGTCGGCGTGGATGATGCCGAAGTTCGGGTTGAGCAGGGCGTAGAACAGCAGTGCGATCGCCGTCGAGGACAGCAGGAACGGCGTGAAGAAGATCGCCGACAGCACCGCCCGGTTGCGCTGGTGGCCCGCCGCCCACACGCCCAGCAGCAGCGAGATCACCGTCTGGAAGGCCCAGCTGACGACGGTGAGCAGCACGGTCACCGTCAGCGACTGGCTCAGACGCGGGTCGTGCAGCAGTTTCTGCCAGTTGTCCAGGCCTACCGGTTCGGGGTCGCCCAGGCCGTTCCACTTGGTGAAGGACAGGTAGAAGGCCAGGGCCATCGGGGCGACGGCGAAGAAGGCGAAGAACAGAACGCCGGGCAGGGCCCAGGCGGCGTGCGGGCGGCCTGCCCGCACGCCCTTCCCGGGCCTGCCCTTCGTCCGGGTGGAGACCGTCAAGCTCACTTCAGCCCCTGGAGCGCGGATACGAACTGGCTCGGGCTGGACTTGCCCACGAACAGCTTGTTGATCTCGGTGAGCATCGGCGTGGAGACGTTCGGGTCGACCGCCTGGTCCCAGCTCAGGGTGAAGGCGGGCGCCTGCTGCACCATCTGGTACTGGAACTTGGCGAACTCGGGGTTGGGGGAGGCGTCCAGCAGGTTGGCCGCGTTGGACGTGGTCGGGATGCTGCCGTTGGCGATCAGCTCCTTGGCGTACTCCTCGGAGGCGCACGTCCGCAGGAAGGCCATCGCCGCGTCCTTGTTGGACGTACGGGAGTTCACCGACCAGTAGTTGGTCGGGTTGCCGACGACGTTGCGGATGTCGCCGGCGCCGCCCTCGTACTCCGGGAACGCGAACCAGCCCAGGTCCTTCTTGGCGAAGTCCGGGAACACGCCGAGCTGCGTGGAGTACTCCCACGAGCCCATCAGGTGCATGGCCGCCTTGCCCTTGGCGAGGAGCGCGGGCGCGCCGTGGTCGTTGTACGCCACCGAGCTGTAGCCCTTGCCGAAGGCGCCGTCGTCGACGAGCTGCTTGACCGTCTCGGCGGCCTTGAGGACGGCCGGGTCGCCCCAGCCGGCGGAGTCGCCGTTCTTGATCTTCTCGAAGACGTCGGGACCGCCGATGCGGTCGACGAGGTACTCGAGCCACATCAGCTCGGGCCAGATGTCGGCGCCGCCGAGTGCGAACGGGGTGATGTTCGCCTTCTTCAGCTTGGCGTTGATGTCGAGCAGCTGGTCCCAGGTGGTGGGCGGCTGGAGCTTGTGCTGGGCGAAGAGGGTCTTGTTGTAGAAGACCATCACCGGCTGCATACCGCGCATCGGTATGCCGTAGTTGCGTCCGCTGAGCGCGCCGGCCGCGAGCACGGAGGGCAGGAAGCCGTCCTTGAGGACCGCGTCGGACTCGATGATGTCGGTGAGGTCGATCAGCTGGCCGGCGTCCTTGTACGCCTTGATGGAGCCGCCGCCCCAGTTGAAGAAGATGTCCGGGGCGTGGGGCGAGCCCATCGCGGTGCGCAGCTTGGCCGGGTAGTCCGAGGCCGGCACCTTCTCCAGCTTGACCGTGCCCTTCGCCTTCTTGGCCTCGGCCGAGGCGTTGAACCGCTTGACGGCCGTGGCCTGCAGCTTCGCCTCGTCGTCGCCGTACACGATCGCCGTGAGCGTGTCGCCCGAACTGCCGGAGCCGCTGCCGGAACCGCAGGCGGTGAGCCCGGCGGAGATGAGGGTGGTGGCGCCGGCGCCGAGGAACCAGCGCCTGCTGTAGGACTCCATGTTGACGGCACCTCTCACGAATGTCGTGTGTCCGAATGTCCGAATGTTTCGTGTGGTACTTCGAATGTTCCGGGAACTTATGGCCGGGGAGGGGGTTCGTCAAGGGGTCGCGCAGAGATACGATCGCGGCCATGAAGCCGACGAAGACCGCAGCAACGCAGACTGCCACGCTCGCCGAGATCGCCCGCGAGGCCGGGGTGTCGGCTCCGACTGTTTCGAAGGTTCTCAACGGCCGTGCCGATGTCGCCCCGACCACCCGTTCTCGGGTCGAGGAGCTGCTGCGCGCTCACGGCTACCGGCGCAGGCGGGCGGAGGCGACCCGGTCGCCCCTGATCGACGTGGTCTTCCACGAGCTGGAGAGCGCCTGGGCGATGGAGGTCATCCGGGGCGTGGAGAACGTGGCGCGGGACGCGGGGCTGAGCGTCGTGCTCTCCGAGAGCGCGGGCCGGCTGACCCCCGGGCGGACCTGGGCCGACCAGGTCGCCGCCCGCCGCCCGCACGGGGTGATCCTGGTGCTGTCCGGGCTCGACGAGTCCCAGCGGGCGCTGCTGACCAGCCGCTCCATCCCGTTCGTGGTGATGGACCCGGCCGGTGACCCCGGCGCCGACGTGCCCTCGATCGGCGCCACCAACTGGCAGGGCGGTCTAGCCGCCACCCGGCATCTGGTGGAGCTCGGGCACACCCGCATCGGCGCGATCAGCGGGCCCTCCCGGATGATGTGCAGCCGCGCCCGGGTCGACGGCTACCGGGCCGCGCTGGAGACGGCCGGACTGCCGGTGGACCCCTCGCTGATCGTGACCGGCGACTTCCACCACGAGGCCGGCTACCGGCTGGGCCTGAAGCTGCTGCGCCGCGAGGACCGGCCGACCGCCGTGTTCGCGGGCAACGACCTCCAGGCGCTCGGCGTGTACGAGGCGGCGCGCGAACTGGGCCTGCGCGTCCCGGAGGATCTGAGCGTGGTCGGCTTCGACGACCTGCCGGTGGCGCACTGGGTCGGGCCGCCGCTGACGACCGTGCGCCAGCCGCTGACGGAGATGGCGGAGGCGGCGGCGAAGCTGGTGCTGGACCTCGGGCGCGAGGAGGCGTCAGTGGCGACCCGGGTGGAGCTGGCCACGACCCTGGTGGTGCGCAGCAGCACGGCGCCGCCCGCGAAGTGAGGCCCAAGTGCCAAAAGTTTCAAAGAAGATGAGATTTTCCGAAGAAATCGGTCGTGGGCGCCTCCCCCTGTCGGGCTCCTCATGAGTCGGACGTATGTTCCTCCCCGTGAGGGGACACAACAGGGGACATGACAGCGGTCGGGCCGACGGCGACGGCGACAGCGGGGACGCAGGTGGAGGGGACGCGGGCGGAGGGGACGCGGGCGGAGGGGACGCGGGCGGAGGGGCCGGCCGGCGGTCACGGGCCCTGAAGGCCGTGGGCCTCGGCCTGGCGGGCGTCCTGGCACTGGGCGTCGCCGCGGCGGGCCTGGCCTACTGGCACCTGAACCAGAACATCAAGAGTGTCGACATCAACAGCGCGCTCGGGGACGACCGCCCGCCGAGAGCGGCCACGGCACCGTCGGCCGGGACGGCCACCCTGCCCAGCGGGGCCCTCAACATCCTGGTCCTCGGCTCGGACTCGCGCAGCGGCAAGCAGAACAAGCAACTCGGCGGCGGCGACAGCGAGGGCGCCCGCTCCGACACCGCGATGATCGTGCACATCGACGCGGGCCGGACCTCGGCCACCGTGGTGAGCATCCCGCGCGACACGCTGGTGACCCGCCCGTCCTGCCCGCTGGAGTCCGGCGGCTCCACGGCGGAGGCCCACTACACCATGTTCAACAGCGCGTACTCGGTGGGCGGACCGGTGTGCGCGGTCAAGACGGTCGAGACGCTCACCGGCATCCGCATGGACCACTACGTCGAGATCGACTTCTCCGGCTTCGCGAAGCTGGTGGACGCGATGGGCGGGGTCACCGTCACCACCGAGCAGGACATCGACGACGACAAGAGCCATCTGCACCTGAAGGCCGGCACCCACCACCTGAAGGGAACCGAGGCCCTCGCCCTGGCCCGCACCCGGTACGGCGTGGGCGACGGCAGCGACCTGGGCCGCATAGGCCTCCAGCAGACGCTGGTCAAGGCGCTGCTGGAGGAGATCTCCGACTCCGGCCTGCTGGACGACCCCGCCGGGCTCTACCGGGTCGCCGACGCGGTGACCGGCAGCCTGACCACCGACACGGGACTCGACTCGCTGGGCGAACTGACGACCCTCGGCCAGAGCCTCAGGGGGCTGTCGGCGCAGAACGTGGAGACGGTGACCATGCCGGTGGTGACGGCCCCGTGGAACCCCAACCGGGTGGTGGCGAAGGAGCCGGACGCGGACGACCTGTGGACGTCGCTGCGGTGAGCGGCGTCAGCCCGCCGGGTGGCCGAGCAGCATGGTCGGCGCCCCGGCGACCCGGGTGAGGAACACCGTCACCGCGTTCCTGCCGTGCGGCTTCGGCAGGACCTTCCTGCGCAGTTCCTCCGGTTCGACCGCCGAGCCCCGCTTCTTCACGGTCAGCGTGCCCACCTCCCGCTCCCGCAGCAGGGCCTTGAGCTTCTTGACGTTGAAGGGCAGCCGGTCGGAGATCTCGTAGGCCGAGGCGTACGGGGTGGGGCGCAGCTCGTCGGCGGTCACGTAGGCGATGGTCCCGTCGAGCAGACCGCCGTCGAGTTCCCGGGCGACCTCGGCGACCAGGTGGGCGCGGATGACGGCGCCGTCGGGCTCGTACAGGTAGCGGCCCGGGGTGCGCACCGGGGGGTCGGGCAGGCCGCGGCCGCGCAGGGTGCGCGGGCCGGGCAGCAGGGTGGCCCGGATCAGGCCCGGCTCGGTGCCGAACCACAGCACCGCCTCCTTCACGTCCCCGCCGTCGGAGATCCACTCGGCCTCGGCCTGCGGCGGGACCACCTCGTGCGGGATGCCGGGGGCGATCTTCAGGGCCGCTCGGGGCGCCCGGAGCGCGGCGTCGACGGCCCAGGACAGCGGCGGCGAGTACGCCTCGGGGTCGAAGATTCGGCCGCCGCCCCGTCCTGTGCCCGCTCTGCGGGCCGGGTCCACGAACACCGCGTCGTACGGCGCCGTGTCGACCTCCGTGACGTCCGCCTCCCGCACCTCGATCAGGTCCGCCAGCCCCAGCGCCTCGGCGTTCGCGCGGGCCGCGGCGGCGGTCAGCGGGTCCCGGTCCACGGCGAGCACCCGGATCCCGGCGCGGGCCAGGGCGATCGCGTCGCCGCCGATCCCGCAGCACAGGTCCGCGACCGAGGCCACCCCCGACTCCCGCAGCCGGCCCGCCCGGTACGCCGCCACGCTCGCCCGCGTCGACTGCTCCACCCCGTTCGGCGTGAAGAACATCCGCCCCGCGTCCTCGGCCCCGAACTTCGCGGCCGCCCGCTGCCGCAGCCGGGCCTGGCCGAGCGCCGCCGACACCAGTTCGGCGGGGTGCTCACGGCGCAGCCGGGTGGCGACGGCGAGTTCGTCGGCGGGTCCGGTGCCGCGCACCTCGTCGAGGAGGGCGCGGCCCTCGGGGGTGAGCAGCGAGGCGAAGGCGTGGAGGTGGTCGTTCACCGGCTCATTGTGGGCCAGTCGGCGGACGGTGTGCCTCCGGCCGCGGTGTCGCCCCGGCTTCGGGGCGGTCGCCTGCGAGGATTCGGCACCATGGGAGTGGTAGTACAAAATGATAAAAATTACCCGGAAAGGTTCTTGATTCGCCGACCCCGGATCCGCGGCGGGCTCACGGTGCTCGCCGTCGCCGCCCTCGCCGCCGGCTGCGCGCAGCCGGGCACGCGGGTACGCCCGGTCCCCGGCCCGCCGCACCCCCAGGCGCCGCCCGTCGCCGCCCCCGGCTCCTACGCGGACCGTCTGCGCACCGCCTACGCGCAGCGGGTGGCCGTCGCCCGGCGCTGGAGCCTGGAGCGGGTCCCGCTGATCCCCCCACAGCCGCCCAGGACGAAGCCGAGGGCCACCGCCCGCGCCGGTTTCGAGGTGAGGCACCAGCGGGACTGGAACCTGCCTCCGGTCTTCACGACGGTCCCCACCAAGGACAAGGTCGTCTTCCTCACCATCGACGACGGAGCGGAGAAGGACCCGGAGTTCCTGCGGATGATGCGGGACCTGAAGATCCCTTACACGGCGTTCCTCACCGACGACCTCATCAGGGGCGACTACGGCTACTTCCGGAGGATGCAGGGCCAGGGGGTCACCCTCAACAACCACACCCTGCACCACCCCTACCTGCCGGGTCTGTCCTACGACCAGCAGAAGAGCGAGATCTGCGGCATGCAGGACATCATGGAGGAACGGTTCGGCAAGCGCCCGAGGATGTTCCGCCCGCCCTACGGCAACTACAACCAGGACACCCTGCGCGCCGCCAAGTCCTGCGGCATCGAGTACGCGCCCATCTGGAACGAGGAGGTCTTCGTCGACCACTGGGAGTTCCGCGAGGGTGACCAGCGGCTGCGGCCCGGCGACATCGTGCTCACCCACTTCCGGGGCCGCCGCCAGTGGAACGGCACGATGGCCGACGACATGCGCCGGTTCCTGGACAGGGTCACGGCCGACGGGTACGCGGTGGCCCGGCTGGAGGACTACCTGTGAGGCCGCGGCCCGTCCGGCCGTGGCAGTTGGCCGCGGCCCTGCTCACCACCGCGCTGCTGGCCGGCTGTGCCACGTCCGTCGACCCCATCGAACGGCTCGGACGCAAGGCGGCGCAGGGCGTACGACCGCAGAGCCCGTCGGCCGACCGGACCTACCGGCGCTGGGGACTCGAGGCGCCGCTGCCGGCGCCGCCGAAGCCGCCGGACCGTCCATCCCGGCCCGCGGGCGCCACCCCGCCCGCCGGCCCGCCCGAGGTCGTGGACCGCGTCGCGACCTCCGACCCGGTCGTCTTCCTCACCTACGACGACGGCGCGGAGAAGGACCCGCGGTTCGTCGACATGGTCCGTGAACTGAGGCTGCCGGTCAGCATGTTCCTCACGGACAGCGTCGTCGGGCCGGGTACGGGCACTTCGCGCGCCTGATGTCGGTCGGCGCGGACCTCCAGAACCACACCCTGGACCACCCCTCGCTGCGCGGCCTGCCCTACGGGGGTCAGCGCGCCGAGATCTGCGGCCAGCGGGACAGGATCCGCTCCCGCTTCGGCGTCAGCCCCCGCCTCTTCCGCCCGCCCTACGGCAGGTACGACAGGACGACCCTGCGCGCCGCCGCCGACTGCGGGGTCTCGGCGGTGGTCCTGTGGCGCGGCGTCACGACCGACAACGGCCTGCGCTTCCGGCACGGCCCCCACGAACTGCGCGCCGGTGACATCCTCCTCGTCGCCTCGGGCGACGACGACCTCGACGGCCCGCCCCTGCGCGACCGCACGACCCGCCTGCTCCGCAGAATCCAGGAGAGCGGCCTGACGGTGGGCCGCCTGCAGGACTACCTCTGAGCTTCTCGGCCGAGTCCGGCATCAGGAGCCGGTCCGGCGATTGAGGACGAGGCTGTCCAGGCCGAAGGGGGTCTGGGGGCGCAGCCCCCAGGGCCGGTCACCACAGCAGGGGGCACCTTGCACAGACGTGGGCAAAAACCGCACCCCACCGCCGACGCGCCACGAGGCAATTGGCACTCCGCTTGACCGAGTGCTAACGACGGTCATAGTCTCAGGTCTGGCACTCCCCCCTGGAGAGTGCCAACACAGCGACGGGCAGGTCCGGCACCCGCGACGACGGATCGACCTGGTCGCCACCTCAGACAGTTAACCCCGTGAGATCTCCGAAGGGGGAGGTCGGATCGTGACGACCGCCAGCACCAAGGTTGCCATCAAGCCGCTCGAGGACCGCATCGTGGTCCAGCCGCTGGACGCCGAGCAGACCACGGCCTCTGGCCTGGTCATCCCGGACACCGCGAAGGAGAAGCCCCAGGAGGGCGTCGTCCTGGCCGTGGGCCCGGGCCGCTTCGAGGACGGCAACCGTCTTCCGCTCGACGTGAAGGTCGGCGACGTCGTGCTTTACAGCAAGTACGGCGGCACCGAGGTGAAGTACAACAACGAGGAGTACCTCGTCCTCTCGGCTCGCGACGTCCTCGCGATCATCGAGAAGTAGTTCACCCGCTTCTTCACGAAGCAGAGGCAATTCTGAGCTGCGCCCCTGGCCCCCCGCGACCGATAAGAAGCCGGGCGCCCGGGGCGCAGTGTCTTACCACCAGATTCCGAGAGGGCTCCCGCTGCCATGGCGAAGATCCTGAAGTTCGACGAGGACGCCCGTCGCGCCCTCGAGCGCGGCGTCAACAAGCTTGCCGACACGGTCAAGGTGACGATCGGCCCCAAGGGCCGCAACGTCGTCATCGACAAGAAGTTCGGCGCGCCCACCATCACCAACGACGGCGTCACCATCGCCCGCGAGGTCGAGATCGAGGACCCGTACGAGAACCTCGGCGCCCAGCTGGTGAAGGAGGTGGCGACCAAGACCAACGACATCGCGGGTGACGGCACCACCACCGCCACCGTGCTCGCCCAGGCGCTCGTGCGCGAGGGCCTGAAGAACGTCGCCGCGGGCGCCTCCCCGGCCGCGCTGAAGAAGGGCATCGACGCCGCGGTCAAGGCCGTCTCCGACGATCTGCACGCCTCGGCCCGCCCGATCGACGAGAAGTCCGACATCGCCGCCGTCGCCGGGCTGTCCGCCCAGGACCAGCAGGTCGGCGAGCTCATCGCCGAGGCGATGGACAAGGTCGGCAAGGACGGCGTCATCACCGTCGAGGAGTCCAACACCTTCGGTCTGGAGCTGGACTTCACCGAGGGCATGGCCTTCGACAAGGGCTACCTGTCCCCGTACTTCGTCACGGACCAGGAGCGTATGGAGGCCGTCCTCGACGACCCGTACATCCTGATCCACCAGGGCAAGATCTCCGCCATCGCGGACCTGCTCCCGCTCCTCGAGAAGATCATCCAGGCCAACGCCTCGAAGCCGCTGCTGATCATCGCCGAGGACGTCGACGGCGAGGCCCTGTCGACCCTGGTCGTCAACAAGATCCGCGGCACGTTCAACGCCGTGGCCGTCAAGGCCCCCGGCTTCGGCGACCGCCGCAAGGCGATGCTCCAGGACATGGCGGTCCTCACCGGCGCCACGGTCATCTCCGAGGAGGTCGGTCTCAAGGTCGACCAGGCCGGTCTCGACGTCCTCGGCTCCGCCCGCCGCGTCACCGTCACCAAGGACGACACCACGATCGTCGACGGCGCCGGCAACAAGGAGGACGTGGAGGGTCGCGTCTCCCAGATCAAGGCCGAGATCGAGAACACCGACTCCGACTGGGACCGTGAGAAGCTCCAGGAGCGCCTCGCGAAGCTGGCCGGCGGCGTGTGCGTGATCAAGGTCGGCGCCGCCACCGAGGTGGAGCTGAAGGAGAAGAAGCACCGTCTGGAGGACGCCATCTCCGCGACCCGCGCCGCGGTCGAGGAGGGCATCGTCTCCGGTGGTGGCTCCGCGCTCGTCCACGCCGTGAAGGTCCTGGAGGGCAACCTCGACAAGACCGGCGACGAGGCCACGGGTGTCGCGGTCGTCCGCCGCGCCGCCGTCGAGCCGCTGCGCTGGATCGCCGAGAACGCCGGCCTCGAGGGCTACGTCATCGTCTCCAAGGTGGCGGAGCTGGAGAAGGGCAGCGGCTACAACGCCGCCACCGGCGAGTACGGCGACCTGATCAAGGCCGGCGTCATCGACCCGGTCAAGGTCACCCGCTCCGCCCTGGAGAACGCCGCCTCCATCGCCTCCCTCCTGCTCACGACCGAGACCCTGGTCGTCGAGAAGAAGGAAGAGGAAGAGCCGGCCGCCGCGGGCCACGGCCACGGCCACGCCCACTGAGCGCTGAGCTGAGCTGAGCCGAACCACCGGTGCCCGGCGCCCCTACGGGGGCGCCGGGCACCGGTGCGTCGACGTGCCCGACGTCCGGGAGGCACGGCCGAATCTGCTGTCGGCAGAGAGCGGCAGGACAGCGGGTGACAGCCCGTCAGAATGGCGGCATGAGGAAGAACATGCCCGTGCGCCGGCTGGACCTGGGGTACTTCATCCGGCCCGCGGTCGAGACGGGGACCGCGCAACCGCGCGTGGAGCCCGTGCTGGCCTACCTCGTGCGGCACGACCAGGGTCTGATCCTCTTCGACACGGGTATGGGCTCCGCGGACGGTGAGACCGAAGCGCACTACCGGCCCCGACGCCGTGCGCTGCCGGAGGCCCTGGCGGCGGCCGGAGCAGCCCCCGGGGACATCTCACTCGTGGTCAACTGCCACCTGCACTTCGACCACTGCGGCGGGAATCCCCTGCTGAGGGGCAAGCCCATCCTGGTCCAGGACGCGGAGTTGGCCACGGCCCGCCGGGGCGGCCACACCTTCGACGAGCTGATCGACTTCCCCGGCGCGACCTACGAGGAACTCACCGGCGAGGCCGAGATCCGGCCGGGCGTCTGGATCGTTCCGACTCCGGGCCACACCGAGGGCCACCAGTCCCTGGTGCTCCGCCAAGGCGACGGCACCGTGGTCCTCGCCGGTCAGGCACACGACTTCGCGTCCGAGTTCGCGTCGGACCACCTGGCTCGCCGAGCCGTGCTCACCGGCGCCGAACCACCGCTTCCCGCCTACCGGCCCTGGCTGGACCGGCTCATCGACTTCGATCCCCGCCGCGTGCTCTTCGCCCACGACTGCTCGGTCTGGGAACCGCCACACGACAGCGTCCCGGCGTGACCTTCGGCCCCCGCCCCGTGACGATCTCCGCCTACTGCTCCAACTCGTCCAGCGCCCCCAGTTGTTGCAGCAGCCCCAGTTGGTCGTGCTGCCACCACACCTCGGCGACCTTGCCGTCGTCGCCGAAGCGGAAGACGGTCATGCCGGTCATGGTGACCTGCCGGCCGGTGGGCGCGATGCCGAGGAACTCGCCCCGGTGCGTGGCGGTCCAGGTCCAGCGGGCGCAGACCCGGCTGCCCTGCGCCATCAGGTCCTCGACCGTGAACGAGGCGTCGAAGGCGTCGCGCCACATCCGGAAGTCGCGGCGGATGGCGTCCAGGCCGATGGTGACCTGGGGGTTGACGGGGTCGTGGCTGTGGCAGTCCTCGTCGATCAGGTCGTTGAGCGGCGGCAGCTCACCGGCGGCCGTCAGGGTGCCGTAGAAACGGCGCACGGCGATCTCGTGGAGCTGCTCGTCCCGCACCACGTCCAGGTCCGTGAAGGTGGGCATCTCGTCGCACAGGGCGACCAGGCCCCGGAAGATCTCGTCGGTCTCCGGCAGGTTCGAGCTCCGCATCGCCTCCTCGTACGACGGGAACTCCACCAGCTCGACGACGTGGGCCCCGTCCGACCGGTCCTTGCCGACGACCGTGTGCGTCGCGGTCCGCCTGCCCCCGGTCTTCTCGACCCAGTCGTCCAGCAGCCGGTTCATCTCCTCGAACCGGCTCGTCCTGCAGTCGATGAGCTGTACGAAGGTCATGACGCGCCTCCGGTCCCCTGGCCCGGTCTGGTGTTCCGTCGGTGCCATTTTCCCACCGGGGCGCCTCCGTCACCTCCGCACCGTCACCCGCGTACCGTCACTGCGGTCCGTACTTGCGGCCCGTCTTCGAGGTGATCCCGCCCAGCAGGCCGCGCGGTGCCACCTTCACCAGGCCCATCAGCGCCTTGTACCGCGGGTCCGGGACGGACAGGGTCTTGCCGTGGGCCAGGTCCGTCAGCGCCGCCGCGACCAGCTTGTCCGCGTCCAGCCACATCCAGTTCGGGATGTTGTCCGTGCCCATTCCGGCCCGCTCGTGGAACTCGGTGCGCACGAAGCCGGGGCACAGCGCCATCAGCCGTACGCCGCTGCCGGCCAGGTCGCGCGCCGCGCCCTGGGTGAACTGCACGACCCACGCCTTCGACGCGCCGTACGTGCCGCGCGGCACGAAGGCGGCCACCGAGGCCACGTTCACCACGCCGCCCCGGCCGCGCTCGCGCATCGCCGCGGTCGCCGCCGACGTCAGCCGCAGCACCGCCTCGACGTGCACCTTGAGCATCCGGAGCTCGTCGGCCATCGACACGTCCAGGTAACGGCCCTTGTTGCCGAAGCCCGCGTTGTTGACCAGCAGGTCCACGGGGTCCTTGCGGTCGCCCAGCCGGGCGGCGACCGCCTCGATGCCCGCGTCCGTCGCCAGGTCGGCCGTCAGCACCTCCGCCTCGATGCCGTGCCGGTCGTGCAGTTCCGTGGCCTGCTCCGTCAGACGCTCGGTGGTGCGCGCCACCAGCACGAGGTTGTGCCCGTCGGCCGCCAGCCGCCGCGCGAAGGCGGCGCCGATGCCCGCGGTCGATCCCGTAATCAGAGCCGTTGTCATGGCGAAAGATTAGTGGTCCACGGGGCCCCGTCCCGATCTCTGCACAGGCCCTCCCGATCGGTGACGGACAGGTGACCGTCAAGACGGTGACACGCGGTCAGGTCAGCCCACCTGGTCCGGCGCGTGCCCGGACGCATGCTTCCGCGCGTGCTCCCGCACGTACTTCTCGGCCGTCGCCAGCGCCTCCGGGTGCAGCGCCGTACCCGCCGCGAGCAGCCGGGGCAGCAGCGGGCGCTCGGTCGTCATGGCCCGGAACTCCAGGCCCACGGTCACGTCGTGGTCCGGGCGGTGCACGACCTCGACGGGGTCGCCCGCCCGGATCTCACCGGCTTCGATCACCCGCAGATACGCGCCCGGCGCAGCCCTGCGCGTGAACCGCTTCACCCACCCCTTCTCACCCAGATGGCCCTGGAAGGTCCGGCAGGGAATCCGCCCGCTGGTGACCTCCAGGAGCACCGAGGGGCCGAGCGGCGAGCCGATGCGCCAGCGCTCGCCGATCCGCGCGCCGGTGATGTCCAGCCCGAGCGTGGTGAGGTTCTCGCCGAAGGCGCCGTTGGCCAGGGGCCGGCCCAGCTCGCCCTCCCAGGCGTCGAGGTCCTCGCGCGCCACCGCGTACACCGCCTGGTCGTCGCCGCCGTGGTGCCGCGTGTCGCACACCGCGTCCCCGGCCAGCCCGCTCCCGCCGATCCCCTTCGGCCCCGGCGCCGACACCTCGACCGGCCCGTCCACCGGCCGCTTGCCGATGCCGGTCACGCCCTCCGGCTGGTCGGTGTACGGCACGGCCTCGGCGCGGCCCAGGTTCACTGACAGAAGCTCCATGCGGGCACCGTAGGCGAACGGCGGTCAAAGTGTCGACGTGACAATTCACCGCCCGTCCAAGTTTCACTTATGCTCGGTGGTGTGATCGAGGCTCGTCATCTCCGTGTACTGCGTGCCGTGGCCACCACCGGTTCCTTCTCCGCGGCGGGGCGTGAACTGGGCTGCACCCAGCCGGCTGTCAGCCAGCAGATGAAGGCCCTCGAGGCGGCCGTCGGCACCCCGCTGCTGGTCCGGGCCGGCCGCGAGATGCGCCTGACCCAGGCCGGCGACGCGCTCGTCCGGCACGCCACCGGCATCCTCGCCGGGCTCACCGCCGCCGAGGAGGAGATCGCCGCCATCGCCGGGCTGCGGGCCGGGCGGGTACGGCTCGTCTCCTTCCCCAGCGGAAGTTCCACGCTCGTGCCCACCGCGCTCGCCGCGCTGCGCGCCGCGCACCCCGGCACCCGGGTGTCCCTGGAGGAGGCCGAGCCGCCGAGGTCCGTCGAACTGCTGCGCCAGGGCGACTGCGACGTGGCGCTCGCCTTCCGCTACGAGGGGGCCGCGGACGCCGGGGAGTGGGAGGACCTCGTCGTACGGCCGCTGCTGACCGACCGGCTGGTGGGGCTGGTGCCCGAGCGGCACCGGCTGGCCCGCGCGGGGTCCGTCGCCATCGGCGAGCTCGCGGGCGATCCGTGGATCGCGGGCTGCCCGCGCTGCCGCGGCCAGCTCGTCCAGGTGTGCGAGGGCGCCGGCTTCACGCCCCGTATCGACTTCGCGACCGACGACTACCCGGCGGTGGTCGGCCTGGTGGGTGCGGGACTGGGGGTCGCGGTCCTGCCCCAGCTCGCGGTCGAGTCGGTACGGCCCAGGGGCGCGCGCACCGTGGAGCTGGAACCGGCGGTGCGGCGGGAGATCGTCGCCCTCACGCTGCCCGACCTGGCACAGGTGCCGGCGGTGGCGGCGACGCTGGAGGAGCTGGTGCGGGCCGGGGCCCGCTGAGAACAAGCCGGCACAAGGGGATCGGCTGGCGCGAGGGCACGCGTGGCGCGTGCCCTGCTGCGGCTTGACGCGAACGGATAAGAAAAAACGTTCCTTCAGTTGTCCGAGGCGGTGTCCCCGCTGGTCGACGACGCCGACACCAGCCGGTTCCGTGCCCGCCCCATGAGCTCTTCGCGCTCGTCCTCGGTCAGGCCTCCCCACACTCCGTACGGCTCGCGCACCGCCAAGGCGTGCGCCGCGCACTCCGCACGGACGGGGCACCTCATGCAGACCTCCTTGGCCGAGTTCTCTCGAGCGCTCCGAGCCGCCCCGCGCTCGCCCTCGGGATGGAAGAAGAGCGAGCTGTCGACCCCACGGCAGGCAGCCAGCAACTGCCAGTCCCACAGGTCCGCGTTCGGTCCGGGAAGGCGGGAGAAATCTGCCATTACGTGACCCCTTGTAGCCGTTCGTGGCGGATACGTGGCAACGACCGTACATCTCCGATCTAAGGAGATGAAAATATGACTCATTGCGAATCTAGCCCTAGACACCGAGAAACGGGAAGAAAAGGGGCTAAATGGGGCATAGCTTGTGATGAAAAGTTGAGGGTCTGACGTTCATGTCTGCTCTGTGTCCGTTCCCTCACGTAGAGTGCCGAAGACGGCGTACAGCCCCGTAACTCTTTCGAGTGACCGTCGTTGAGAGTGCGGAGGCGGTTGAGAACACAAGCGCTCGGGCGGGCGTCCGAGACGGTCGACCGCACAGGTGACGATTCCGTACCAGCCTGGAGGCTCAAGGTGACGCGCATCAGCTGCGGAGGACGGCCATGACATCCGTCCTCGTCTGCGACGACTCCCCGCTTGCCCGAGAGGCGCTGCGTCGCGCGGTCGCGACCGTGCCCGGCGTCGAGCGCGTGACGACGGCGGCCAACGGCGAGGAAGTCCTCCGCCGCTGGGGCGCCGACCGCTCCGACCTCATTCTCATGGACGTGCGCATGCCCGGACTGGGGGGCGTCGAGACCGTCCGGCGCCTGCTGTCCGCGGACCCCGGCGCGCGCATCATCATGCTCACCGTCGCCGAGGACCTCGACGGCGTGGCGCTCGCCGTGGCCGCGGGCGCCCGCGGGTACCTGCACAAGGACGCCTCCCGTGCGGAGCTGCGGGCCACGGTGACACAGGCCCTCGCCGACCCCACCTGGCGGCTCGCCCCGCGTCGGCTGCGTTCGGCCGAGATGGGTGCCGCGCCCACGCTCACCGCGCGGGAGATCCAGGTCCTGGAGGGCATGAGCCACGGCCGCTCCAACGCGGAGATCGGTCGTGAGCTGTTCCTCTCCGAGGACACCGTCAAGACCCACGCCCGCCGGCTGTTCAAGAAGCTCGGCGCCTCGGACCGCGCGCACGCGGTGGCCCTCGGTTTCCGCTGGGGCCTGGTCCGCTAGGACGCGCGCGGATCCCGGTCCGGGCCGCCCCGGACCGGCGTACTGGAACGCGACGCCCCCCACGCACGGCGACGAGCGTGGGGGGCGTCCGCCGGCCGGTCATGCGGATCCGTGCCGCTCGTACCTCTCCGCACGGGTCCCGCTCTCCGGCCCCGGGCGGCCGGGAGGCGGCGAGCGGCCGTCGCGGCCCTGTGAGAACGTGGGCCCGGACCGCGCGTGACGTGCCATACCGCATCGCGGACGCCGGTGGCAAAGCGCCCCGCCCGGCGCCTGCTGCTCGTTTCGTCGCGGATGACGCATCCTTGAGGGTGTGGAGTTCCTCGCGGACGAGTTGGTCGAGCGGAAGGGGAGGGCGCAGGGGATGAGCTTCGGCGCACCTGCTCATAACGCTTCGGTGCACAACCACGAAGGCGGTGCCACGGAACGGACGACGTCAAGGCACCATGGACCGATGCGCGACGACCAGGCGGCACTTGCCCAAGGGGCGATCGGTGCGCTCGTCCACCGCGCCGTCGACGGTGACGAGCAGGCCACACACGACCTGCTCGCCCGGGTGCACCCGCTGGCGCTGCGCTACTGCCGCACCCGGCTGTCCCGGCTCCCGGGCGACGCCCGGCACTTCGTCGAGGACCTGGCCCAGGAGGTCTGCGTCGCGGTCCTGCTGGCACTGCCCCGCTACAAGGACACCGGCCGTCCCTTCGAGGCCTTCGTCTTCGCCATCGCCGCTCACAAGGTCGCCGACCTCCAGCGCGCCGCCATGCGGCACCCGGGCTCGACGGCCGTGCCCTCGGACGAGATGCCGGAGCGCCCGGACGACTCCCTCGGCCCCGAGGAGCGTGCCCTGCTCAGCAGCGACGCCGAGTGGGCCAAGAAGCTGCTGGCCAGCCTCCCGGAGAACCAGCGCGAACTGCTGCTGCTGCGCATCGCGGTGGGGTTGACCGCGGAGGAAACGGGACAGATGTTGGGAATGTCACCAGGCGCGGTTCGGGTGGCCCAGCACCGGGCGCTCAGCCGGCTGCGTGCCCTGGCCGAACAGTAGGCGGCGGTCCCGCCCTTCGCCCACCGCTCCGGACGAACGCGTACCGGGGCTCGTGCGGGCGGGCACGCCGGGACGCGTGCCGAGGCTCGTGCGGGGGTGCATGGCGGGACGATTCCGTACGAAGGTACGAAGTGCGGAGCCGCCCGGAATCGTGGAATGAGCAACGCGTGCTTCCCGTTAGCATGGACATCCGCACCGATCAAGGCCATCTGGGGAAGGTGTCATGACTGCCAACGTCGACGGAGTGCCCGAGAAATTCGCGACACTCGGGCTGACCTACGACGACGTGCTCCTCCTGCCGGGTGCATCCGAGGTGCTCCCCAACGCGGTCGACACATCGTCCCGTATCTCCCGCAACGTCCGGGTCAACATCCCGCTGCTCTCGGCGGCGATGGACAAGGTGACCGAGTCCCGCATGGCGATCTCGATGGCCCGCCTGGGCGGTGTCGGTGTGCTGCACCGCAACCTCTCGGTCGAGGACCAGGTCAACCAGGTCGACCTGGTCAAGCGGTCCGAGTCCGGCATGGTCACCGACCCCATCACGGTGCACCCGGAGGCGACGCTCGCCGAGGCGGACGCCCTGTGCGCCAAGTTCCGCATCAGCGGCGTGCCCGTCACCGACCCGGCCGGCAGGCTCCTTGGCATCGTCACCAACCGTGACATGGCCTTCGAGACCGACCGCAGCCGCCAGGTGCGCGACGTGATGACGCCGATGCCGCTGGTCACCGGCAAGGTCGGCATCTCCGGCGTCGACGCCATGCAGCTGCTGCGCAAGCACAAGATCGAGAAGCTGCCGCTCGTCGACGACCAGGGCATCCTCAAGGGCCTGATCACCGTCAAGGACTTCGTCAAGGCGGAGCAGTACCCGAACGCGGCCAAGGACTCCGAGGGCAGGCTGCTCGTCGGTGCCGCGGTGGGTGCCAGCCCCGAGGCCCTGGAGCGCGCCCAGGCGCTCGCCGAGGCCGGGGCGGACTTCCTGGTCGTCGACACCTCGCACGGCCACAACAGCAACGCGCTGAGCTGGATGTCGAAGATCAAGTCGAGCGTGTCCGTCGACGTGATCGGCGGCAACGTCGCCACGCGCGACGGCGCGCAGGCCCTGATCGACGCCGGTGTCGACGGCATCAAGGTGGGCGTGGGCCCCGGCTCGATCTGCACCACGCGCGTGGTTGCCGGCATCGGCGTCCCGCAGGTCACCGCCATCTACGAGGCGTCCCTCGCCGCCCGCCCGGCGGGTATCCCGCTGATCGGCGACGGCGGCCTGCAGTACTCCGGCGACATCGGCAAGGCACTCGCCGCCGGCGCCGACACGGTCATGCTGGGCAGCCTGCTCGCGGGCTGCGAGGAGTCGCCCGGCGAGCTGCTCTTCATCAACGGCAAGCAGTTCAAGTCCTACCGGGGCATGGGCTCGCTCGGCGCCATGCAGTCCCGCGGCCAGGCCAGGTCGTACTCGAAGGACCGGTACTTCCAGGCCGAGGTCGCCTCCGACGACAAGCTCGTGCCCGAGGGCATCGAGGGCCAGGTGCCCTACCGCGGCCCGCTGGCCAACGTCCTGCACCAGCTCGTCGGCGGCCTGCGCCAGACCATGGGCTACGTGGGCGCGGCCACCATCGAGGAGATGGAGTCCAAGGGCCGCTTCGTCCGGATCACCTCGGCGGGCCTGAAGGAGTCCCACCCGCACGACATCCAGATGACGGTCGAGGCGCCGAACTACAGCAGCAAGTAGGCGGCAGGCCGTGCAGGGCGGCTCCGGGAGCATCCGGAGCCGCCCTTGCCATGGGTGTCGGCGATACTGGAAGACGCTGCAACGCATCAGGGAAAGGCCACAGACGTGACTGAGATCGAGATCGGGCGCGGCAAGCGCGGCCGCCGGGCGTACGCCTTCGACGACATCGCCGTCGTCCCCAGCCGCCGTACGCGGGACCCGAAGGAGGTCTCGATCGCCTGGCAGATCGACGCCTACCGCTTCGAGCTTCCCTTCCTGGCCGCCCCCATGGACTCGGTCGTCTCCCCGGCCACGGCCATCCGGATCGGCGAGCTGGGCGGCCTGGGCGTGCTCAACCTCGAGGGCCTGTGGACGCGGTACGAGGACCCGCAGCCGCTGCTCGACGAGATCGCGGAGCTGCCCGCCGGGGCCGCGACCCGCCGCATCCAGGAGATCTACGCCGCTCCCATCAAGGAAGAGCTGATCGGCGCGCGGATCAAGCAGGTGCGCGACTCGGGCGTGGTCACCGCGGCCGCGCTCTCCCCGCAGCGCACCGCCCAGTTCTCCAAGGCCGTCGTGGACGCGGGCGTGGACATCTTCGTCATCCGCGGTACGACGGTCTCGGCGGAGCACGTGTCGTCCTCGCACGAGCCGCTGAACCTCAAGCAGTTCATCTACGAGCTCGACGTCCCGGTGATCGTCGGCGGCTGCGCCACCTACACCGCGGCCCTGCACCTGATGCGCACCGGCGCGGCCGGCGTCCTGGTCGGCTTCGGCGGCGGCGCCGCGCACACCACGCGCAACGTGCTCGGCATCCAGGTCCCCATGGCCACCGCGGTCGCCGACGTGGCCGCCGCCCGCCGTGACTACATGGACGAGTCCGGCGGCCGGTACGTGCACGTGATCGCGGACGGCGGCGTCGGCTGGTCCGGCGACCTGCCCAAGGCGATCGCCTGCGGTGCCGACTCCGTGATGATGGGCTCCCCGCTGGCGCGCGCCACCGACGCGCCCGGCAAGGGCCACCACTGGGGCATGGAGGCCGTGAACGCGGAGCTGCCGCGCGGCCAGAAGGTCGACCTCGGCACGGTCGGCACCATCGAGGAGGTCCTCACCGGCCCCTCGCACACCCCCGACGGCTCCATGAACTTCTTCGGCGCCCTGCGCCGCGCCATGGCCACGACCGGCTACAGCGAGCTCAAGGAGTTCCAGCGGGTCGAGGTGACGGTGGGCGACTCGCAGCACAAGCGGTAGCCACACCGCGGTCACGGTCACGGTCCACAAAAGGGGCCCGGTCACTCGCTCACGCGGGCGACCGGGCCCCTTCGCGTATGCCGGCGTCCGTGCAGGTGGGGGCGCGTAGAGCGGGGCGGAGGCGCACGGTTGCCTTCGGGGCGAATACGCGGGGTACGCCGCGGAACCTCACGCCACCAGCGCTGGAAGCTCGCAGACGACGCATGCGCCCCCTTCACAACCGATGCGCCGCCCCCGTGGGCGCGGCTCCGCAGGTGTCCAGGAGTAGCTGGGCCTTCACCGAGAGGCCCTGTAGGTCGTACGTGCGGTGCTGCTGGAGCAGGATCGTCAGGTCGGCGTCGGCGACCGCCTCGTACAGGCCGTCCGCGCGGGGCACCGGCTGGTCACGCACGCTCCACGCGGGCACGTACGGGTCGTGGTAGCTGACCGAGGCGCCGAGGCCCGTCAGCCGGACGGCGATCTCCTCGGCGGGCGTGCCCTGGAGGTCGGCGAGGTCGGCCTTGTACGTGACGCCGAGCAGCAGGACCCGGGCGCCGCGGGCCGACTTGCCGTGCTCGTTCAGCAGGGCGGCGGCGCGCTGGACGACGTAGCGCGGCATGCGGCCGTTGACCTGTTCGGCGAGTTCCACCATGCGCAGCCCGCAGCCCGCGTGGCCGGCCAGGTCCTGCGGGAGGCCGTGCCCGCCGACGCCGGGGCCGGGGCGGAAGGCCTGGAAGCCGTACGGCTTGGTCTCCGCGCAGCGCACGACGTCCCACAGGTCGACGCCCAGGTCGTGGCAGAGCACGGCCATCTCGTTGACCAGGGCGATGTTGACGTGCCGGTAGTTGGTCTCCAGGAGCTGGACCGTCTCCGCCTCCCTCAGCCCCCGTGCGCGTACCACCTTGTCGGTCAGCCGCCCGTAGAAGGCCGCGGCCGACTCGGTGCACGCCGGGGTGAGGCCGCCGATCACCTTGGGGGTGTTGGCCGGGGTGACGTCGCGGTTGCCGGGGTCCACGCGGCTGGGCGAGTAGGCGAGGTGGAAGTCGCGGCCCGCCCGCAGCCCCGATCCCTTCTCCAGGAGCGGGAGCAGGAACTCCTCCGTGGTTCCGGGGTGCGCGGGCGACTCCAGGATCACGGTGGTGTGCGGGCGCATCTGCCCGGCGAGCGTGCGGGCGGCGGCCTCCACCTGGCTCAGGTCGAGCCCGCCGTCCGCGCCCCGCGGGGTCGGCGCGCAGATCACCGCGGTGCGCACCCGGCCGAGTTCGGCCGGATCGGTGGCCGGCCGGAAGCCCCCCGAGAGCATCCGGCGCAGTTCGGCGGGGCTGAGGGAGCCGGACTCGTTCCCGGTGCGGTACCCGAGGGTGGGGATGCCGGCACAGACGGCGGCCTGGGCCAGGGGCAGGCCGAGCGGGCCGAGTCCGATGACGGCGAGATCTGCGGGCATGGCGTGGGCGGTCCTTCCCGATAACCGAGGCGTGGCAGGCGCGCAAGTCCTGTGGACAGGACGAGCGAGCGCAATGTCAGACTAGGAGTAAATATGACCGTTATGTGGGATTGACCAGCGTGTTTCTCGGTCCACCCGCGGAGTTGTCCACAGGGCGGGGGCGACTGGTGGCTGAAGGCGGGCAACCCGGTCAGAATTTGGGCATGGGGAGGAGGCGGGGGGACACGCTAGAGGCATGGGGGACGGGAACGGGCTTCGCCCGACGGGTGCGGCCGGCGCGAGCGACAGCGGGAGGCAGCGGTGAGGACAGCGACTCTGGGGCCGGCGCAGCGCGCCGAGGCACTGGCGGCAATGGCCGAACGGGAGCTGGACATCCTGGTCGTGGGCGGAGGCGTGGTCGGAGCCGGCACCGCCCTGGACGCCGTCACCCGCGGTCTGGCCACCGGGATAGTGGAGGCACGTGACTGGGCGTCGGGTACGTCGAGCCGGTCCAGCAAGCTGATACACGGCGGACTGCGCTATCTGGAGATGCTCGACTTCGCGCTGGTCCGGGAGGCGCTGAAGGAGCGCGGCCTGCTCCTCGAACGCCTCGCCCCTCACCTGGTCCGCCCGGTGCCGTTCCTCTACCCGCTCCAGCACCACGGCTGGGAGCGCCTGTACGCCGGGTCCGGCGTCGCCCTGTACGACGCCATGTCGATGGCCCGCGGTCACGGCCGGGGCCTGCCCATGCACCGCCACCTGACCCGCCGTCACGCGCTGCGGGTGGCTCCCTGCCTGCGCAAGGACGCCCTGGTCGGCGCCCTTCAGTACTACGACGCCCAGATGGACGACGCCCGCTTCGTGGCCACCCTGGTGCGCACGGCGGCGTCGTACGGCGCGCAGGCCGCCAACCGCGCCCGCGTCACCGGATTCCTGCGCGAGGGCGAGCGGGTCGTCGGCGCGCGGGTGCGGGACGTGGAGGGCGGCGGCGAGTACGAGATCCGCGCACAGCAGATCGTCAACGCCACGGGGGTATGGACCGACGACACCCAGGCGATGGTGGGGGAGCGCGGCCAGTTCCACGTCCGGGCCTCCAAGGGCATCCACCTCGTCGTGCCCAAGGACCGCATCAACTCCGGCAGCGGGCTGATCCTGCGCACCGAGAAGTCCGTGCTCTTCGTGATCCCCTGGGGCCGGCACTGGATCGTCGGCACCACCGACACCGACTGGGACCTCGACAAAGCCCACCCGGCCGCCTCCAGCGCCGACATCGACTACCTCCTCGACCGCGTCAACTCGGTACTGGCGGTGCCGCTCGGCCGTGACGACGTGCAGGGCGTGTACGCCGGCCTGCGGCCGCTGCTGGCCGGCGAGTCCGACGCCACCAGCAAGCTGTCGCGCGAGCACACCGTGGCCCATCCGGTGCCCGGCCTCGTCGTGGTCGCGGGCGGCAAGTACACGACCTACCGGGTGATGGCCAAGGACGCCGTCGACGAGGCGGTGCGCGGCCTCGACATGCGCGTCGCCGACTGCGTCACCGAGGAGATCCCGCTGCTCGGCGCCGAGGGCTATCCGGCCCTGTGGAACGCGCGGGCACGCATCGCCGCCGAGAACGGCCTCCACGCGGTGCGCGTGGAGCACCTGTTGAGGAGGTTCGGGTCGGCGGCGCGGGAGGTCCTCGCCCTCGTCGCCGAGGACCCGACGCTGGGCGCCCCGCTCAAGGCCGCCGACGACTATCTGCGCGCCGAGATCGTCTACGCCGCCTCCCACGAGGGCGCCCGGCATCTGGACGACGTGCTGACCCGGCGCACCCGCATATCCATCGAGACCTTCGACCGGGGCACGCGCAGCGCCCGGGAGGCCGCCGAGCTGATGGCGCCGGTGCTGGGCTGGGACAAGGACCAGATCGAACGCGAGATCGAGCACTACGAGAAGCGGGTGGAGGCCGAGCGGGAGTCGCAGCGCCAGCCCGACGACCTGACGGCCGACGCGGCCCGGCTGGGAGCACCGGACATCGTGCCGTTGTGAACCCGCCGGGGGCCGGCCCACCGCCCCGCACGAGACGCACGACACGTGCTGCGAGGCCCCCGGCGCGCTTATGGCAGGAATGGTCCGAAGGGTCGACACCCTTGGCTTCCCTGTTGTCACGGTCCGTCATTCTCGCGCGTGTCAAAGGCTGTTCGACCCTGCCCGGACGGTTTCCCCAGGGCCCCCTGGGCGTCGCGTGCTCGCCGGGTGAGAGAGAATGAAGGCTCTGTCAGGGCGGGTTGCATGAGGGGACGCATGTCGGACGCGGAGCGGGCGGGAACACCCCGTCAGGACACTCGTCAGGACTCTCTGCAGGACAGGAGCAAGCGCCTTCTCGCCGGGCGCTACCGACTGGGGGACGTGCTCGGCCGCGGCGGCATGGGCACGGTGTGGCGGGCCGAGGACGAGACCCTGGGCCGGACCGTCGCCGTCAAGGAGCTGCGGTTCCCGTCGAACATCGACGAGGACGAGAAGCGGCGGCTGATCACGCGCACGCTGCGCGAGGCCAAGGCGATCGCGCGCATCCGCGACACCAGCGCGGTCACCGTCTTCGACGTGGTCGACGAGGACGACCGCCCGTGGATCGTGATGGAACTCGTCGAGGGCAAGTCGCTCGCCGAAGTCATCCGCGAGGACGGGCTGCTGGAGCCGCGGCGGGCGGCCGAGGTCGGGCTCGCGGTCCTCGACGTGCTGCGCTCCGCGCACGCCCAGGGCATCCTGCACCGCGACGTGAAGCCGTCCAACGTGCTCATCGCCGACGACGGCCGGGTCGTCCTCACCGACTTCGGCATCGCGCAGGTCGAGGGCGACCCGTCCATCACCTCCACCGGCATGCTCGTCGGCGCCCCCTCCTACATCTCCCCGGAGCGGGCCCGCGGGCACAAGCCCGGCCCGGCGGCCGACCTGTGGTCGCTCGGCGGCCTGCTGTACGCGTCGGTGGAGGGCACGCCGCCGTACGACAAGGGCTCGGCGATCGCCACCCTGACCGCGGTGATGACCGAACCGCTGGGGGAGCCCAGGAACGCCGGTCCGCTCAGGGACGTCATCCACGGCCTGCTCAACAAGGACCCGGTCGAGCGGCTCGACGACGCGGGCGCCCGGGCCATGCTCAACGCCGTCGTCAACGCGCCCGAGTCGAAGGACGACGAGCCGGAGCCGCCCGCGGACGCGACCAAGGTCGTCCCGCTGCCCGCGCAGCCGGACCGGCGTACCCGCAAGGGCGGTTCGGCGGGCTTCGGTTCGGGTTCCGGCTCCGGTTCGGGTTCCGGAGGCAGGCGGGGCGAGGAGGCGGGCGACCGGGCCGGGCGGCCCAGTTCCGGGTGGCCCGTGATGACCCCGCCGGACCTGGACCTGCCGCCGCGCCCGGCGCCCAGGGCGTCGCTCACCGACGTGGTGCCGCGGCGGACGCTGTTGATCGTCGCGGTGGTCGTGGTGCTCGCCGTGGTCGGCGCCGTGCTGGCCTTCACGCTCGGCGGTGACGACAAGGGCGGCGACGACAAGAACGCGGCCGGTCGTACGGCCGCCACCGCCGGTGCGTCCGCGGACGCCTCCACCCGGCAGGACGCGACCGACGGTGCCCGCACGGGCGGGGACCGGTCCGGCTCCGCGACGGAGGCCGACGGCTCCAGTGGCACGCCGGCCACGGCCGCCGACGCCGGGACGTCGGGTGAGGACTCCCCTTCCGGTTCCGATTCCGGTTCCCACTCCGATTCCAGCTCCGGGTCCGGCGGGGACAGGTCCGGGGACGACGGCGGTGCCCCCGTGGCCTCGACGTACAAGGGTGCCCAGGGCTTCTCCATCGGGCTGCCCGCGGGCTGGAGTTACGCGAGCACCGACTCCGCGGGGGTCCGCTTCACCGGCCCCGACGGGCAGCGGCTGCTCGTCGCCTGGACGTCCACGCCCAAGGGCGACCCGGTCGCCGACTGGACCAACCAGGAGAAGTACATGGTGCGCTCCCAGTACAAGCGGGTGCGCATAGAGAAGGTGGACTACCGCGACTGGAACACCGCCGACTGGGAGTTCACCTACGTCGACGGCGGGACCAAGTACCGCACCATAGACCGCGGGTTCGTGGTGAACGACCACCTCGGGTACGCGCTGATGTACGGCGCGAAGGCCGCGGCATGGGACAGCGACCTGCGCAAGAGCACCTGGAAGACGCTGACGGAGACCTTCCAGCCGAAGAAGTAGTGAGCGGACCGGTCCCGCCGCCCACCCCCGGGGCCCCGGCCCCGGGTTCGGCGTGCGAGATCCGGCATCCCGTCATTGCGGGTTGCCTCCGGCACGTATCGTGAGTGGTTGCGGACCGTAAGCATCGGGAACGGGACGCGTGGCGAACGGAATTGACCGACCGTGCGGCCGGGGGAGGCAACGTGGACGACTATGCGGGTCGGGTTCTCGCCGACCGCTACCGCCTGCCGCTGCCTCCGTCCGACGAGTACGAACTGACCGAGACCCGGGCCTTCGACACCTACAGCGGACAGGAAGTCCTCCTGCGGCAGGTGCCGTTGCCCGAGGTGGTCGAGGCGGAGGTGCTCGACGCGGACGGGCTGCCCGACGGTTTCACCGCGCGCGACGGAGCCTTTCGGCGGGGACCGGCCCGTAGCGGGCGTTCGGCGGGCGAGGCGCGCGGTGCGCGTACGGCGTCGCGGCGGCCCGCCGATCCGGCGGTGCGGCGGGCGGTGGAGGCCGCGCAGGCCGCGGCGCGGATCCCCGACCATCCCCGGCTCGACCAGGTCTTCGACGTGTTCGCGGAGGGCGGCTCGCTGTGGGTCGTCAGTGAACTGGTCGCCGCGCGGCCGCTGGCCGCGCTGCTCGCCGAGAAGCCGCTGACGCCGTACCGGGCCGCCGAGGTCGCCTCCGACATCCTCATGGCACTGCGCGTGCTGCACGCCCACGGCTGGGTGCACCGCAACATCACCGCCCGAACGGTCCTGGTCTGCGACGACGGCCGCGTGATGCTGACCGGCCTCGCGGTCGGCGCGGCCGAGGAGGCCCTGTGCGGGTACGACCCGGTCCCGTTCGAGGGCACCGGGGACGAGGGCGGTCCGCACGGCGCGTCCGGCACGCCGGGCGATTCCGCGGGCCTCGACGGCGCGGCTGGTGCGGCGGGCCTCGGCGGACCCACCGGGGTCATGGGGGTCACGGGCGGTTTTGGTGGCTTCGCGGGCGGCGCGGGTGGTCCCGGGAGCGGCGCGGGCGCCGTGCCGGCCGATCCCGAGGCCGCCCGGCGGGCCGCGATCGAGGCGCGGGGGGCCGGGCCGTTGCCGCTGCCGGGCCCGGGCGCGGGACCCGGTGCGCCGGGCACGCCCGCGATCCCTGGCCGGCCCGCGGCCCCGGGTGTGCCCGCGCGGCGGACACCTCAGACCGGCGGGGACATCAGGGCGGCGCGGGCCGGGGCGATCGCCGCGTACCGCGCCGGCGCGCGGGCGGCCGCCCGGGTGCAGGAGGCACAGCAGAGCGCACGCGCCGAACTGCCCGGCGCCCGCACGTCCGTCGAGGGCGATCCCCGAGCCGCCGGATCCGCCGCCCCTCCGGGCCAGATCGCCGACCCCTACGGCGTCCAGGCCCCCACCGGTCACGGCACCGGCTCCCCTCCCGGAGCGGCCACACCGCTCCCACCCGCGCCCACCGGCGGTGAGTCGGGCTCGCGTACGGCCCGCACCACAGAACGCGCAACCACCCCCACCCCGGAACCGGGAACCACCTCCGGCTCGACACCCGCCCCCGACATCGAGGGCCCGGGCCCCGGCGGCCTGCCGAGCGTGGGCCCCGGGTTCTCGGGCGGAGGCGAGGATGCCGGGCGCGTGCCGGCCCGTTGGGGCGAATCCGTCGCCGGGGCCGCCGCGCGCCGGGGGCCCGCCACCGCGCTGGCCGCCGAGCGGGCGCGGCAGGCACGGATGGCCGTGGTGGGACCGGTGACCGAGCGCTGGGCGCCGGAACAGGCCGGGCCCGTGCACGAGAACTGGCAGCTGGCCGCACCCATCGGCCCGGCGACCGACCTGTGGGCGCTCGGGGCGCTGCTCTTCCGGGCCGTACAGGGACACGCGCCGTACCCGGAGGAGTCGACCGCCGAGCTGGTGCAGATGGTGTGCGCCGAGCCGCCCGCGTACGCGGAGGAGTGCGGGCCGCTGCGCCCGGTCGTGGAGTCGCTGCTGCGGCAGGATCCCACCGAGCGCCTCGACTTCGAGGAACTGCGCGGCTGGCTGCGCTCGCTGGTGCGCTCCGCGCCCGAGCCGGAGGCCGGCGCGCACGTCATCGCCGTCCCGCCCGCCGACCCGAGCAGGCTGCCCGTCGTACGGCGCCGCGGCGAACTGGTGCGCAGGCGGCGCGCCGGGCTGCCCGCCCCGCACGGACGGCACAAGCGGCAGTCGGGTTCGCCGCGGCGCCTGGGCCGCATGCTGCTTCTGCTCATCCTGCTGCTACTGGCCGGCGCCATCGCCTACGCCATGCTGTTCATGCCGAAGGCCGACCGCGACGGCGCGGCGGGCGGCGACCGCACCGGAACCGCGGGCGAGGCGAGCCCCGCACCGGCGCACTCGCACGGCGACGGCCCGAGCGCCGCCCCGCAGCCCGGCCGGACCTCGCCCGCGGCGGACAACAGCCCTTCGGGGAGCGCAGGTTCGGCCGAGGCCGAGACGCAGACGACCACACCGGACGTCGCCGGCGGCTTCACGCTGCGCAAGGACCCCGCCGGCTTCCAGGTCGCCGTCGCCAAGGACTGGGCCCGTACGCCCGGGAACAACCAGGGCCAAGTGATCTACTCCCAGGGCGCGTTCGAGCTGATCGTGGTGCCCGGACGGGACACCGCGGCGGGGTTCGGCAGCGACCCGATGGTGTACCAGCGGGAGAAGGAGCGCGAGTTGCAGGCCTACCGCGACTCCAGCTGGGCCACCTCCACGGGCCTGCTGACCACTCAGGTCGGCGGACAGGTCATGGCCGAGGGGCAGTTCACCTGGACGGACGCGAGCGGGCGGCAGCTCTTCGTGCGCAACCTGGCCATCCTCGTCGACGGCAAGTACCACGTGGTGCAGGTACGGGGGCCGGAGGAACAACGGGACCGGGTGACCACGCTGTACGAGCAGGCCTCGACGACGTACCGGTACACCGGCTGAACCGCCGGAACCGCCGGAATCCCGGCACCCGGCGAGCGACTACCGTCACAGGGAGGCCTTCTGGGGACCCCGCCGGTTCCCAGCCGGGGGGCCGGTCCCTACGCTGAGCCTGTCAAGACCACTGCGGGGAAACGTGAATCAGATGCAGGGCCTGCTCCTCGCGGGCCGCTACCGGCTCGCCGAAGCCATCGGCAGCGGCGGCATGGGCCGGGTGTGGCGCGCGCACGACGAGGTGCTGCACCGGGCCGTCGCCATCAAGGAGTTGACCGCCGCGCTCTACGCCGCCGGGAGCGACCAGGAGGTCCTGCTGGCGCGCACCCGGGCGGAGGCGCGCGCGGCGGCGCGGATCAACCACTCCGCCGTCGTGACCGTGCACGACGTACTGGAGCACGACGGCCGCCCGTGGATCGTGATGGAGCTGGTCGAGGGCCGCTCGCTGGCGGACGCGCTCAAGGATCGGGACCGCATGGACCCGGCGGAGGCCGCCCGGATCGGCCTGTGGGTGCTGCGGGCCCTGGGCGCCGCGCACGCCGCCGGGGTGCTGCACCGCGACGTCAAGCCCGGCAACGTGCTGCTCGGCCAGGACGGTCGTGTCCTGCTGACCGACTTCGGCATAGCCCAGATAGAGGGCGACACGACCATCACCCGCACCGGTGAGGTCGTCGGCTCGGTCGACTACCTCGCCCCCGAGCGCGTCCGCGGCCACGATCCGGGCCCGGCCTCCGACCTGTGGGCGCTGGGCGCCACGCTCTACACCGCGGTGGAGGGCCTGTCGCCGTTCCGCCGGACCTCGGCGCTGAGCACCATGCAGGCGGTCGTCGACGAGGAGCCGCGCGAGCCGCGGCACGCAGGACCGCTCGCCCCGGTCATCACCGCCCTGCTGTGCAAGGACCCGGCCGACCGGCCGCAGGCGGCGCAGGCCGAGCAGATGCTCGCCGAGGCGGCCGAGGGGCGCAGACCGAGCAGCGCGCAGGCGCACGTGCCCACGCAGCCGCTCGTCCTCCGCCCGGAGACGGCCGCGCATCCCGTCGCCGGGTCCTGGCCGTCGGGCACGACCCCGTACCCGGTGCCGCCGGCGGCCGCCGCACCCGCGGCGCAGCACCACCCGGTCCCGATACCCAGACGCCGCCTGCGCACCCTGGTCCTGGTCGTGGCCCTCGCCGCGCTCGTCGGCGGCGGCACCGCCGTGCTGCTTCAGAAGTGGGACCAGGGCCGGCGGCAGGACTCCGGCACCTCCCAGTCGGCTCCGCCGCAGACCACGCCCTCCACCTCGCCCTCGTCCTCCCCCTCCGCCTCGCCCTCCCCCTCCACCGACAACGCCGACGGCCTCCAGGCCGGCTGGGTGCGCGTCGACGACCCGTACGGCTTCAGCATCGCCGTGCCCGACGGGACCTGGCAGCGGGAGGAGTTCGACGAGGCGACCCACCAGGTCGACTACACCCCCGACGGTGGCAAGCACTTCATCCGTGTCGCGGTGGACGACACGCCGGACTTCTCCACCGCTCACGAGCACCAGCTCGACCTGGACCAGCAGCTCCAGCGGCTGGTCGACTACCGGCGGGTGGGTCTGGAGCCGAACACCTACCGCGACTGCCCGGGCTCCCTGTGGGAGTACACATGGACGGCCCTGGCGAAGGACACGCCGTTCCCCGGCCCGCGCCACGCCATCGAGGAGACGTACTTCTCCCGCGAGGGCGTCGAGTACGTGATCTACATGTCCTCGCCGGAGGAGGACTGGGCGCGCACGCGGCAGCAGTTCCAGACCGTGCTCCAGAGCTGGCGGCCGAGGGCCGGCTGACCCCGGTCGGGCCGCGCCGCCCGTGAGGGATCCCGCCCCCGCATTCCCGGACCACGGACACGATCCGTGCCGCCCGGATACGGAGCGAAAGCGGGCGACCTGGGGGTCCCCCCGGCGAAGCTGGGGGAGTGCTCACAACCGTGCGGGGCACACGGCTGAGCACGAGTCCTGGCATCAGGACTCACTCCCGCTCAGTCTCCGGGAACGGTAGGTCACGGGTCGGTGACCGGATGCGCCCCCTGGTGGAGCCGGCGGAGGCGGTCGCGATATGGATGGACCCATGAGCAACCACGGGGGCGCCCAGCACGGGGCCGACGATCCGACGACTTTCGCCCTGCAACCGCCGGACCGGCAGGCGTGGGTGCCCAATCCGCACAACCCGTACGCCGCGCCCGCATCGGACGGCGGAGGCGGGCAGCCGCAGGGCACCGCACCCGGGCAGCCGCCCAGCGCGGTTCCCGCGCAGCCGCAGCCGCAGCCGCAGCCGCAGGAGCAGGACCCCGGCGCCGGCCGGCTGATCGACGGGCGCTACCGGCTCCTCGCGAAGCTCGGGCACGGCGGCATGGGGACCGTGTGGCGGGCCAAGGACGAGACGGTGGACCGCGAGGTCGCCGTCAAGGAGCCCCGCGTCCCCGACCATCTCCCCGAGCGGGAACGGGCCAACGCCTTCGAGCGCATGCGCCGCGAAGCCCGCGCCGCCGCCCGGCTCGACCACCCCGCGGTCGTCAACGTCCACGACGTGGCCGTCGTCGACGGGCAGCCCTGGATCGTGATGGAGCTGGTGCAGGGCCGCTCACTCGGCGCCGCGCTCCAGGAGGGCACCCTGGACGCCCGCGAGGCCGCCCGGACCGGCCTGGAGGTGCTCGGCGCGCTCGAGTCCGCGCACGCCGCGGGCATCCTGCACCGGGACGTCAAGCCGGACAACATCCTGATCGGCCGGCACGACCGGATCGTCCTCACCGACTTCGGCATCGCGCAGATCGAGGGCGAGACCAACCTGACCGACACCGGCGGCTTCGTCGGCTCACCCGAGTACATAGCCCCGGAACGGGTGCTGGGGCAGCGCCCCGGCCCGGCCTCCGACCTGTGGTCGCTCGGCGTGGTCCTGTACGCGGCCACGGAGGGCGTCTCCCCGTTCCGCCGCAGCAACACCCCGGCCACCCTCCAGTCGGTCCTCAACGCCACGCCCGCCCCGCCGGCCGCCGCGCAGGGCCCGCTCGCCGAGGTCATCACCGGCCTGCTGCACAAGGACCCGGCGCACCGTCCGCCCGCCGCGCGGGTCCGGGCCCTGCTGGAGGCGGCCGCCGCGCCGCCCGCCCCGGAGCCCACGCAGGTGGTGCGGTACGCGCAGGCCGCTCCCGGCGGGCCGCGCGGCCCCCGGCTCGGGCGCGGGGCGTGGCTCGGGCTCGGCGCGGCGGTCGTCGCGGTCGCGGTGACGGCGTACGTCCTCATCGCCCGCCCGTTCGCGGGCCCGCTGCCCGAGGACTGGGCGACCCATCACGAGAAGGACGTGGCCGCCACGATCGCCGTGCCGAAGGACTACCAGAGGCAGGTGCCGGACCGGAAGAACGACAAGAAGCACTGGGTGACCTACAGCGACTGGAGCGGCAGCATCACGGTCGGGCTGATCCTGCTCAAGAAGACCGAGGAACCGGAACGCTCCATCAAGGATTCCGCCGCCGCCCAGATGTACGACGAGAACGGCACCTACAAGCAGTCCGGGGACTACGCACTCGACATGCCGGAGAACCCGGCGACCCACCCGAAGCAGTCGACGTACCAGGGCAAGCAGGCCGCCGAGAACACGATCGTCTACACCACCGACGACAACACGCACCCGATGCCGCGCGAGTTGCGGATGTTCTACTACAAGACCTCCGCGGGCGACCTGTACAAGCTCACCATCGGCTATCCCGGCAAGGGCGACTTCACCGAACGCGGCCGCGAGGTGGCGCGCGCGGCGATCGCCAACCTGGAGCTCGACCGTCTGTGACAACGCCCTGATCAGCGCATTCGTTGCCAGTGATCACTGGCGTGCTGTGAGCGGTCGGTGAATCCGGTGAATGCCTATTACTGACGGGTACACAAAGCTGCCCGACCGGCATACCCTGCGCGTCATGACGGACGCGCAGGCCCCGGCGAAGACCGGTACCAATCCCCAGGCGCCCGCCCCCGCGGGGGCCCGCACCGCCGCCGACGTGGTGACCCCCGAGCTGGTCGCCCGGCTCACCAAGGGTGTCGCCGGCTCCGGCCGGACCGCCAACCACACGCCGTTCACCGGCGACAAGCTCGCCGACCTGCCCGAGTCCACCCCCGAGGACGTGGCCCACGCCTACGAACGGGCCCGCGCCGCGCAGGCGGTGTGGGCGCGGGTCCCGGTACGGCAGCGCGCGGCCGTCCTGCTCCGCTTCCACGACCTGGTGCTCGCCCGCCAGGCCGAGGTCCTGGACCTCGTCCAGCTGGAGACCGGCAAGGCCCGGCTGCACGCGCACGAGGAGGTGCAGGCCGTCGCCGTCGCCGCCCGGCACTACGGCCGCCGCGCCGCCGCCTACCTGAAGCCCAGGCGGCACACGGGCGCCATCCCGGCCCTCACGCGCGTCACCGAACTGCGCCATCCGCGTGGGGTGGTGGGCCAGATCGCCCCGTGGAACTACCCCCTGGAGCTGTCCGTCGGCGACGCCTTGCCCGCCTTCGTCGCGGGCAACGCGGTGGTGATGAAGCCCGACACCGAGACCTGCCTGACCGCGCTGTGGGCCCGCGACCTGCTCATCGAGGCCGGGCTGCCCGCCGAGGTGTTCCAGGTCGTCATCGGCGACGGCCCGGTCGTCGGCCCCGAGGTCGTCCGGCACGCCGACTACGTCTCCTTCACTGGCTCCACCCGCACCGGACGCGAGGTCGCCCGGAGCGCCGCCGCCCGACTGGTCGGCGTCTCCCTCGAACTCGGCGGCAAGAACGCCATGCTGGTGCTCAGGGACGCGGACATCGAGAAGGCGGCGGCCGGAGCGGTCCGCGCCTGCTTCTCCTCCGCCGGCCAACTGTGCATCTCCATCGAGCGGTTGTACGTCCACGAGGCGGTCGCGGACGCGTTCCTCGAGCGGTTCGCCGCCCGTACGCGGGCGATGCGGCTCGGCACGTCCCTGGCGTACGGCGCCGACATGGGCTCGCTGGTCGGCGAACGGCAGCTGGCGACCGTCACCCGGCATGTGGAGGAGGCCGTCACCAAGGGCGCCAAGGTGGTGGCCGGGGGCGTCGCCCGCCCGGACATCGGCCCGTACTTCTTCGAGCCCACCATCCTCGACGGCGTCGAGGCCCCGATGGCCGTGTGCGCGGAGGAGACCTTCGGCCCGGTCGTCTCCGTCTACCGCTTCACGAGCGACGACGAGGCGATCGAGCGCGCCAACTCCACGCCGTACGGCCTGAACGCGTCCGTCTGGACGAAGGACGCCCGCCGCGGCCGCGAGGTCGCCGCCCGGCTGCGTACCGGCACGGTCAACATCAACGAGGGTTACGCCCCCGCCTACGGCAGCGTCCAGTCGCCGATGGGCGGCATGAAGGACTCGGGGCTCGGACGCCGGCACGGCTCCGAGGGCATCCTCAAGTACACCGAGGCCCAGACCCTGGCCCACCAGCGGCTGCTGTCCATGGCCCCGTCGCTCGGCATGGACGACGAGGGATACGCGGCGTTCATGAGCCGCAGCCTGAGACTGATGAAGGCGTTCCGCTTCCGCTAGACCCACCCGTTCGGCCAGCACCGTTCGGTCGGCACCGTTCGGCCGGCACCCGTTCTCGACGAGGAGAGCACGTGTCTCAAGACGGCTACGACTACGACGTCATCGTCGTGGGCTCCGGCTTCGGCGGCTCCGTCAGCGCGCTGCGCCTGACCGAGAAGGGTTACCGCGTCGGCGTCCTGGAGGCCGGCCGCCGCTTCACCCGCGAGACCCTGCCGAAGAACTCCTGGGACCTGAGGAACTACCTGTGGGCCCCGAAGCTCGGCATGTACGGGATCCAGCGCATCCACCTGCTCGGCAACGTGATGGTGCTGGCCGGGGCGGGCGTCGGCGGCGGCTCCCTCAACTACGCCAACACCCTCTACATACCGCCCAAACCCTTCTTCGACGACCCCCAGTGGCGGGACATCACCGACTGGCAGGACGAGTTGACGCCGTACTACGACCAGGCGCGGCGCATGCTCGGCGTGCGGCTCAACCCGACGATGACCCCCTCCGACGTCCATCTGAAGGCCGTCGCACAGCGGATGGGCGTCGGCGACACCTTCCACATGGCGCCGGTCGGGGTGTTCTTCGGCGACGGCGAGGACGCCGACGGCACGACGAGGGCGGAGGCGGGGGAGCGGGCCGCGGACCCCTACTTCGGCGGGGCCGGACCGGACCGCAAGGCCTGCACCGAGTGCGGCGAGTGCATGACGGGCTGCCGGCACGGCGCCAAGAACACCCTGAACGAGAACTACCTGTACCTCGCCGAGAAGGCGGGCGCGGTCGTCCACCCCATGACCACGGTGGTGTCCGTCACGGACGACTCACGCGGCGGCTACGCGGTCGCCACGCTCCCCACCGATGACCGGAAGAAGGGCGCGGGCCGCCTGTTCACCGCACGCAGGGTGGTCCTGGCGGCCGGCACCTACGGCACCCAGACGCTGCTGCACCGCATGAGGGCGAGCGGCCGGCTGCCCCACCTCTCCTCCCGGCTGGGCGAGCTGACCCGCACCAACTCCGAGGCGCTGGTGGGTGCCCAGACCGACGACCGGCGCTACCGGAAGGCGACCGGGCAACCGAAGGCGGACTTCACCCGGGGAGTCGCCATCACGTCCTCCGTCCACCCCGACGAGAACACCCACATCGAGCCGGTCCGTTACGGCCGGGGCTCCAACTCGATGGGCGGCCTGTCGATCCTCCAGGTCCCGTACGCCGAGGGCTCGTCCAGGGTGGCGGCCTGGCTGGCCAACGCCGTCCGCCACCCCCTGCTCGTCCTGCGCTCCCTGTCCAACCGCCGCTGGTCGGAGCGGACCATCATCGGCCTGGTGATGCAGTCCCTGGACAACTCCCTGACCACGTACCTGAAACCGGACGGCGTGGGCAAGGGACTGCTCACGGCCCGTCAGGGGCACGGGGCGCCCAACCCCCAGCAGATCAGGGCCGCCACGGAGGGCGCCACCGCGCTCGCCGCCGAGATCAACGGCTTCGCCGGGTCCAACGTGGGCGAGCTGATGGGCACTCCGCTCACCGCGCACTTCCTCGGCGGCTGCCCGATCGGCGCCTCCCGCGAGACCGGCGTCATCGACCCGTACCACCGCCTCTACGGCCACCCCGGCATCTCGGTCGTCGACGGCGCCGCGGTCACGGCGAACCTGGGGGTGAACCCGTCCCTGACCATCACCGCACAGGCCGAGCGGGCGATGTCGTACTGGCCCAACAAGGGTGAGATCGACCCGCGCCCGCCGCAGGGAGCCGCCTACGAGCGTCTGCGGCCGGTGGAGCCACGGCGTCCGGCGGTCCCGGCGGACGCCTTCGGCGCCCTGCGGCTGCCGTTCCTGGGGATGCCGCCGGTGCCGCCGAAGAAGCCCTGAACGCCCGCGCCGCCGAACAAGGCCGGAAGAAGCGGCGAAAGAGAAGAAAGGACCTGCACCCCCCTCCTGGCGCAGGTCCTCCTCCGTCTGCTGATGTGACACGGGGAGGCTGTGAAAGGTTGCGCCCCGGCCGACGGGTTTTCTGTGTGTCCTGCATCACAGTTCCCGTCGCTTGAGAGGGGCCCCGCGACCCGAGGTCGCGGGGCCCCCCTCCGGTCCGCGCCGACGTCAAGGGCGCCGGTGCTCTTGGAAGAGGCGCCGGGGGAGTGCGCCGCCTGAGGCGGCCGTGTGCCGTCCGTGCGTCGAGATGCGTCGTCGTGCGCCCCGGCGCGCAGAGGGCGCCCGTCTGGTCTCGACCTCTGGCGGTCCGGAGGCGGAGGTGCCTGGCACGCATGGTGCTGGACGAACCTGACGTCCGCAACCCTTTGGTCCGGCCTTGTACGTCTTTCTGTTCCGCCGGCCGGCCCCGGGCGTCCCCGGAGCCGGCCGTTTATCTGGGTGACCGGGCTGCTGTCCCCTGCCGTCCGGTCACTTCCCTGGAGCGAGGTCCCACGACGCACGGCACGATCCGCACGCCTCATCGCTCCGGAGATCCACGCGTGGTTCTTTCGGGCCCGCCCCTGGCTGGCGCGGACACCGGGACAACGAGGCGTCCCGCGCGGCGGTCACGCGCCGTACGGGTGAGAGCGGCGGGACCTGGGAGGGGCGGCGGGGGACGGCGGTGAGGGGGTCAGATCCTGCCCCGGCACAGCTCCAGCAGGGTCATTGCCAGGGTCGTGCCCGGCTTGCCCAGGGCGTCCCTGTAGTGGCCCAGGACCTCCATCTCGCGGGAGAGGTTCACCCGGCGGCCTCCGGAGGCGATCCGGGTCTCCTGGATCACCGCGGAGACGGCCATCCGTTCCTGGATCAGGCCGATGATCCGGTCGTCGAGGGCGTCGATGCGTTCCCTGGCGCCGGTGATCACGTTCGCGGCCTCGTCGGCGCGGGCGCTGTTCGCGGCGGTGGCTGCCGGGATCTGGGGCTGTGCTGCGGTGGCGGTCATGGCGGGGGCTCCTCGCTGGTCGGGTGCGGTGCCCCGGATGACAAGGACCGCAACGCCAGGCGCCCCGGACCTTGTCGGCCCGGGGCGCCTGGGAAGTCGCTTGTCAGTGGCTCAAGCAGCACGACCATGGCAGCCGGTGGGCCGGTTGCCATAGGTAAAGAGGAAGGTCGTCAGCGTGAGCATGGGGCCAGTATGCCTCGCCTGTCCGAGACGTCCAACACGGTTCGCATGATGAGACGGGCGGGAGACGGCCCCTCGACGGGTGCCCCGGGCGGCGCCCACCGCGCGGTGGGCGGGCGGTCGCCGGGCGGTGGGGGAGGGCACCTGTGACCACCTCGGTAGAATCGACAAGCACAAGGACCCCCACCGACGCCGGAAGGCACCCCGTGTCATCAGCGACCCCCGCTGCCGCCGCCCCCGACACCGTCCTGGTCGTCGACTTCGGCGCGCAGTACGCCCAGCTCATCGCCCGTCGCGTCCGCGAGGCGCGGGTCTACAGCGAGATCGTGCCGAGCTCCATGCCGGTTCAGGAGATGCTCGCCAAGAACCCGGCGGCGATCATCCTCTCCGGTGGCCCCTCCTCGGTGTACGAGGAGGGCGCCCCGCGCCTCGACCGCGAGATCTTCGAGTCCGGCGTCCCCGTCTTCGGCATGTGCTACGGCTTCCAGCTGATGGCGCAGGTGCTCGGCGGCACCGTGGACAACACCGGAGCCCGCGAGTACGGCCGTACCGGCCTGTCCGTCTCCAGGCCCTCCTCCACCCTCTTCGAGGGCACCCCGGCCGAGCAGGACGTGTGGATGTCGCACGGCGACGCCTGCTCCGCCGCCCCCGAGGGCTTCTCGGTCACGGCCGCCACGGACGTCGTCCCGGTCGCCGCGTTCGAGAACGACGAGAAGAAGCTGTACGGCGTCCAGTACCACCCGGAGGTCATGCACTCCACGTACGGCCAGCAGATCCTGGAGCACTTCCTCTACCGCGGCGCGGGCCTCAAGCCGAACTGGACCACCGGCAACGTCATCGACGAGCAGGTCGCCGCCGTCCGCGAGCTGGTCGGCGACAAGCGGGCGATCTGCGGGCTGTCCGGGGGCGTGGACTCCGCGGTCGCCGCCGCACTCGTGCAGAAGGCCATCGGCTCCCAGCTGACCTGCGTCTACGTCGACCACGGCCTGATGCGCAAGGGCGAGACCGAGCAGGTCGAGAAGGACTTCGTGGCCGCGACCGGCGTGCAGCTGAAGGTCGTCGACGCCGAGGAGCGCTTCCTCACCGCCCTCAAGGGGGTCAACGACCCCGAGGAGAAGCGGAAGATCATCGGCCGCGAGTTCATCCGCGTCTTCGAGCAGGCCCAGGCGGAGATCATCGCGGACGAGGGCCCGGCCGTGGAGTTCCTCGTCCAGGGCACCCTCTACCCGGACGTCGTCGAGTCCGGCGGCGGCACCGGCACCGCGAACATCAAGTCGCACCACAACGTCGGCGGCCTGCCCGAGGACCTCGAGTTCAAGCTGGTCGAGCCGCTGCGTCAGCTGTTCAAGGACGAGGTCCGCATGGTCGGCCAGGAGCTCGGCCTGCCGGACGAGATCGTCCAGCGCCAGCCCTTCCCGGGCCCCGGCCTCGGCATCCGGATCGTCGGCGAGGTCACCAAGGAGCGCCTGGACCTGCTGCGCGAGGCCGACGCCATCGCCCGCGAGGAGCTGACGGCGGCCGGCCTCGATCGTGACATCTGGCAGTGCCCGGTGGTCCTGCTCGCGGACGTGCGCAGCGTCGGCGTCCAGGGCGACGGCCGCACCTACGGCCACCCGATCGTGCTGCGTCCGGTCTCCAGCGAGGACGCCATGACCGCCGACTGGTCGCGGCTGCCCTACGACGTGCTGTCGAAGATCTCGACCCGCATCACCAACGAGGTCCGGGACATCAACCGCGTGGTCCTCGACGTGACGTCGAAGCCGCCGGGGACCATCGAGTGGGAGTGAGCCCGCTCCGGTCTACGTCCGCCTGAGAGTCCGCACCGGCTCTTCGGGCTTCCAGACCTGGACGACCAGACAGGTGTCGTCCTCGACGTAGGTCCGTACGACCTCCGTCAACTCGGTGCGGAAGAGGTGGAACGGCTGCGGCGGTTCCACCTCTTTCACATACGCGCCCTTCGACTCGGCGTCCTCCACCTCGATCGCCCGCCCGGCGATCCGTGCGTCACCGCCGCTCATCCCGGTGTCCGGCCCCGGGTTCGCCTGAAGCGCGAACCTCGGATCCCGGCGCAGATCCAGCGCCTTGAGCGAACCCGGCATCATGCCGAGCCACAGCTCGCCGTTCACGAAGCGCACCTCCAGCCCCGTGGTGCGGGGGGAGCCGTCTCTGCGCAGGGTCACCAGGACGTGGTGCGGGAACGCCCTGAACCGCTGTTCGACGGTCATGGCCAGGCCGGGTTCCACCGCGGCAAACGCCGCCCAGTTCGTCGCCATGCCCCGAGTGTGGCGCCGATACCCGACATCCTCTGTCGGGATTCCCGGCAACGGGTCAACACGGCGTTCCCGAGTTCACCCGTGCCGGCCGGACCTGACGAACGCGCCCGGGGTGGCATAGGGCACAATTCGCTTTCTGCGTAGGGGTGTTGTCGCCGCGGCCGGGCCGCGGGATCCGGGGAAGGCGGGCGTCGGGCGTGGCGGTGCAGGAGGCGAGAGGCGGTGTGGGCGCTCACGGAGGCGGCTGCACCTGCGGGGACTGCCCGCACGGGGCGCGTGCGGGGCACCGGCAGGCCGTTGCCGCGTTCCTGCTCAAGCGGGACGAGTTCGCCGCGGGCCAGGGCCTGCCGGCGGCCGTGGCGCACTCGGCGTCGGCCTCGCGGCAGTGGGTCTCGGAGGAGTTGACGCAGTCCGCGGAACTCGTCGCCGAGCGGGGGCGGGCCGAGGGCGAGGCCTGGCTGGCGCGGCTGTGGCGCTGGACGGCGTACACGGTGTGGGCGACGGTCGTCCTGCTGCTTCTGGCGCAGGCGCTGACGGCGGTCGGCGCGGGCTGGAGCACCGCCCGGACGGCGGGGCTGCTGGGGGCCGTCCTGGTGGCCGGGGCGCTGACGGCCGCGTCCTGGCTCCACCGCGGGCGCGGCGGGGCGCTCGCCCCGGTCATCGGCGAGGACAACCGGCTGTCCACCTCGCGCGCGGTGGCCGCCGGGTGGGTGCTGTTCGTGGCGTACGCCGTCCTGGTGCTGGCGGGCCGGCTGGCGGCGGCCTCGGACCACACCGAGCGCGACGCCCTGATCTCCGGGCTGGACCTGGCCCGGGGTGCCGGTGTGGTCACCGTGCTCGCCGTGGTGTGCGGGATCGCGGTCCTCGTGCGGCGCGTGGTCGGACTGCGGGTGCTGGGGCAGCGGCTCCAGAAGGTGCGCGCGGACCGGCCGCGAGCGGCCGACCTGCTGACCGACGACGCGGGACGGGGCTCCTTCGCCGACATCCAGTACGTGGTGATCAGCGCCGTCGCGCTGGTGTTCGCGGCGGTGCGGCTGGCCCGCCGCCCCGACCAGCTGCCCGACCTGCCGTGGGGACTGGCGGTGGTGGTGCTGGTGTCGGCGGCGACCTACCTGGCGGGCAAGTACGCGGACGGCGGCCGGCCGGTCGTCCTGTCGGTGGTCCGGGCCCGGGAGGCCGGGGACCTGGACGCGCCGATCCGGACCGGCGACGACATCGAGATCCGGGGCGCGGGGTTCGTCCCGCCGGGTGCGCAGGGAGCCGACCGGCTGGCCCGTATGCGGGTCCGCATCGGCGCGGTCAACGTGCACGTGCCCCTGGTCCCGGTCACGGGCGGCTTCAGCAACCCCACCGACACGGCCCTGACCGTGCCCGTCCCGGCGGATGTCGAGCCGGGCCGGGTCGAGGTGCAGGTGGTGACGGCGGCGGGCGTGGAGACGAACCGGTACACGATCGACGTGACCGAGTGACCGAGTGATCGAGTGGTGGCGGCCGACACATCCGGAGCATCGGGCGCGGATGGATTTGTGGAGGGCCGTCAGCACCCGGACACCTTCGGACGCATGAGCCGAAGTCACGTGGAAGCCGGAAAAAATCCCCCGCCGGGTTGAGCGGGCCCTGTCGCGCATACGTATGGTCGGTCGAGGGGCACAGACGACGGCGGTGAGAGGCGGCTCGCAGTGAAGACCCAGGTTCGTACGGACACCCAGACCCCGCATACCGAGCTGAGTCGGACCTGGCGGGACGCGGCAGCCCGCTGGGCCCTCCTGCCCCTCCGCATCTTCCTGGGCGTCACCTTCCTCTACGCCGGTATCGACAAACTCACCTCCAGCGGCTTCATGCAGACCACCGGTCCCGGGTCGATCGGCGAGACGATGCACGCGGTCCGCGACTCCTCCGCCCTTCCGGCCCTCGTCGACCTGGCCCTGAAGAGCCCGGTCGGCTTCGGCTACGGCATCGCCTTCGGCGAACTGGCCGTCGGCCTTGGCATCCTCATCGGCCTGCTGGGCCGCCTGGCCGCGCTCGGCGGCGCGCTGATCTCCTTCAGCCTGTGGCTCACGGTCAGCTGGGCCACCACCCCCTACTACTACGGCAACGACCTCGCCTATCTGATGGCGTGGCTGCCTCTCGTCCTCGCCGGGACCCCGGTGCTCTCCGTCGACTCCGTGCTGCGGGTACGGCGGCGGCGACGGGCGGCGGAGTACCGGTAGCTCAGCACGGGGGCGCGGGGGAGCACCGACAGCTCAGCCCGTGCCTCCCGTTCCCGCCCCGCCCAGGGGCGCGCGGGACTCCCGGTGCCTGCGCACGGCCCTGTTCACCACCGCCGCCGCACCCCCCAGGAACAGGCCGCCGACGACCATCGGGACCACCAGGAACCACGGGATGTGCCAGGTGCCGGCCGCGTCCCCCGCGTAGGCCACGCCCGCGCCGACGAGGAACACCCCGGACACCAGCTTCCCCGGCTGGAACTCATGGCGTAGCACGGCTCACCTCCGCCTGCCCCATGCCGACCTGGAGCTTGAGGTCCAGGGTCCCGGCGTCCTTGCCGCCCGCGGTCGCGGGCAGCGTGATCTGCTGACGCCGGCCCGGAGCCACGTCCACGTCCTGTGAGCCGTCGCCCGGCAGCTGGATGTCGCCGATCCCCACCTCGATCTTCGCCCGCACGGTCACGTCCGCGGGCACGATCACACGCAACCGGCCCACGCCCACCTGCGCCTTCGTCGTCACCGTCGCTCCCTTGCCGAGGTGTATCCGGGTCAGGTCCAGGGTGCCCTCCCCGGTGCCGAGGTGGTACTCGGGCCGGACGCTCGCCGTCGCGGCGGGCTGCCAGGTCCGATGCCCCCACTGCGTGGTGATGTCCTTCGGCAGCGCCGTCGAAGTGGCCAGCAGAGCCGCGGTGATCAGTGCCAGCAGGATCGAACCGAAGCCCGTCCGGCCCAGGAACGCGCTGACCGCTATGCCCAGGCCGAAGACCGCGAGCGCGCAGGCCAGACCGGTCTGGAGGCTCGTGCCCAGGGCGTGGCCGTGCCAGGTCAGGCGGGTGCCGAGGGCGCCGGCGAGCAGGGCCAGCAGGAAGACCCAGCCACCGATCCCGCGCGGGCCGCGGGTGCGGGGCGGCTCGGTGCGCACCGGACGCGTGTACGGGCGGGCCTGCGTGCCGAGGCCGATGTTCACGGCCGCGGCGACGTCCCGTTCGCGCGAGTCCCCGGGACCCCACAGATAGCCCGTCCCGCCGACGTGGCTGCCGTCCTTGACGATCGGGTCGCGCCACCAGGAGGGGTACACCGCGGGTGCCGGCGGTGCCTGGGCCTCCGGCGGGGCGTCGGCGGCGGCCTGGGCGGCCAGCGGGTCGGGGCTGGGGGTGCCGCGGTGCTGCGACCAGTACCCGGCGCCGGCGAGCAGCAGGGACAGGACGACGCCGAAAGTCAGCACGCTGCCGTTGCCCAGCATGGACAGGAAGACCCCGCAGCCGACCAGCGCGAACAGCACGGCCGCGAGCGCCGGTCCGTCCACCCGGCCGGTGAGGAGCTTGCGCACCTCGTTCTCGTCCTCGTCGTCGTACGGCACGAAGAGCCAGGCGAAGCCGTAGAAGATGAGACCTATGCCGCCGGTCGCGGCCAGCACGGCCAGCGTGATCCGGAAGATCACCGGGTCCATGTCGCACTGCCGCCCCAGACCGGAGCAGACGCCGCCGATCATCCTGTGCGCCCGGTCCCGCCGGAACCTAGGCACGCCGTCGGTGCCGCCCGATCCGGTGCCGGCCTCCGGGCCCGCCCCGGCAGTGGTGCCGGCCTCCGGGCCCGCCCCGGCAGTGGTGCCGGCGCCCGCCGTCCCGGTCTCCGGCCCCCTGGCCGGGTCCCCGTGTTCGGCTGTCCCCGTCGTGCCCGCCACGCTCTCCCCTCCTGTCCCGTCGGCCGCGTCCGGCCGCTTGTCCGTGTGCGGCGCGCCCGGCTGCCCGGGTGCGCGCGGCCGCTCACCCGCACCCGCACCGGGCACGGCGTCCCGCGGCCCGGTGCCCGGGGACGGGTCCGAGCCGGAGCCGGGCACCGGACCCGACGCGGCGTGCTGGTGATTCGTCATGCGTCCATGGTGACGGGCGCGCGGTCGTGGCGGGAGCCGGGACGACCCTGGCCGAACCCTGATTCGCCCCTGAGCCGCGGCCGGGGGTTGCGTTCGACCGGCCCGCCGCGCCGCGACCCGGGCCTTTTCCGAAGGCCGGCCCCGAAGACCGGAAGAGCCGACTCGAAGATCAGGGGAGTCTAGGGGACGGACCCTGATGTCCCCGCACCGCCGGCCGTGTGACCATCAATGGCATGCCGGAAGCCGCAGCAGTGCCCGTCGACGACCCGCGGCCGCCGCGCAAGCTCTACCGCAGCAGCGACGGACGCTGGCTCGGCGGAGTGGCGCGGGGCCTCGCCGGGCACCTCGGGCTGCCCGTGGTCTGGGTGCGGCTGGTCTTCGTCGGCCTGTTCATGGCCGACGGGCTCGGCGCCCTGGTGTACGCGGCCTTCTGGTTCTTCGTGCCCCTCGGCTTCGGCGGCGTCGGCGACCAGAAGCCGCCGTCCCTCGTCACCACCGGGATCTCGCCGGACGGCCGCCGAAGAATCATCGCCCGCAAGCCGGACAAGGGCCAGATCGTCGCCCTGCTCCTCATGGTCGTCGTGGCGATGGTCTTCGTCGGCAGCGTCAATCCGGGCAACGGCGCGAAGGCCTACCTCCTGCCGGCCGTCCTCGTCGCCGCGGGCGTCGCCCTGGTCTGGCGCCAGGCGGACAACGCCCGGCGGGCCCGCTGGGTCGAGGTCGGCCGCCGCCGCCGCACGCTCACCCTGTTGCGCGCCGGCGCCGGCGTCCTGCTGGTCACGGCCGGCGTCTCCGCCATCTTCGTGATGCAGGGGTCCGCCGCCCACCTCGGCTCGGTCCTCCAGGCGGCCCTCGCCGTCCTGGTCGGGATAACCCTGCTCGCCGGCCCCTACCTCGTGCGCATGACCCAGGACCTCTCCGAGGAGCGCCTGATGCGCATCCGCGCCCAGGAGCGGGCCGAGGTCGCTGCCCACGTCCACGACTCGGTGCTGCACACCCTGACCCTGATCCAGCGCAACGCGGAGAACGCGGGCGAGGTGCGCCGCCTCGCCCGGGCCCAGGAGCGCGACCTGCGCGCCTGGCTCTACAAGCCGGAGGGCAACGGCAAGGACGAGGCCGACGAACCGGCCACCCTCGCCGAGGCGGTCAAACGCAACGCCGCCGAGGTCGAGGACAAGCACGGCGTCCCGATAGAGGTGGTCGTGGTCGGCGACTGCCCGCTCGACGACCGGATCGGCGCCCAGATGCAGGCCGCGAGGGAAGCCATGGTGAACGCCGCCAAGTACGGTGGCGAGGGCGGCGCCGTCCAGGTCTACGCCGAGGTCGAGGGCAGGACGGTCTTCGTGTCGGTCCGGGACCGCGGACCCGGGTTCGACCTCGACGCGATACCCGCCGACCGGATGGGCGTCAGAGAATCGATCATCGGCCGTATGGAGCGCAACGGGGGGACGGCCCGGCTGCGGGCCGTGCCGGACGGCGGCACGGAGGTCGAGCTGGAGATGGAGAGGGCGGAGAACACGTGATGAGCGACCCGACCGAGGCGAACGGTACGGCGGGAGCGGGGACGACGGGGGAGGGCGGGCGGCACGTGCGCGTGGTCCTCGTCGACGACCACCGCATGTTCCGCACCGGAGTCCAGGCCGAGATCGGCCAGACCGAGCAGACGGGCGTGGAGGTCGTCGGCGAGGCCGCGGACGTCGACCAGGCGGTCACGGTCATCACCGCGACCCGGCCCGAGGTGGTGCTGCTCGACGTCCACCTGCCCGGTGGCGGCGGAGTGGAGGTGCTGCGCCGCTGCGCCGCGCTGACCGCCGACGCGGAGCGGCCCGTCCGCTTCCTCGCGCTGTCCGTGTCGGACGCGGCGGAGGACGTGATCGGCGTGATCCGCGGCGGAGCGCGCGGCTATGTGACGAAGACGATCACGGGCACCGACCTCGTCGACTCGATCTTCCGGGTCCAGGAGGGCGACGCCGTCTTCTCCCCGCGCCTGGCCGGCTTCGTCCTCGACGCCTTCGCCTCCACCGACGCCCCGCCGGTCGACGAGGACCTCGACCGCCTCACGCAGCGCGAGCGCGAGGTACTGCGCCTCATCGCCCGCGGCTACGCCTACAAGGAGATCGCCAAGCAGCTCTTCATCTCCGTCAAGACGGTGGAGTCCCACGTCTCCGCGGTGCTGAGGAAGCTCCAGCTCTCCAACCGCCACGAGCTGACCCGCTGGGCGACGGCACGCCGGCTGGTGTGACCGTTCCGTAGGCGTGCCTTTGTCTGTGCCTGTTGTCTGTGCCTGTTGTCTGTGCCTGTCCCCGTGCAGGCGCCATTGTGGTGTTCTCGCCGATGCACCTATGGTTCCAGTGCTCTTGTCCGCCACCGATGTGACTCGGCCTCAGAGGCGAATGGCCCGTACGGGACGGGGCCGGTCAAGGAGTTCGACCACCACGAGGCCGAGACTCATGGCCCGCGACCATGATTCTGGAGAAGACGATGGACGGACCTGACGACTTAACCCCCTTCGTCATCGATCACACTGGCCGCGACGTCCTCGGCGAGGCCGATCGCATGCGTGCGCTCGGCCCGGTCGTCCGGGTCGAGATGCCGGGCGGTGTGCGGGCCTGGGCCGTGAGCGACATGGGGCTGCTCCGGCGCCTGCTCGTCGATCCGCGCGTCTCCAAGGACGCCTACCAGCACTGGCCGGCGTGGATCAGGGGCGAGATCTCCCCGGACTGGCCGCTGTTCCCCTGGGTGGCCATGCGGAACATGCTCACCGCCTACGGCCCGGACCACCGTCGGCTGCGCGTGCTGGTGGCCGACGCCTTCACCGCACGCCGCGTCGCAGCGCTGCAACCGCGCATCGAGGCGATCACCGACGCTCTGCTGGACGAACTGGCCGGCCTGCCTCCGGACCGGCCCGTGGATCTGCGGGAACGCTATACCTACCCGTTGCCGATCAAGGTGATCTGCGAGCTGTTCGGCATCGGTGACGAGGCGGCCCGCGAGGAGGTCTCCCGTTGTGTGGACCTGTTGGTCAACATCGGGAAAAGCCCGACCGAGGAGACCGTCACCGCCTTCCCGCGCCTGCAGGGAATCCTCCGGGACCTGGTCGCCGAGAAGCGCGAGCGCCCCGCCGACGATCTCTCCTCCGCCCTGATCGACGCCCGCGACGCCCATGCGATGCCGCTGTCCGAGGAGGAACTGGTCGACACGCTGGCGCTGTTCGTGAGCGCGGGCTACGAGACCACCGGCAATCTGCTCGGCAACGCGATCGTCGCCATGCTCACGCACTCCGACCAACTCGGCCTTGTCCGCAGCGGTGACGCCACCTGGGAGGACGTGGTCGAGGAGACGCTCCGCAACCAGGCACCGGTGCCGAACGTGCCGCTGCGCTTCGCGGTCGAGGACATCGACGTCGGCAACGGCGTGACGCTGCGGGCCGGCGAGGCCATCCTCGGCTGCTACGCCGCCGCCGGACGCGATCCGCTCGTGCACGGCCCGGACGCCGACCGGTTCGACGTCACCCGAGAGACCAAGGCTCACCTCTCGTTCAGCCACGGCGTGCATCACTGCATCGGCGCTCCGCTGGCCAGGCTGGAGGCCGCGGTCGCACTTCCCGCGCTGTTCGAGCGTTTCCCGGACCTGACCTTGGCCGTTGAGCCAGGCACGTTGCTGCAGTTGGAGTCCTTCATGACAAACGGGCTCCAGGCGCTGCCCGTTCGGCTCACTCCCTGAGCTTTTTCACTCCGCGCTGCTCACGCCACCCGGGTCGCCCCCGCGAAGGGCATCTGGTCGATCGGGGCCAGGCGGACCGGGGCCGAGGGGTTCGGGGCGTGGATCATCTGGCCGTTGCCGACGTAGAGGCCGACGTGGCTGACACCGGAGTAGAAGAACACCAGGTCGCCGGGGCGCAGTGCGGAGCGTGGGACACGGCGGCCCGCGCCGATCTGGGCGTAGGTGGTGCGGGGCAGCGAGACCCCCGCGGAGCGGTAGGCGGCCTGGATCAGGCCCGAGCAGTCGAAGGCGTTCGGCCCGGTCGCTCCCCACACATAGGGGCTGCCGAGCTTCCGGTAGGCGTAGGCGACGGCCTCCGCCGCGCGGCTACCGGGGGCGGTGACCGCGGCCGGGTCACCGAGCGGCTGCCGGGCGCCGGTGGCGTGGCGGGTCGCGCCCCCGGTGTCCCCGCCCACGCCGATCGCCGCGCGCTGCTGCGGGGACAGTCCGGCCAGCAGCCGCCGGGCCTCGTCCAGTTTGGTGGTGACCGCCTTCTTCTGCCGGCGCAGTTCCGCCTGCCGCGACCTGAACGAGGTCAGCTCGACGCGCGCGTCCCCACGCAGCCGGCCGATCTCCCGGAGCTGCCGGCGCACGTCGGACACGGCGGCCGTCTGGCGGACGCCCGCCCGCTCGGCGAACTCGGCCCCGTCCAGGTACCGCCGGGGATCGTCGGACAGCATCAGCCGTACGACGGGGTCGATCCCGCCGTCCCGGTACTGCGCCGCGGCGATCGAGCCCAGCGCGTCGCGGGCGGAGTTCAGCTTCTGCTGCCTGCGGGCGGCCTCGTCGCCCAGTGCCTTCAGCCGCTTCTCGGCCGTGTCAGCCTTCTCCTTGGCGCCGTCGTACTTCTCGGTGGCGGTCTCGGCCTCCTGGTAGAGCCGGTCCACCGTGGCCTTGATCTGCTCCGGTGCCGGCCGCGGCGCCGCCTGCCCGGTGCCGTCGAAGCCGGTCGCCGTAGCGGCGCCCGCGAGGGCGATCGTGGCGGCCGTGCGGACGGTGCTTCCGCCGAGCGAGCGCTGTCGGTGCTTGCGGTGCGCTGCCACGTCGAGCGTCACGTCCCTTCAGCCGGCCGCGGAGGCGGGGCGCCGGCCCGGCGGCGGACCGCACAGGGGGAGCGGCCCGCCGCCGGACTTCTCGGCGGTGATGTCCGGCCGCCGCCCCTGGCCCGGGCGGCGGTGAAGCCGGTCACCTGGAGCAGGAGCTAAGCCGCTCGATGAGCGCCCGGTGAGGTCATGTACGGAAGTGGCGTCAGGGGATCACTGGGTGACCGTATGTGGTCGTGATCCGGTCCCGGGGACGCTGCCTTGGCGCGCTGGGATGACCGATAGGGGGATTTTCGGGGCCTGTGGGCCGGGCCTGGTGCTATGGGTCGCATATATGCGGCGACCGACACGGGTCCGTCCGAGTCCACCCGGGGCGGTGCGGGGAGCGAATCGGCCGCTGGTTAGGCTCCGACTCATGGACGCACTCATCCATCTCTTCGTCGGTCTGCACATCGTCGGTATCGCCGCGCTGCTCGGCGGCTTCCTCACCCAGATGAAGGCGATGGGTCGGGGCACGGCCCGCTTCGTGCCCGCGATGCTGCACGGCGCGGTGACCATGCTGGTCACCGGCGTGGCCCTGGTCGGCCTCAACGAGGCCCAGGGACACCACCTCGACAACATCAAGATCGGTGTGAAGCTGGCGCTGCTGATCGTGATCCTGGGCCTGGTCTACGTCAAGCGGGACGACGAGAAGGTGGACAAGAGCCTGTTCGGCCTGGTGGGCCTGCTGACCACGGTGAACATCTTCATCGCCGTGCTGTGGACGTGACGGAGCGTCCCGTGGATGTGACGGAACATACTGTCGGCGTAACGGTCAGCGCAGCGCCCTGAGCTCCGTGCGCGCGTCCAGGACCGCGCCCGCGGCGACGGCCAGCCACGCCGCCACCGCGACCCACAGCAGCACCTCTCCGAGCCCACGCGACGGGACGCCGGCGGCGGCCGCGACGGACATGCTCGCCGCCGCCGTCATGCCCATCGGGAACACGGTCGACCACCGGCGCACGTCGTAGCGTGGCCGGGGCCGTACCAGCTCGGCGACGACCAGGACGGCGTACCAGCACAGGTCGAGCACGAGGAGCGCCAGGGTCGCCGTACGCAGCACACTGCTGTCGTCGTCGTCCCACAGGTACATGCTCGCGCCGACAGTGAGCAGCCGCGCGCCGGCGAGTGCCGAGATCGCCAGGGCCCCGGCCGCGATCCAGTGGTCCCCGTGCCCCTCGAGCAGCTGGCGCAGGTCGAAGCAGCACAGCGCGAAGACGTACAGCGCGAGCCCGATCCAGAACAGCAGCAGCGCGGCGTACGCCGGCCAGGCCACGGCCCGTTCCTTGGCCAGGGTGGCGGCGAGCACGGCCAGGCCCTCGGTCGCCACGCAGCTCAGGAACACGGCCCCGGGCATGGGGCGACGGCAGTTGCGGACCACCAGCACCAGCAGTCCCGGCCACAGCACGAAGGCCAGCGCGAGCAGCGCCTCCGCGAGGGTCTGCCACCCCAGCGCCGAGAATCGCGTCCCGAGCACGGTCGTCGCCGCGACGGCGGTGAGGGCGCCCGGCGTCCCCGCCTCCTCGGCCCACCGCGACCGGTCGCCCAGCAGCCGCAGGACGAAGTCCGCCGCCAGCGTCAACCAGGCGAAGCAGGCCACCACGAGGAGCACGCGGGACACCACCTCGTAGCCCGTCAGGTGCAGGGCGACCGACACGATGCCGGTGGCCATCACGGCGGCCCCGGCGGCCGGCGGGCGCCGCGCCAACCAGGCGCGGAAGGGTGAGGTGCCGGGCATGGCCCGATGCTAGTGCCGCGGCGGGCAACGTTTGCCCGTCAAGGAGCGGCGTCCGGTGCGTGCTCTCGGTGTGCCGGCCGGAAGTCCTCGTACTGGATGTACTCGGGCTTTCGGCCGGTGCGGCGAGAG
>NZ_JBQRUW010000064.1:0-79340 GCF_052663305.1 Streptomyces cyslabdanicus
CACTAGGGCCTCTCGTTCGGATCATGCCGGGCTCGCGGGCTGATCCCAACGAAAAACCCTGGCCACACCTGGAGGAACCGTGGCCTATGATGCTCGGGTGATGAACCTCTCCTCGTACGGATGGGGGGAATCGTCCGCGCAAGGTGAGTGCTGATGGCACATCACCTCGCGAACGACATTCCGACCCGCCTGTTGATGTGGCAGCGCGTGCGTGAGTACGCCGTGCCACCGTCCATGATCGAGACCGCGACCGCTCGACGTACGGTCGGTGACTGGGCGGGGGCCTGCGCCGCCGCCCGAGTCGACGTCGATCTCGATCTGCGCGCCGTGCGCGACCGCCACGGCACCGATCTCGTCACCCGTCTCCGCGCGGATCTGCGTCGGCTGGCGCCTGACCTGCTCCGCTGGCACATGCCCCGGATCGCCCCCGGCGGGCGCCTGCGGCCCGGTGTCACCGTCTCCCTGGCCCGTTACCGGAGTTCGGGCCCCGTGCCGCTGCGACTGGTGGTGCGGACACCACCGGCCCGGGCAGACGCCGGACAGTGGATGTCCCTGGCCCTGTGGGAAGGGCCCAAAAACGAAGGCTCCGGACAGCACCTCGCGCACCCGCACCCGCATCCCGACCGGCGTTTCCGGCTCGACCTGCACCGGCATCTCTGGGACTCAGGGCGGAGCGGGGAACTGGCCCGGCGGTGCGGTGCGGACGGCACATCCTCCACGGCGCCGCCCGACCTGCCCACCCCCCACGATTCCCGTTGGGCGGCGGCTGGTTGGGCTGCCGAGGCGGAGTTGCTGCTGCGGGCCGAAGGGCGCCCTCGCGGGGCCTTCACCGTGCGGCTCGGTGCGCGGAACCGGGCCGTGCTCGAACTCGTCGCCCCCGACGACAGCCATGCCCCGACGTTCCGACCACTGCGGGAGGCGCTGCCGCCGCAGGAGGTCGCGGCGCTTCCGATGCTGCCGGAGGCCGCGGCCCGGGTCCTTCCTGATCTCGAGTTGCTGCGCGCCGGGCTGGTCTCGGCCGAAGGACTGCACCCGCTGGTCGCCGCGGCACTCGCGCCGTCCGGTTCGGCACCCGTGGCCGGCCCCGTCCACGAGCCCGGTGATCCGCACCGGGTGGAATGCCGCGGCGAGGTCCACCGGATCGCGCTGCGGGACGGGGTGCTGACGGCGGTCGATCACGACCCGGACCAACTGCGCCGTGAGGAGCTGCTGGTGGCGCTCGGCGGGCCGGCGCTGCCGTGCCTGCGGGCGATCGACGCGGTGCACCGCAGCCCGGAGGCACTGCCGGCGGTCCGGGAACGGCTCGGCCACGGTGACGTCGCCGGAGCACTGGCCGTGGTCGAGGGACTGCTCGGTCCCGCCGCGGTCCTGCGTGACGGGCCGCTCCGGGCGGAACTGGAGTCGGCCGCGGCCCGCCGCGTCGACCACGGGCTCTTCCGCTCGGGGCTCCTCACCCCGCACCCCGGTGCCGGTGCATGGGGGGAGGAGAACGGCTCGGCCGCGGCACACGCGGAGGCAGGCCATCGTCCTCGGCTCGACCGTCGCTCACCTCCCGCCATGCGCCGCAAGCGGAGCAGCCGGGCCCGGCCCCGCACCGGCCTGACCCGCTGACCGGCCGCACCGGCCGCACCGGCCGCACCGGCCGCACCGGCCCACATGTACCGGCGAAGTCCCCTCCCGCACTGCGCGTTGCTCGCGCACGCCCCACGACACCAAGACATCTCCGGGTTCGGGCCGTCCCGTTCCCTCATTCCGCCCCAGGTGATGCCCATGCCGTCCAGCACGATCCCGCCCACAACCGCGCCCGCCCCCGCCGACTCCGGCGCTTGCGGAACCGTCGCCCAACTCACCGTCGCCGACGGCCTTTTGGCCCTGCTACGGTCGACCACCACCGAGCCGCGTCCCGACGAGCAGCTCGAAGCGCTCACCCTGGCCGTCGCGGCCGACCTGCCCGTACTGCTCTGGGGCGAGCCGGGCATCGGCAAGACCGCGGCCCTGACACAACTCGCCGCCTCTCTCGACCTGCCGCTGACTACCGTGATCGCCAGCGTCCACGAGCCGTCCGACTTCTCCGGGCTGCCCATCGTGGGCGACGATCCGGCAGTGCGAGGGGTGCCGATGGCGCCGCCGCGGTGGGCCGTCGAACTCGTACGGGCCGGACGGGGGTTGCTCTTCCTCGACGAACTCTCCACCGCCACCCCGGCCGTCCAGGCCGCACTGCTCCGGGTCGTCCTGGAGCGGAGGGTCGGTACGCTGCAACTCCCGCCTGGCGTACGGATCGTGGCCGCCGCGAATCCGCGCGCGTCGGCCGCGGACGGATGGGAGCTGAGTCCGCCGCTGGCCAACCGGTTCGTGCATCTGCACTGGGTGCACGACCGGGAGGTGGTGGTGCGCGGGCTGGGCGGGGTCTGGCCCCGGGCGGAGCTGCCCCGGCTGGTACCGGAGCGGTTGCCGGAGGCGGTGACCTTCGCCCGGCGTGCGGTCTGCGGCTTCCTGGAAGCCCGGCCGACGCTGATCCACCGCCTGCCGAGCACCGAGACACGGCGCGGTGGTGCCTGGCCCTCGCCCCGGAGCTGGGAGACCGCCTTGACCCTGCTCGCCTTCGGCACGGCGGCCTGCGTCTCCCGGGAAGTGCTGGCACTGCTGGTGCGGGGCGCGGTGGGCGACGGACCGGGGCTCGAACTCCTCGCCCACCTCGACCGGATGGAGCTGCCGGACCCGGAGTCGCTGCTGGCCGATCCGCCCTCCGCCGAGCTGCCGGTGCGGGGCGATCTGCGCCAGGCGGCGCTGGAGGCGGTGGTGGCCGCCGTCGGGGCACGGCCGGAGCGGGAGCGGTGGGAGGCGGGCTGGGCGGTCCTGGTGCGGGCGCTGGAGACCGGCGCCCCGGACCTGCTGGTCGCCCCGGCGACGACGCTCGCCGCGCTGCGGCGCGACGACTGGGAGGTACCGGAGGCGGTGGAGCGGCTGACCGGGGTGGTCGGTCTCGCCCGCCGGGCGGACCGGTCGGTGGAACGGGTCGCGGCGTCGGCCGACGCCGGGCGTGCGCCGGGGGCGGGCCGATGACGGGGGCCGCGAACCGCCCGGGACCGCGCCCACTGCCGCGCCCGGTGACCCGGCCCGCGCCGCCGCGACCGGTACGGACCACCGTGCCGGGGCCGCCGGCCGGCACCGGCGGACGGACCGGCCGGTCCGGACTCCCGCTGGACATGGACAAGTTGCTCGCCGCCCGGCTGCACGCGGTGAAGGTCCGTCCCTACCTGGCCGACGCGCTCTTCGCGTTGCACGTGGTGGAGGACCGGTCGGTGCCGACGATGGCGGTTGACGCGCACTGGCGCTGCTACGTCTCCCCCGGCTTCGTGGCGCGCACCCCGGTGGAGGAACTGGCGGGCGTCTGGGTGCACGAGGTCTCCCATCTGCTGCGGGACCACCACGGGCGGGGCGAGCGGTACGCGCGGGAGCACGAGGAGCACAGGCCCGGCGAGCGGAACGAGACGGGGGTGTCCCCGGCCGAGGACTGGGGCAGGCTGCGGCGGAACATCGCCGCCGACTTCGAGATCAACGACGACATCTACGGTGACGGGCTGCCCCTGCCGGCCGGGGCGGTGCTGCCGTCGCTGCTGAGGTTGCCCGACGGGCTGCTCATGGAGGAGTACCTGCGGACGGCGTCGATGTCCGGACTCACCGCGGACCTCGCCTGGTTGGACTGCGGCGGTGGCGCCGACGGGCAGGATCGGCCGTGGGAGCTGGGCCCCGACGGGGCACATGGGCTGAGCAGGCAGCAGCGGGACGCCGTCCGCTTCCGGGTCGCGGAGGGGATCAGGGGCCGGCCGGGGAACGCGCCGGACGGGTGGCGCCGGTGGGCGCAGGACGCATTCCATCCGCCGCAGCCATGGCGGCAGTTGCTGGGGGCGGCGGTCCGCTCGGCGGCGGGTGCGCCAGGGGTGGGCGAGGACCACAGCTACCGGCGTCCGTCCCGGCGCTCGGCCGGTGTCCCCGGGGTGCTGCTGCCGAGCCTGCGCCGTACGCCGCCCCGGGTCTGCGTCGTGATCGACACCTCCCGGTCGGTGAGCGACGCCGAGTTGGGCAGCGCGCTGCTGGAGGTGGCGGCGATCTCGCGGGCGGTGGGCGGACGGCGCGACCTGGTCTCGGTGATCTCCTGCGACGCGGCGGCAGGGATCGCCGTCCCCCTCTGCCGTGCCGAGAACCTGGAACTGGTCGGCGGCGGGGGGACGGATCTGCGCTCCGGTTTCGCCCGGGCGCTGCGCTCCCGGCCCCGCCCGGACGTGATCGTCGCCCTGACGGATGGCCAGACGCCGTGGCCCTCCGCGCAGCCACCCTGCCGCACCGTTGTCGGGCTCTTCCCCCGGCCCGCCCGGGCCGTGGACGAGGAGAGTCCCGCCTACGTCCCGGACGCCCCGCCGCGTTGGGCGCGTGTCGTCACCATCGGCTGAGCGAGCGGGACGGGTCGGGCGGGGGCACCCGCGTAGGTGCCCCCGCCCCGGTCAGCTCCAGGTCATGTTGATCTCGCGTTCGAAATTGACGTAGCCGGCGCGCTGGAACGCGTGCGCCATGGGGGTGTTGCCGAGGTCCGTGGACGCTCGGATACGGGGGACGTCCTGCTCGGCGAGCACGCGAGTGCCCTCGGTGAGGATGTCGTCGATGTAGCCGTTGCCGCGGTGCCCGGGGAGCACCGCGATGTAGGCGATGACGGGGTTGTAGCCGTTGTGGGCGGGGAGGACGAATCCCACCGGCTCTCCGTGGGGCAGGGTCGCGACGCGCCACCAGTCGCGCGGGCTGGTGTAGCGGGCGAGTTCCTCCTCGTAGTGCTTGACGGCCGCTTCGTGGGCGGACATCCGGGTCAGGTCGTCCCGCCCGTGTGCGTCCAGTGTCCCGTCCAGTACCGAGGTCATCAGGGCGAGGAGTTCCCCGGTGTCGTGGACGGGGCGGAACGCGAGGCGTCCGGCGGGCTCGGGAACGGGCGATGCGGGACGCCATTCCAGGCGCAGCCGTTCGACGAAGAGCCGCGCACCGGTGCGCTCCAGTACCGTCATGCGCTCCTCGACGACCTGCCTGGTCACCGTGGTCTCACGCCAGTCCGGCGGGATGAAGCGGCTGTACTCGGGGGGACGCGACCCGTTCGGGAGGGTGGCCGCGGTCGCGGCACGCAGAAGCCGCACCCCGATGTCGACACGTTCGGGGCGCGGGATGCCGTCGTCGAGGTCGAGGACGTCCAGGATGAAGGGCGCGTCATCGCCCGGCCGGCTCCACCAGGCCACCCTGGCCAGCAGGCGGTCACCGCACACGGCGACCCACATCCATTCCGGGCGTCGGCGGCCGACGGCGAGGTCGTCCGCCAGTCCCTCGTTGAGGGTGTAGGGCAGTCGGCAGAAGAGGTCGAGTTCTTCGCGTCCGGTGATCGGACGCATGGTCAGGTCGTTCTGATGCACGGTCAAGGCACGCTCCGGTGAAGGCGCCCGTCCGCTCCGGGGGCGGTCAGATACGGTCCGCACCCCGGGAGGGCTCGAGCGCGGTGATCATGCGGATCATGGGCTTGTCCCTCCTTTCGCTGTCGTGGTCCTTCACCCCTGTGGTGGGGGGTTCGACTGTAGCGTCCGACCGCGCCTCGCCTCACCCCATTTGCCGAGCCGTCCGGGACCCACGCCCTGCTCCCACGGCGTCACGCCGTCATTCAGGCAGTACACATCCCATCCGACCCAACAGCCTGAGTTGGACACCGTAGAAGTATTGACTCTCGGGGGCACCACCGAGATAGTTCGTATACGTTCCAACCGACTCCGGGACGCCCCGCCACGCGGCACAGACGGCTCCTGCCGGAGGAGACCCCTTCCGGACCGCCCACGCAAGGCCGCGCCAGAGCCCCACGAGCCCGGTCGACCGCACGAGCACCCGCTCCGTCCGGTCCGGGCCCACGCCGGGCCGACCGGAGCCCCCCCCCAGCGCCATGCATCACTCCACGCCGACCCCTCCGAGAGGTCCAGCATGAAGAGACAGCATCGAGTCATCGCAGCCGGCGTCACCTCGCTTGCCCTGGCCGCCCTCGCCGCCTGCGGCCCGGGCGGCACGCCCGAGGCGAAGAACGTCCGGACCATCAAGGTCGGCACCATCCCCATCGGCCCGCAGGTGCCGCTCCTGATCGCCCAGCAGAAAGGTTTTTTCAAGGAGCAGGGCCTGACCGTGGAACCGCAGACCTCCACCGCCTTCGACGCCACACTGGCCGGCGTCCTCAACGGGCAGTACGACATCGGCTTCGGCGCCGCGCCGCCGCTGCTCAGCGCCCTGTCGAAGAAGGCTCCCGTGAAGGTCGTGGCACAGACCGCGGCCATCGACCACGGCCGCGGCCCCGGACAGTCCGGAGCGGACGTGGACGTCGTCGACCCCTCCCTCAAGCGCCCGCGCGACCTGCAGGGCAAGACGCTGGCCGTGACCTCGCTCAACGACCTCGGGGCCGTCGGGCTGCGCGCCGCGGTCAAGAAGGACGGCGGGGACCCCAACGCCCTCAAGCTCGTCGAGATGCCCGGAGCGCAGCAGCTCGGAGCCCTCCTGTCGGGGCGCGTGGCATCGGCCAACTTCAACGAGCCGAACGCCGCGGTCGCCCGCGCCAACCCGAAGGTCCGGGTTCTCTTCAACTACACCGACCCGCTTCCCGCCGGTGCGCCCCTCGACGTGTACTTCGCCAAGAACGACTTCATCAAGAACAACCCCGAGACGCTGAAGAAGTTCCGGGCGGCCCTGGACAAGGCCGTGACCTACGCCAACGAGCACCCCGCCGAAGTGCGGGCGATGACCTGGAAGCTCTACCAGAACGTCAGCGACGCCGTAGCAGCCAAGACGGTCATGCAGGCGTTCAGCACCAGGATCGACAGGCAGGCCCTCGGTTCCCTCGAGGACGTGCTGACCGACTACGCGGGGCTGCAGAAGAGGGTCGGCCCCGACGACTTCTACTCCTACACCCCCGGATCCTGACATGGCACCGATACGCCGTACCGTGCTCGGCGGACTCGGCGCCGCCGGAGCACTGGCCGTGTGGGAACTGACGTCGAGGGGCGGTCTGGTGCCCGAGGCCTCCCTGCCGCCTGCGTCGGCCACCCTTAGGCGGCTCGCGGTCGAACTCTCGCACGCGCAGACCTGGACGCAGACCGGACGCACGCTCGCCCAGGCCGGCGTCGCCCTGCTGCTGTGCGTGGTGATCGCCGTCCCGCTGGGCATGCTGATCGGGCGTGTTCCCGTCGTCGAGGCCTACACCCGGTCGACGGTCAACTTCCTCCGCTCGGTCCCCGGCCTTGCCCTGATCCCCCTGTTCGTCCTCTTCCTCGGCGCCCGACCGTCGATGGTGGTCCTCCTGACCGCCTTCATCGCCGGCTGGCCGCTGCTCATCGCCACCATCGAGGGCGCGCGCTCCGTCGAGCCGGTCTCGCTCGACATGGCCCGCAGCTTCCGCCTCGGCCGGACCCGGACCCTGCTCCGGGTGGTCGTCCCCGCCGCCAGTCCGTTCATCGTCACCGGCCTCCAGCTCACCACGGTCGTCACCCTGCTGGTGGTGGTCGGCAGCGAACTCATCGTCAGCGCCCCGGGGCTGGGACAGCAGATGGCCGTGGCCAACGCGGGTGGCGACGGTCTGTCCATCTTCGCGCTCAGCGTCTGGACCGGCGTGCTCGGTGTCGCCGTCAACGTCGCCCTCCGCTGCGTCGAGAACAAGGTGATGGGCTGGCACCACGCCGCGACAAGCAACCGGAGGAACTCGTGAGCGCCGCCGTTCCGCGGCGTCTGGCCCGAAGCCTGGCGCTACCCGCCCTGCTGGCGCTCGCCTGGGTCGTGACCGCCGACGCCGCCCACAACATCTACGTCTCCACTCCCCAGGAGATCTGGGACCGCGCCGTCCTGTGGTGGCCCGACGGGTGGCATCAGGACCTGCTGCCGAGCGTGCGCAACATCCTGCTCGGCTTCGCCCTGTCCGCCGTGATCGGCGTCGGCCTCGGCCTGGCCATGGGATCGTCGCGGACCGTGCGGGACCTGGTCACGCCGACGCTGGACTTCCTCCGTGCCGTGCCGAACGCCGCTCTGGTCCCGTGTCTGCTGATCGTCATCGGGTTCTCGGCGAGCACCCGGGTGCTCGTGGTGTTCCTCAGCGCGGTCTGGCCCATCCTCCTGGGCACGATGGACGGCGTGCTGTCGACCGATCCCCGGTTGCGGGACGTTGCACGCGCCTACCGGCTCCCTCCGCCGACCCGGTTCCTGCGGCTGACCCTGCCGGCCGCGGGACCGCACATCCTCGCCGGTATGAAGACGGCGCTCTCGGTCTCGATCGTCGTGGTCGTCATCAGCGAGATGTTCGGCGCCACCGAGGGCCTGGGCCACTTCATCATCGACTCCCAACGGCACTTCGACATCGCCGGTGTGTGGCTGGGAACCCTCGTCTTCGGACTCCTCGGATACTCGCTCAACTCGCTCTACACCGTGGCGCAGCGACGCCTGCTGCGGTGGCATCCCTCCACGCGGATCGACGCATGAGACACGCCCCGGAACACCTCGACGAACACGCCCACGAAGGGGAAGAGCCTGCCATGTCCGTTGCGACCACCACCGACTCCGGGCGCCCACCGCGCCCCCGCGGCGACGGGACTCCGGTACTGGAGGCCGTCGGGCTGAAGAAGGCCTACGGTCACGGTGCCAAGGCCAGGACCGTGCTGGGCGGGATCGATTTCCGCGTCGCCCCGAGGGAGTTCGTCTGCATCGTCGGCCACTCGGGGACCGGCAAGACCACACTGCTGCAGTGCCTGTCGGGGCTGATGCGGCCCACGGCCGGGGAGGTGCGCTTCGCCGGCGCACCCGTCACCGAGCCGCCGCCGGGCATGGCGATGGTCTTCCAGGACTACAGCCGCTCGCTGCTGCCGTGGATGTCCGTGCGCTCCAACGTGGTGCTGCCCCTGAAGGGCAAGGGCGTGGCGAAGAAGGAGCAACAGGCGATCGCGGCCGAAGTGCTCGGCGCGGTGGGGCTCGGCGCGCACGCCGACAAACTGCCCCACGAACTGTCGGGCGGCATGCAGCAGCGAGTGGCCATCGCCCGTGCGCTCGCCTACCGCCCGGAGGTGATGATCATGGATGAGCCGTTCGCGAGCGTGGACGCCCAGACCCGGGCCGACCTCGAGGACCTTGTCCTCGGGCTGCGGCGGGACTACTCCTCCAGCGTCGTCCTGGTCACCCACGACGTGGACGAGGCCGTCTACCTGGGAGACCGCGTCGTGGTGCTCGGCGGCGCCCCCGCCCTGGTCCGCCGGGTCGAGGACACAGGCCTCGGCGAGTCCCGTGACCAGATCGAGACCAAGGCGCTGCCCCGGTTCGCGGAGGTACGCGCGAACGTCATGCGGGAGATTCGGGAACAGTCGGCGAGCGTCGCCCGAGCGACGACCGGAAACAGCCACGAGAAGGACCTGCCATGACGACACCCGAACTCGAAGGAACCCCCGAGGCGCTCGGTGAGGCCGACCCGACCTGGGGCTTCCTCGCCAGGATCCGCAGACTCGTCCAGGTCTACGGTGCCGCGTGGTCCGCGGAGGTCTCCAGCGAGGTCACGGCCGTCCAGTTCGGCGCCCTGGCGGGGCTGCACCGCGACCCGGGTCAGGACCAGAAGACGCTGGCAGCACGGCTGTCGATGGACAAGGCCACCGCGGCCGACGTGGTCAAGCGCATGACGCAGCGTGGCCTGGTCCAAGTCCTGCGCGACCCCAACGACTCCCGCCGCAAGGTACTCATCCTGACCGACGCGGGTCGCGAGGTGGTGCACCGGATCGCTCCCCGCGTGGACCGGCTGCGCCGTGACGTGTTCGGGACGCTCGCCCCCGCGGAGCAGAAGGCGTTCGTCGAGACGATCGACCGCCTGGTCCTCCAGATCGAGACCCGGATGGAGGCTCGTCCGTGACCCCCGCCCAAGCCGTGCACCCGGCCGCGCCGGGCCTGCCGCCGACGCCCGGAACACCGCCGGCGGTCGACCAGGTCACCCGCCGCCGCACCGGACTCGGACTGCGCGCCCACGACCCGGCCCTGGCCTACCGGGGCTACACCCTCATCACCCCGAGCTTCGGCGGGCGGACGACCTACCTGATCGACATGCACGGCCGCGAGGTCCACCGCTGGGAACTGCCCTGGCCCCCGGGCCTCGGCTCCCGGCTGACCGAACGCGGAACCCTCCTGTACTCGGGGCGCGTCGTCGATCCCCGGGTGCCCTTCCTGGGGACCCTGCCCTTCAAGGGGGGCGTGGTCGCCGAGGTCGCCTGGGATGGCACGGTGCTGTGGTCCGTCGAGCACCCCACCCATCACCACGACGCGATCCTGCTACGCAATGGCAACGTCCTGCTCCTCGGCCTGGAAGAGGTCCCCGCCGCGCTCCGACATCGAGTGCGCGGCGGTGTCGAGGCCCAGGAGACGATGTACGCGGACACCCTCGTCGAGATGACGACCGCGGGCGAGACCGTGTGGGAGTGGTCCGCGTCCGCACACCTGGACCCCGACACCGATGTCATCGGCCCCGGCCCCATGGACCGCAGCGAATGGACGCACGCCAACGGCGTGCTGGAACTCCCCGACGGCGACCTCCTGCTGAGCGCACGTCAGATCTCCACCCTGCTGGTGGTCGACCGCGCCGACGGCGCCGTCCGCCGACGCATCGGCAGCGGTGTCCTCGCCGGTCAGCACGCCCCGTCGCTCAGCGGCGAGAACCGCGTACTCGTCTTCGACAACGGCTTCCAGCGACAGCACCCGGGGCTGCCCTTCTCCCGAGTCGTCGAGTTCGATCTGCGCACCGGCGACATCCTGTGGACCTACACCGATCCGGTCCCGTTCGACTTCTTCAGCGCGTTGCAGTCGGGCGCCCAGCGGCTGCCTGGCGGCACAACCCTGGTCTGCGAAGGGCTGTCCGGCCGTGTCTTCGAGGTGACGCCCGAGGGCGCCACGGTCTGGGAGTACGTCAACCCGTACTTCGTCACCAGCCCGCTCGGCGACGACGTCCCGGCCGCCAACCGCATGTTCCGCTCCCTGCGCTACTCCCCCGAACTCATCGACCCCCTGCTGGGGGCACCGACCACGACCAAGGAACCCTCGTGAAACTCGTCCTGCTCGGCACCGCCGGCGGCCCCCGGCCGTCCGTCCACCGCGCGGCCCCCGCCCAGGCCGTCGTCCACCGCGATCAGGTGCACGTCGTCGACTGCGGCAACGGCACCGCCCGCCAGCTGGCCGCCGCCGGGCTCCCCCTGGACCGGCTGGCGGGCATCTACATCACCCACCACCACGCGGACCACATGCTCGACGTCGGCGCCCTGCCCCTGCTCGCCTGGACCGACGGCATGACGGAGCCGATCGGCATCCACGGGCCGACCGGCATCACCGCGTCCGTGGGGCATTTCGTGGAGATGGTGCGGATCGAGCTGGAGGCCCGTACCCGCACGACCGGCCGGGCGTCCTTCCCCTCACTGCTGCGCTGCCACGACCTCGGCGGCCCCGGTCCGGTCCACGAGTCCGACGGGCTGCGGGTGACGGCGACGCTGGTGGACCACCCGCCGTTCGACGTCGCCCTCGCCTACCGCTTCGACGGTGACGGCCGGTCGATCGTGGTGTCCGGCGACACCCGCTACTCGCCCCGGCTCGCCGAACTCGCGGCGGGCGCCGACGTCCTCGTCCACGAGGCGATCTACGAGGAGGCGCTGTTCGAGCAGCTCCGCGGCGCCCGGGCCGCCACACTCCGCGAACACCTGGTGGGCTGCCACACGACCGCACAGGACGCGGGCCGGCTGGCCAAGGAGGCGGGCGTGCGCACCCTGGTGCTGTCCCACCTGGTCCCCCACCACCCCACGGTCACCGAGGAGATGTGGCGCGACGCCGCGGCCTCCCAGTTCGACGGCGAGATCGTCATCGGCCGGGACCTGCTCGAGATCTGACCGTCCCACGACCACGCACGCACAGCACGGAGAAACCCCCTGATGACAGACACGACCAGTCACAGCGACGAGCCGGTGACCGGCAGGGCGTCCGCCAACGGCATCGAGCTGTACTACGAACTGCGCGGTACCGGAACGCCGTTGCTGATGATTCCCGGGGCCGGCGGTGACGGCGGTACGTACGCGGCCGTGGCCGGCCTCCTCGCCGAGCACTTCACCGTGATCACGTACGACCGTCGCGGCAATTCACGCAGCGGACGTCCACCGGCGTGGAACGCCACCTCTCCCGACGAACAGGCCGACGACGCGGCGGCCCTGTTGCGCGCTCTCCGCCTGGCTCCGGCGCACGTCTTCGGCTCCAGCAGCGGCGCCACCATCACCCTGAACCTGGCCCTGCGCCACCCGGAGGTCGTGCGCAGCGCGGTCGCTCATGAGCCGCCGAAGATCGGGGTCATGCCCGAGCGGGACGAGTTGCTCGCCCTGCTGCGCGAGCGCGCCGAAGCGGCGCGGCAGCGAGGCGGCTACCGCGCGTCGATGGCCGACTTCAGCGGCTGGCTGACCGGCACGACCCGTGAGCGCGAGCACGATCTGGCGGAGCGGACGCTCGGCAACGGCGAGGTCTGGGTGACCCGCGAGCTGGGCGTCGTCGACCGGTGGGACCCTCCGGCCGGCCTCACGGCGGACCGGCGGGTGCCCGTCACCGTCGCGGTGGGGTCCGAGGGAGGCACGGACCTCCACCAGGAGCTGCTGGGGCGCTACCGCGCCGCGCTGGAGGAGCTGGCCGCAGGCATCGGCGCCGCCTTCACCGCGATGCCCGGCGGCCACGTACCGTACGCGACGCACATCCCCGCGTTCCTCCCCCGGCTGACGCGCCTCCTGACGGAAGCCGAATCCGGGACCGCGAACAGGACCTGACCCACGCGTCACGGACCGGCCTGGCCGACGGCGGGGGCGGTCCGTGCACTGCCGCGGTCTTGCCGAACCCTCCGACTTTCGGGGTCCTTATTGAAACCGTTCAATCAGCTCGCGTCCACTTCACGCGTCGACCTCGCTCGGAGTGAACAGGGGAACATGAGGCACCTGCGAAAGTATCCGCACACTGATTGACCTTCACCCCGCTCGCCCATACGTTACCCACACTCATCGGTACTGAATCGATTCATCCATCTCTGGGCGAGGAGTCGTAGTGATCAGTAGGAGGAGTGTTCTGGCGGGAGCGGCCGCCACAGTCGCGGCGGCGACCCTGGACGCGGTACCAGCGGCGGCCGTACCGGGATCCGGACCTGTCCCGGCGCAGGCGAACGCAGGGCACGGCGGCCTGCGCGTCACGGCGCCGACCGTGGAGTACGTCCAGCAGCCCCTCGGACTCGATGTGCAACGCCCCCGGTTGAGCTGGCCGTTGGCTTCCGACAAGCCGGATATGCGCCAGAGCGCCTATCAGGTCCGCGTCGCCACCACCGCGAAGGGCCTGTCCCGTCCGGACGTCTGGGACAGCGGGAAGGTCGCGTCCGGCGAGTCCGTGCTCGTGCCCTACGGAGGTCCCGGGCTCGAACCCCGGACACGCTACTTCTGGTCCGTGCGCGTGTGGGACGCCGACGGCCGGGCCTCCGGCTGGAGCGAGCCCTCGTGGTGGGAGACCGGCCTCATGGACGCCGGGCAGTGGACGGCCGACTGGATCTCGGCTCCGGCGAGCCTCACGGACGTGCCGTCCCTCGAGGGCAGTTCCTGGATCTGGTTCCCGGAGGGCGATCCGGCGAGCAGCGTTCCGGCGGTCACCCGTTGGTTCCGCGGCATCGCGGAGCTGCCCGAGGGGATCACCGCGGCGACGCTCGTCATCAGCGCGGACGACGCGTACGCCGTCTCCGTGAACGGAGTCGAGGTGGCCCGCACCGACCCGGAGACCGACATCGACGGCTGGCGCCGCCCGGCCGTGATCGACGTACTGGACCGGGTGCGCGCCGGCGACAACGTCATCGCCGTCTCCGCCACCAACGCGTCCCCGGGCCCGGCGGGGCTCATCGTCGTTCTCACGGTCCGTACCGCTTCCGGCGAGCAGAGGACGGTCACCGACGCCTCCTGGAAGGCCGCGGACAAGGAACCTCCGGCCGACTGGCGCGGGCTCGGCTTCGACGACGCCGGCTGGCCGGCGGCGATGGTGGCGGCCCCGTGGGGCGGCGGGCCCTGGGGAAGGGTCGTCCCGGTGTCGCACGCCGTCACCCAGGTGCGCCACGAGTTCCGGCTCGGGCGCCAAAAGGTGTCCCGCGCGCGGCTGTACGCCACGGCGCTCGGTCTCTACGAGGCCCATCTCAACGGCAGCCGCGTGGGCCGCGACCAGCTCGCTCCCGGCTGGACCGACTACCGCACCCGCGTCCAGTACCAGACGTACGACGTCACCACGCTCCTGCGGCCCGGCGCCAACGCCATCGGGGTGTATCTCGCACCCGGCTGGTACGCGGGCGACGTCGGCATGTTCGGTCCCCACCAGTACGGCGAACAGCCGTCGCTGCTGGCGCAGTTGGAGGTGGAGTACACGGACGGGACGAGCGAGCGCATCACCTCGGGCGCCGACTGGCGGGCCGCCTCCGGGGCGATCGTCGCCGCCGACCTCCAGGGTGGCGAGACGTACGACGCGCGTAAGGAGACCCCCGGCTGGACCTCAGCCGGCTTCGACGACGGGAGCTGGCTCGGCGTGCGCGAGGCCGGCGATGTCGGCCCCGGCCTGATCGTCGCGCAGGAGGCCGGTCCGGTACGCGTGGCCGAGGAGCTGACGCCGAAGAAGGTGACCCAGCCCAAGCCGGGTGTCTTCGTGTTCGACCTGGGCCAGAACATGGTCGGCTCGGTACGCCTGCGTGTGTCGGGCACCGCGGGAACGACCGTCCGGCTCAGACACGCCGAGGTGCTCAACCCCGACGGCACCGTCTACACGGCGAACCTGCGGAGCGCGTCGGCGACCGACACGTACACCCTCAAGGGCCACGGGATGGAGAGCTACGAGCCCCGTTTCACCGTCCACGGCTTCCGCTACGTCGAGGTGACCGGATTCCCCGGCACTCCCTCGCCGAAGGCCGTCACCGGGCGTGTCATGTATACGTCAGCACCGTCCACGCTCGACTTCGAGACCGACGTGCCGATGCTCAACCAACTGCACCGCAACATCACATGGGGGCAGCGCGGCAACTTCCTCTCCGTCCCGACGGACACGCCCGCGCGCGACGAGCGACTGGGATGGACGGGAGACATCAACGTCTTCGCGCCCACGGCCGCCTACACGATGGAGTCGGCCCGCTTCCTGTCCAAGTGGCTCGTCGACCTCCGGGACTCCCAGACCGCGGAGGGTGCGTTCACGGACGTGGCGCCGGCGGTCGGCGGGCTCGGCAGCGGCACCGCCGGCTGGGGCGACGCGGGCGTCACCGTCCCCTGGTCCCTCTACCAGGCGTACGGCGACCGCAAGGTCCTGACGGACGCCTGGCCGTCCGTCCAGGCATGGCTGGCGTACCTGGAGAAGAACAGCGACCGTCTGCTGCGCCCGGCTCAGGGATACGGCGACTGGCTGAACGTCGCCGACGAGACCCCCAAGGACGTCATCGCCACCGCGTACTTCGCGCACAGCGCCGACCTCGCGGCCCGGATGGCCACGGAGCTCGGCAAGGACCCCGCGTCCTGCCTCGACCTCTTCGAACGAGTACGAGAGGCGTTCCAGAACGCCTATGTCACCTCCGACGGCAGGGTCAAGGGCGATACACAGACGGCTTATGTCCTCGCACTGTCGATGGACCTGATGCCGGACGGACTGCGGAAGGCCGCGGCCGACCGGCTCGTCACCCTGATCCAGGCCAGGGACTGGCACCTCTCCACAGGTTTCCTCGGCACTCCCCGGCTGCTGCCCGTCCTGACCGACACGGGGCACACCGACGTCGCCCATCGCCTGTTGCAGCAGCGCTCCTTCCCCAGTTGGGGCTACCAGATCGACAAGGGCTCCACGACGATGTGGGAACGCTGGGACTCCATCCGGCCCGACGGCGGATTCCAGGACCCGGGCATGAATTCCTTCAACCACTATGCCTACGGCTCGGTGGGAGAGTGGATGTACGCGAACATCGCCGGTATCTCGGCGGGCCGGCCCGGCTACCGCGAGATCGTCGTCCGCCCCCGTCCGGGCGGAGGCGTCACCTCCTCCCGCGCCACGTTCACCTCGGTCTACGGGCCCGTCTCCGCACAATGGCGGCAGCAGACCGGCCGCTTCACCCTGATGTGCTCGGTGCCGCCCAACACGGCCGCCGAGGTGTGGATCCCGGCATCCACTCCGGAGGCGGTCACCCACACTCACGGGACCTTCCTGCACCAGAAGGACGGCTGCGCGGTCTACCGGGTCGGCTCCGGCACCCACCACTTCACCGTCTGACCGTCCCGCGGGCCCACGGGCGACGACGCGTGCCTGCCTCGCGATGCCGGCAGGTCGTCCGATGAGACGGTCGGTGCCGCCTCATCGGACGACGCACGGGGCACCCGGACGTCACTGCGGGACGTCGGTGTAGCCGCGGGCCCGGACGAGGTCCTGGGTGAGGCGGGTGAAGGCACGGGCGGCGGCGCTCTGGTAGGCGCTGCCGCGCCGCAGCAGGGTGACGGTGCGTGGGGGCAGCGCCGGTTCGAGGGGCACGGGGTGCAGGTGCGGGTGGTCGTGGGTGATGGCGTCGGGCAGCACGGTGGCGATCGGGGTGCGCCGCACGATCTCGACCAGGGCCTGCACGGAGTTGGCCTCCACCGTGACACGGGGCTGCACCCGATGGGCCGCGAAGTGGGCGTCGATATGGCTGCGCGTGGCGAAGTCTCCGTTCAACAAGCCGAGTTGACGATCAGTCAGTTCCTCCACCGGTAGCGGGCGGGACAGGCCCGCCTCGGGGCCCGGGGGGCCGGTGACGAGGCTCAGGGTCTCCGTGAACAGGGTCTGCGCCAGGATGCCGGGCAGGTGGGAACCGGCGAAGGCGATGCCGAGGTCGAGGTCGTCGGCGAGCAGGGCCGACTCAATGCGGTCCTGGGTCAGCTCCTTGACGTCCAAGGTGATGCCGGGGTGCCGGGCGTGCAGTTCGGCGACCAGGGGGCCCACCAGATAGGAGGTGAACGTCGGCGTCGCGGCCAGGCGCAGATGGCCGCGGGTCAGGTCCTGGACGTCCTGGACGGCGCGCCGGCCGGCCTCCAGGTCCCGCAGGGCACGACGGGCGTGGCGCGCGTACGTCTCACCGGCGTCGGTGAGTCGCACGCTGCGGCCGCTGCGGTCCAGCAGCGGCACCCCGACGGTCCGCTCCAGTTGCCGGACCTGCTGGGAGAGCGTGGGCTGGGAGATGCGCAGGTCTTCGGCGGCGCGGGTGAAGCTGCCGTGCTCGGCCACGGCGAGCAGATAGCGCAGATGACGCAGTTCCAGAGCCATGGGAACGATTATAGATGCGACCAATGGGAGACATGGGTACTGCGTCTTGGACTCTATAGGTCCAGGTCATGCAAGGTGGATTCACCGAGCCGGGCAGGCCGGAACCCACCGAAGGGAGTGACTCATGCGCGACCTCGCCCAGGGCGTCACGCGTTTCCAGCGGGACATCCACCCCGCCAAGGCGGACCTGTTCGCCCACCTCGCCGAGAGCCACACGCCGCACACGCTGTTCATCGGCTGCTCCGACGCGCGCGTCGTCCCCGAACTGATCACGGCCAGTGAACCGGGCGAGCTGTTCGTCGTCCGCACCGCGGGCAATCTCGTCCCGTCCCACGCGCCGGGCCCCGACGCGGTGGCGGCGGCCATCGAGTACGCCGTGGCCGTCCTCGGAGTGTCCGACATCGTGGTGTGCGGGCACTCCGGCTGCGGCGCCATGACGGCCCTGGCCGAGGCCCACGACCTGCGCGGGGTGCCGGCGGTCGCCCAGTGGCTGCGGCACGCGGACGCCTCCCGTGCCCGTACCACCGCCCGCGGGGACGTCGCCGCCCTGGTGCGCCAGAACGTGCTCGCCCAGCTGGCGAACCTGGTCACCCACCCCTCGGTCGCCCGCGGCCTGACCGAAGGCACCCTCACCCTGCACGGCTGGGTCTACGACATCGCCACCGGAGGCGTCGAGGACGTCGGCGCCGACCCGCAGGCGACGGCAACCGCGGCCTGACCGCCGGGCCCCGGCCCCACGGCCGACAGCCGACAGCCGACAGCCCACAGCCGGCGGCCCACAGCCCACGCGGCCCACGCGGCCCACGCGGCCCACGGCCCCCATCGTCCCGGCCCTGCCACGTCGCAGTGGTCCGGGTGTCACCCCCACCCCCCACCCCTGAAAGGCACCTCTCATGCCGCACGCCCAGTTCGACCCCGCCGCCCGACAGGCCCTGGCCGTCACCGCCGTGGAGGCCAAGACCCGCAAGGACCTCACCTGGCAGCAGATCGCGGACGCGGCCGGCCTGTCGGTGGCGTTCACCACCGCCGCCGTGCTCGGCCAGCACGCCCTGCCCGAGCCGGCCGCGCAGGCCGTCGGCGCGCTGCTGGGCCTGGACGCCGACGCGGTGGCGCTGCTCCAGACGATCCCGACCCGGGGGTCGATCCCCGGTGGCATCCCGACCGACCCGACCATCTACCGCTTCTACGAGATGCTCCAGGTGTACGGCACCACGCTCAAGGCCCTGGTGCACGAGCAGTTCGGTGACGGCATCATCTCCGCGATCAACTTCAGGCTGGACGTGAAGAAGGTCGCCGACCCCGAGGGCGGCGAGCGCGCGGTGATCACCCTGGACGGCAAGTACCTGCCCACCAAGCCCTTCTGACCGCCCCGATCGGACCGGCTCCGGGGCGGTACGGCCAGCCCGGCCGCCCCGGCTTCCCCCTCCCACGGAAAGGACACGTGATGGACTTCGCACAGCGCACCATCGACATCGCCCGCCGCAACGTCGCCGAGGGCGGCCGCCCGTTCGCGACCGTCATCGTCAAGGACGGCGAGATCCTCGCCGAGAGCCCGAACAAGGTCGCCCAGACCAACGACCCTACGGCGCACGCCGAGATCCTTGCCATCCGCGAGGCGTGCACCAAGCTGGGCACCGAGCACCTCGTCGGCGCCACGATCTACGTACTGGCCCACCCGTGCCCGATGTGCCTGGGGTCGCTGTACTACTGCTCGCCGGACGAGGTGGTCTTCCTCACCAGCCGGGACGCCTACGAGCCGCACTACGTGGACGACCGCAAGTACTTCGAACTGGACAACTTCTACGAGGAGTTCGCCAAGAACTGGGACGAGCGCCGGCTGCCGATGCGCTACGAGCCGCGTGACGCCGCGGTGGACGTCTACCGGCTCTGGCAGGAGCACAACGGCGGCGAACGCCGTGTTCCCGGTGCGCCCACCGCCGTCTGAGGGAGCAGCCATGCCCCTCATCGAACCGAACGCCGCCGAGCTGCGGCACCTGGAGCGCGCGGTCGAGCTGGCGGCCGAGGCGGTGCGGGCCGGGGACGAGCCCTTCGGCTCGGTCCTGGTCGGTGCCGACGGGCAGGTCCTGGCGGAGGACCGCAACCGGGTGAACACTCTGGACGACCGCACCCGGCACCCGGAGTTCGAGCTGGTCCGCTGGGCCACCGCCCATCTGACCGAGCGGCAGCGGGCGGAGGCCACCGTGTTCACCTCCGGGGAGCACTGCCCCATGTGCGCGGCCGCCCACGGCTGGGCCGGCCTCGGCCGGATCGTCTACGCGCACTCGGCGGCCCAGCTGACCGACTGGCTGGCCGAACTGGGTGTGCCGCCCTCCCCGGTGCGCTGCCTGGCGATCCGGGACGTGGTGCCCGGACTGGCGGTGCAGGGCCCGGTTCCCTCCCTGACCGGCCGGTTGCGCGAGCTGCACCGCGCCTTCCACGCCGGCCGGCCGGGCACGGTCGCTCCCTGACAGACCGGCGGCCACGGCCGGGATCTCACTACGGGGTCTTCACGGCTGGGCGGGCACCGCGGTCACTGTGCCCGCACCGCGGTTGTCGCGGTGCGGGCACAGTGACCGGTGTGCCCGCTCATCGCCGCCCGGCCCTGCCCCGTTCCGTGTCCGCCCGCGTCTCCGCCTCGCGCAGCAAGGCCGCGATCCCGCGGAAGCCGCGGCGCTCGGCGTGGGCGCGGGCCGTCGTCCCGTCGGCGTCCGGCAGCAGCGGGTCGGCGCCCGCCCCGAGCAGCACCTCCACCACCTCCTGATGCGTGCGCCCGCCGTCGCCGAGGATCACCGCCTCCAGCAGCGCCGTCCAGCCGAGCCGGTTGACGTGATCGACGTCGATGTCGGTCTCGGCCAGCACGGCCCGTACGTAGGCCACATGACCGCGCTCACTCGCCGGGATCACCGACACACCGCCGAACCGGTTGGTCAGCTTCAGGTCGGGCCCACCGGGCAGCAGCGCGCGCATCATCGCCACGCTTCCGGTGACCCCGGTCACCAGCCAGGCGCTGTCCAGGCGGTCGTCCTGCGCGTTCACGTCCGCGCCCGCGTCGACCAGCACCCGCGCCGCCGCCACCTCGTCGGAGAGGGCCGCTCGCACCAGGGGCGTGCGGCCCTGCTCGTCGCGCGCCTCCCGGTCGGCGCCGGTTGCCAGCGCCTCCCGGACGGCGTCGGCGTCGCCCTGGTGTGCGGCGTCCAGCAGGACGCGATCGGCCGGGGAAGGCGACTTCTTGACCACGACGGAACTCCTCCACGGGATGGCGGCGGACAACAGGGCCGCGACGGCGGCGGCACGGACGGCAAGCAAAGCAGAGGAGCGCAGAGGTGTGGTGCCACGGGGTGGGGTCAGCGCCCGTTGCTGCTCGCCGCGACACCGGCCTGGGCGAACTTCTCGTCCAGGTCGCCGGAGGGGGCGCCCGCGACGCCGATGCCCGCGATCGGGGCGTTGCCGTACGCGACCGGGGCACCGCCCGCCAGGAACAGAGTGCCCGGGACGTCCTTCAGGGTCGGTGCCGAGTCCAGGCGCTTGACCAGCTCGGAGGTGGGCGCGTTCCAGGTGACGGCGGCCTCACCGACCGTGAACGCGACATCCTCGGCCAGCTGTCCCGCGGCCTGACCGACCGGGACATCGCCAAGGCCCTCTTCCTGAGCGAGGCCACCGTCAAGACGCACCTGGGGCGCGTCTACGACAAGCTCGGTGTCGACACCCGCGCGGGCGCCGTGGCCGTCGCCAAGGAGCAGCGTCTGCTGCCCTGAGCACGGCGTCGCCGAGTCGCGGGCCCTCCCCGGTCCTCCTGCCGCTCACCGGCTGTGTTCGGCGTACTCCCGGAAGTGCTCCAGATCGCCGCGGACGAGCCTTTCGATCGCGTTCGCCTGGGCGAAGCCCCGGGGTCCGCCGAAGGCCTCCCGGACGGTGTCGGGGTCGTACTCGAGTCGTGCCTGGACCCGGGTGTTCGCCTGGTCGATGGAGTGCAGGGCGAGGGAGCACCTCAGGTGCGGGGCTCCCGTGGTGTGCCATTCCATCACGCGGTCCCCGGCGCGGTCGGAGACCTCGGCTTCCATCTGCCGTGCGGCTCCGCCCGTCTCGATGTCCAGCTGGGCGCGGCCCCCGGCCTCCGCACGGGCCTCCCGCACGCCGTCCATGAAGCGGGGATAGTTCTCCACCCGGTGGAGACTCTCCCAGGCGCTGTCGATGGGGACTCCGACGTCGATGTGTTCTTCGAGGGTGCTCACGGCGACCTCCCCGGTCCGGCTCACGACGCACGTCCTTCTGCCTCCAGTGTGCGCCCCGCCGGCCGCCGCTTCGCCCCGGACCTGCGCGGCCGTTCCGCCACGGTGGAGCGCACCGCCGCGGTGTGGCCCGATCTGCCCCGGCCTTCGTCCACCGGGCCTCTCGACCGGTGACGGCCCCTTCAGTACGGTGCGCCAAGGGGGTGTGACGACGTCGGAACCGGCTCGCGCGCTGCCGTCCTTCGCCGCCCTTCCGGTGGTGTCCGTCGCCGTCGCCTTCGCCTCCCTGCTCACCGCGCTGTCCGGGCGGTACGGCTACCACCGCGACGAGTTGTACTTCCTCGCCGCGGGCGACCATCCGGCCTGGGGATACGTGGACCAGCCGCCGATGACCCCGCTGGTGGCCCGCGCGGCCCGAGCCGTCTTCGGCGACACGTGTGGATCGCCGGCTGGCTGCGGCTGTGGCGTGCGCGTACCGGCCGAGGAGCGTGTGCGTGCCGTGGTCTTCACGCAGAACTACGGCGAGGCAGGCGCGTTGGACCGCTACGGCCCCGAACGCGGCCTGCCCCGGCCCTACTCGGGACACATGAGCTACGCCGACTGCCGCCGGCCACCGGACACCGCGAACGGGCCCGTGCTCCTCGTGCGGCAGCGGGACGCGTCCGGCGTCGAACAGTTCTTCACCGGCTGCCGCCCGGTCGCCCGGGTCGACAACCGGCACGGCGTACTCAACGAGGAACAGCACGCCGTGATCGCCCTGTGCTCGGGAACGACGGCGCCGTGGTCGAGCCTGTGGCCGACCCTGCGCCACGCCTACTGAGCGTCACCGAGCCCGGGTGCGGGCGCCTCAGCTCTCGACGCGGGGCAGCGCCACCGTGACGGACAGTCCTCCCCGGGGGCCCGGGGCGACGGCCAGCTCGGCGTCGTGCACCGCGGCGACGGCGGAGACGATGGAGAGTCCGAGGCCGTGCCCGTCGGGGTTCCCGGTCCGGGACTCCAGGCGCTGGAAGGGCTGGAACAGGGTGCCGATGCGGTTCGGTGGAATCTCGGGTCCGCTGTTGACCACCCGCAGGAACGCCTGCCCGTGCGCGGTTCCGGTGACCACCCGCACCCAGCCGCCGGGCACGTTGTACCGCAGGGCGTTGTCGATCAGGTTGGCCGCCAGGCGCTCCATCAGCCGGGGGTCGCCCGAGGCCGGCGCCGGCGCGAGAGCCCGCTCCACGCTCGCCTCCTGCGGGCCGCGGTCCCGCAGGACCGTCCCGGCGACCCGTGCGAGGTCGAACGGCTCGCGCCGGTCCAGGCCGCGCTCGCTGCGGGCGAGCATCAGCAGCGCCTCGATGAGGCGTTCCTGGTGTTCGCCGGCGGCCAGGACCCGTTGGCAGACGCGGCGCAGCGAGGGGGCGTCCGCCGCGGGATCGGCCAGCGCGACCTCGACCATCGCCCGTTGCAGGGTGAGCGGGGTGCGCAGCTCGTGGGAGGCGTTGGCGGCGAAGCGCTTCTGCGCGGCGAACGCGGTGTCCAGGCGGCCCAGCAGGTCGTCGATGGTGTCACCGAGGTCCTTCAGCTCGTCGTCCGGGCCGGTGACGGCGAGGCGTTCGTGGAGGTTGCGCTCGGAGATGCGGCGGGCCCTGTCGGCCATCAGCCGCACCGGACGCAGCGCCCGCCCGGCCATCAGCCAGCCCAGGCCCACCGAGACCGCGGACATCAGGCCGAGGGCGATCGCCGACTGGGTGAGCAGCTGCCGCAGCATCGCCTCGCGCTGCTCCGCGGCCCGCGTGCCCATCACCTGGCGCAGCAGTTCGGGGTCGACCGCCTGGAACAGGACGTTCGACCCGCTTCTGGTGGACACGAACAGACGCGGGGTACTGGTGTTCGCGACGAGGAGGTAGGTGATGAGCAGCAGGGCCGCACCGGAGACGAGGAAGAGGGCGCCGTAGAGCGCGGTCAGCCGCAGCCGGACCGTCCAGCGGATGCGGCGGGGCTCGCGGCCCACCGGGTCAGACGCGGTAGCCGGCATGGGGCACCGTCTCGATCACCTGCGGGTCCCCCAGCTTGCGGCGGAGCCGGCTGATCGTGACCTTGACGGTGTTGGTGAAGGGGTCGGCCGCATGGTCCCAGGCGCGCTCGAGGAGTTCCTCCGCGGACACGACGGCGCCACGGGCGGCCAGCAGCAGCTCCAGTACCGCGAACTCCTTCGGGGACAGGTCGAGCCGTACGCCGCCGCGCCGCGCCGTGCGCCGGGCCGGGTCGAGGGTGAGGTCGCCGTGGGTGAGCACCGGGGGCAGGGCGGGCTGGGTGCGCCGGGCCAGCGCGCGTATCCGGGCGATCAGCTCGGCGAAGGCGAAGGGCTTGGTGAGGTAGTCGTCCGCGCCGAGTCCGAGGCCGTCGACACGGTCCTCGACGGTGGTCGAGGCGGTGAGCATCAGGATGCGGGCACGGCCGCCGTCCTCGACCAGCGTGCGGCACACGTCGTCGCCGTGCAGAGCGGGCAGGTCCCGGTCGAGAACGACGACGTCGTAGTCGTGGAGCGTCGCCAGGTACACGGCGTCCCGGCCGTCGAAGGCGAGGTCGACAGCCATCCCGTCCTGCCGCAGCCCGACGGCCACGGTCTCGGCCAGCTCCCTGTGGTCTTCGGCGATCAGTATGCGCATGTCGGACAAGGATGCAGGACGGGAGGTTACACCGGCATAACAGTGGACGTTCCCGTGGTGTAACCGCCTCACCTGTAGCTCTTGGCCCCATGGTCAAAACACACGAACGGAAAGCCGTACGGGCCTTGCCGGTGGCTTCCCTGCTGCTCGCCGGGGCGCTGCTGACGGGCTGCTCGGACTCCTCTCCGGAGCCGGCGGGCGCGGCGGCCTCCGGCAAGGCGAGCGCGTCCCCCACCAGCTCCCAGGACCGGGCGCTGGCCTACTCCCAGTGCATGCGCGACAACGGCGTCGCGAACTTCCCGGACCCGTCCGAGGACGGCGGCATCAAGATCGGCCCGGACAGTGGCCTGGATCCCGGCTCCGGTGAGTTCGAGAAGGCGCGGGAAGCCTGCCAGGACCTGTCCCCGCAGGGTCAGAGCGCCGGCGGTGGCACGATCGACCCGGCGAAGGCGGCCGCGTGGGCGGCGTGCATACGGAAGAACGGCGTGCCCGACTTCCCCGACCCGGAGATCCAGGGCGGCTCCCTACAGATCGACATGAGCGGCCTCGACCCGCAGAGCGGCACGTTCCAGGAGGCGATGCAGGCCTGCCAGGACAAGCGGCCCTCCGGCGGCATCATGATCACGGGCGGCGGGGGCGGCCAGTGACTCTCCAGAACCGCACCAACCACACCGACGCGATCGCACAAGGCGATCACGGCGACCCGATCGACCGGACCGACCGGCTCGGTCACACCGACCCGACCGACATGCCGTCGGCGGTCCGCCCCAACGGCACCGCTCCTTCGGCCGATCCCGCACCCCGCCGGCGCAGGCGGCGGCCGATGCGCACCGCGCTGATCGTGCTCGCCGCCCTGAGCGTCGCCGGGGCCGCGGAGGTGGCCGCCACCGGGGCCCTGGACGGCGGCGGGGACGACCAGCCCTCGGCCGCGCCCTCCGGGCCGTCAAGGACGGCCGAGGTCGAGCTGAGGACGCTGACGCGCACCCAGACCGTGGAGGGCACCCTCGGCTACGGCACCGCGACCCCGGTCCAGGCACCCGGCGCCGCCTCGGGCTCCCCCGGTGGGGACGCGCAGGGCGGCAGGTCCGGGCACAGCGCCGACAGCCCAGGCGCAGGGATCGTCACGGCACTGCCCGGCGAGGGCGACACCATCCGGCGCGGCGAGTCCGTCTACAGCGTGGACGACCAGAAGGTGCCGTTGCTGTACGGCTCGATTCCGCTGTACCGCACACTCCGTGTGGGCAGTGAGGGCAAGGACGTGGCGATGCTGGAGAAGAACCTGGCCGAGCTCGGCTACACCGGCTTCACCGTGGACAACGCGTACACATCCGCCACCGCCGAGGCGGTCAGGGCATGGCAGGACGACCTGGGCCGCGAGCAGACCGGGACCGTGGCACCCGGCGAGGCCGTGGTCGCCCCCGGCGCCCGGCGCGTCGCCGAGGTCGGGGCCGCGGTCGGCACCACGCCCACGGGCGAGATCCTGACCTGGAGCGGCACCGAACGGAGCATCGGCGTCGACCTCGACGTGCGCTACGAGGACCTCGTCGACGACGGCACGAAGGCCACCGTCCGGCTCCCGGACGGCACGTCGGTGGAGGCCACGGTCACCGACGTCGGCACCGCCGCCACCGCCGCGTCCGACGGCAGCGGTGGCGGCCGGGGCTCCGGCGGTTCCGGCGGCTCCCCGAAGGCCACCCTGCCGGTCCAGCTCTCCGTCAAGAACCAGAAGAAGCTGGGGCGTTACCAGGCCGCACCGGTCGACGTGACCCTCGAGGCCGAGACCCGCGAGGACGTTCTCGCCGTACCGGTCGAGGCGCTGACCGCACGGCGGGAGGACGGCTACGCCGTACAGGCCGTACGCGGCGGTCAGGTCGAGTACCTCCCCGTGAAACTCGGCATGTTCGCCAACGGCATGGTCGAGATCTCCGGCGACGGCATCACCGAGGGCCTGGTCGTGGGGGTCCCCCAGTGATACCGCCCGTCGTCGAACTGACCGCGGTGTCCAAGGCCTACGGGGTGGTGGCCGCCCTGGCCGACGCCGATCTGACCGTTCACCGCGGCGAGTTGCTCGCCATCGTCGGACCGTCCGGTTCCGGCAAGTCCACCCTGCTCAACATCATGGGCACCCTCAGCCGCCCGACCTCCGGCACCGTGCGCGTCGACGGCCACGACGTCGGCGCGTTGAGCGACCGGGAGCTGTCCGCGCTGCGCGCCGGCACCATCGGGTTCGTCTTCCAGGCCTTCCATCTCGCCCCCGGCGTCCCGGCCGTGGACTCCGTCGCCGACGGCCTGCTCTACAGCGGCCGTCCGTTGCGCGAACGCCGCCGTCTGGCCGAGGCGGCGCTGCGCCGGGTCGGTCTGGGCCACCGGCTCTTCAACGAGCCGCACCAGCTCTCGGGCGGGGAGAAGCAGCGCGTGGCCATCGCACGCGCCGTGCTCGGCGACCCGCCGCTGCTGCTGGCCGACGAGCCGACCGGCGCGCTGGACTCCCGCTCCGGCGCCGTGGTGATGGAGCTGCTGCACGAGCTGCACTCCGCCGGAACGACCGTCGTGGTCATCACCCACGACCGGGACATCGCGGCCTCGCTGCCGCGGGAGGTCCGCCTCAAGGACGGCCGCGTCGCACACGACTCGGGCGCACCGGCTCCGGCCCGCGACGAGGTGGGCGTATGAGTACCGTGCCGCTGCCGCGCCCCCGGCCCGCGCGGATGAGCCCCGCCGACGTCCTCCGGGTCGGTGGGTCCGGCCTGCGCTCCCGTCCGATGCGGGTGTTCCTGTCCGCGCTGGGCATCGCCATCGGCATCGCCGCGATGATCGGGGTGGTCGGCATCTCCACCTCCAGCCAGGAGGAACTGAACCGCAGACTGGCGGCGCTGGGCACCAACCTGCTCACCGTCTCCCCCGGTCAGACGTTCGCCGGCGGCCAGGCCCGTCTGCCGCAGGAGGCCGTGCGGATGGTCGGCGGCATCGAGGCGGTGGAGTCGGTGTCGGCGATCGGCCGGACGGACGCCAAGGTCTACCGCAACGACCACATCCCGGCGGTGCGGACCGGGGGCATCAGCGTCTGCGCCGCCCGCACCGACCTGCCGAAGACCGTCGGCGCCGAGATCGTGGCCGGCCACTGGCTGAGCTCCGCCGACGTCCGGTACCCGGCCACCGTCCTCGGCGCCCGCGCCGCCGAGCAGCTCGGCGTGTTCCGGGCCGGGGACCAGGTGTGGCTGGGCGGACGGTGGTTCACCGTCGTCGGCCTCCTCGCGCCCAACGAACTCGCCCCCGAGCTGGACTCCTCGGCGCTGGTCGGCTGGCCCGTCGCACAGAGCGAGCTGGGGTACGACGGATACCCGACGACCGTCTACACCAGGGCCGAGGAGGGGGCCGTCGCCGACGTCCAGTCCGTACTCGGCGCCACCGCCAACCCGGAGAACCCCAACGAGGTCGACGTCTCCCGGCCCTCCGACGCGCTCGCCGCCAAGCAGGCCACCGACGACACCCTCGGCGGGCTGCTCCTCGGCCTCGGCGCCGTGGCGCTGCTCGTCGGCGGGGTCGGCGTCGCCAACACCATGGTCATCTCCGTGCTGGAACGCCGTGCGGAGATCGGTCTCAGGCGTTCCCTGGGCGCCACCCGCGGCCAGATCCGCACCCAGTTCCTGTGCGAGTCACTGCTGCTGTCCACCCTGGGCGGCGTCGGTGGCGTGGCCCTGGGCATCGCGGTCACCGTGGGCTACGCCGCCTACCAGGGCTGGCCCTCCGTGGTGCCGCCCTGGGCGATGGCCGGCGGCGTCGGTGCGACCCTGCTCATCGGCGGCCTGGCCGGCTTCTACCCGGCCCTGCGCGCGGCGCGGCTGCCCCCGACGGAAGCTCTGGCCGCGGCCTGACTCCCGTGCCTGCCCTGGAGCACGGGCTCCAGGGCAGGCCCGTACTCCCGGGCGGAGACGGCAGGCAGCGGTGGTGCCGCGGGTGCGGTGTGGTGTCCGTCAGGGCCGACGGACGGCCGCCGGCCGCGCCTGCGTGCCCCGTTCGTTTGCTCCCTCTGCGACCGGAGCGCGCCCTGCCCCGCTCCCCTCCCCTGCTGCACGCTCGGAACCATGGGGGATCCGGATCCGCACGAAGCGGCCTTCACCTCGTTGGGCGACCCCGTCGACCGCGCCGGCACGTGGCCGCCGCTTGCCGGTAACCGGTCGTGGGAGGAGGTCGACCGTGCCCAGGCCGCCTGCGACGGCGCCACGGGGCCCGAGCCGCCTGCTCCGCCCCTGTGCCCGCACTGCGGTCTGGCGGGAGAACGGCGCGCCACGTACACCGGGCACCACGTCCTGCTCGAACCCCGGCACATCGTGCCCGCCCACCTGGTTCCCGGCGGCCACCGCTGGCACGTCGACACCGACGGCACGGCGTGGAACGGCGGCCTGGGCGAACCGCCACCCGGCACCACCTGCCGCATCCCCCATCAACTGGCGTGCCCCGGCCTGACCCTGGACGAGATCGGACCGTGGCGGTGGCTGGCCTCGGTCCGCGAAGAGAACGCGCGACGGGCCCGGCACAGGGCCGATGCCGCCGGCTGTCCCGGGTGCCTGCCCGACACCGGATGAGCGGCAGCACACGTTCAGTGCACGCGGTCGTTCCCGGCGCGGGCGGGGCAGTGGGAATGCCGCAACTGCCCGCGGCGCGCACACCGGTGCTGCGCGTGGACGGCACCTATACCTGCGAGGTGCAGCCCGAATGGTCAGGCGGCTTCTCCCGGCAGCAGTCGCTTCACCATGGCGTCGATCAGGGCGTCGAGCCGGTGCGGCGTGAGGAGTTCCGGGACGGTCAGGTCGTCGACGATCAGTCCCAGCATGGCCAGGTAGAGCAGGACCACCCCGGTGCGGTCGCCGGGCAGGCCGCGCCCCAAATGGAAGTCGATGTTGGCGTCGAGTTCGGCGGTGAGGAAGCACGTGAGTTCCGCGTGGAGTTCGGGCCGCCGGGTGGCCTCCAGGCGCAGTTCGAGCATGGCCAGGTGACTGCTGCGCTCGCGACGCGTGCGGTCGACGAGCTGTGACATCAGGGTCCTGACCAGCTCGTGCGACGGCTGGGCGTCCATCGTGCCGGCCAGTTCGGCCGGATCGGGGGTCAGGCGTTCACGGGTGCGTCCCATGACCTGGGCCAGCATGTCGGCGCGGTTGGCGAAGTAGTTGGACGCCGTCCCGGTGGGCACGGCCGCCTCCTTGTCGACGGCGCGCAGCGTCAGGCCCCGGGAGCCCTCACGGGCGAGGACCTCGATGGCGGCGTCGAGCAACGCGGTGCGGCGGGAAGGGTTCTGACGCAACGACAGCTCCAGGCAAATTCATTGACACCGCTGCGGATGCAGCACTAGGTTCAAACCACTTCAACCACAGTACATCAGATGCAGTGGCATACAGGGGTCCGGACAAACCCCGGCCCCCGCCGCGTCATCACAGAAGAAGAGAGACCGGATGCGCAGACTCACCTACTACGTCGCCGCCACCCTCGACGGCTACATAGCCGCCCCGGACGGCACTTACGACTTCTTCCCCTTCGAAGGGGAGGTCCGGGAGGCGATCCTCGCCGAGTATCCCGAGACCATGCCGGCGCACGTGCGCGGGCCGTTCGGCCTGACCGAAACCCCTCACCGGCACTTCGACACCGTGATCATGGGTCGCGGCACCTATGAGCCCGCCCTGAAGGCAGGCATCACCAGCCCATACGCCCACCTGAAGCAGTACGTCGTCTCCCGCACCCTGACCTCCCCCGACCCGGAGGTGGAGGTCGTCGCCGACGACCCGGCCGAGCTGGTACGCGATCTGAAGAAGCGGGACGGCATGGGCATCTGGCTCGCGGGCGGCGGCAAGCTGGCCGGCGCGCTCCGCGACGAGATCGACGAACTGATCATCAAGCGCAATCCGGTCGTCATCGGCACCGGCATCCCGCTGTTCGACGGCCCGTTCGCCCCGATCGGGTTCCTGCCGACCGCGCGCCGCCACTTCGACTCCGGCGTCAGCATCGTCACGTACACGAGAAAGTGACGTGAGAGCACTCGGCCACCCCTTCCCTGCCGGCGGCCACCGGAGGGGAAACTCGCTCACCGAAGGGCTTGACCTCGTGGTCGAGGGCACGGCGGAACAGGTCGCCGATCCGGCGCTGCTGGAGGAAGTGATCGCGGCGTACGGCTTCGGCCGGGACAACGGGGTGTACACCCGTACGCGGTGGAGGTTCTGAGCGAGGAGAGCGAAGGTGATCAGCACCGGCGAGTACGCGGATCTGTCCGCCCTGGACATCGCGCGTCATGTGCGGCACGGCGACGTGACGGCCGTCGACGTCGCCGGGGCCGCCCTGGCCCGTATCGCCGAAGTCGACCACGCCGTACGCGCGTTCACCGAGGTCTGGGCGGAGCAGGCGCTCACTCACGCGGCCGACGTCGACGCGCGGCTCGCCCGCGGCGCCGTACTGCCTCTCGCGGGTGTGCCGATCGGCGTCAAGACGGGCGAAGGCCCCGGCTCCTACCAGAACACCCGGCTGGTGGCCGCCGGGTGCGTGCCGGTCGGTGCGACCTCGGTGCCGCGTACCGGCCGTGGCTGGCAGACCTACGGGCACACGGACCGGGGTCCCACCCTCAACCCGTTCGACCCGGCGTGGTCACCCGGCGGCTCGTCCGCGGGTTCGGCGGCCGCGGTCGCCGCCGGACTCGTCCCCCTCGCCAGTGGGTCCGACGGTGCCGGATCGGTACGCATCCCCGCCGCATGGTGCGGCATCGTCGGCTTCAAGCCCACCCATGGCCGGCTCCCGGCCCGTGATCGGGCGGGTTTGAACTCGCCCGGCGTCCTGGTGGGCGACCCGCGCGACGCCCTCGCCTATCTCGACGCGGTGGCCGAGCCGCCGGTGCCGGCCGTCCGCTCCACGTACCCGCTGAGAGCCGTCTGGTCGGCCACTTTGGGATACGCGGACACCAGTCCGGCGGTCGCCGCCGTCGCCCGCCGCTCGGCGGAACGTCTCGCGGAGGCCGGACTGGTCACCCTCGCCGAAGACTCCGGCCTGGCGCTCCTCGACCCCGCCCCTGCCTGGACGGCCCTCCGCGCGGGGGTGCCTTCCTCGACCGAGGATGTCAGCAGGGTCGTCACCACCAACGAGGAGCGGCTGCGCGACTGCTTCCGGCGAGCCGACGTCGTCCTCACGCCCACCACGCCTCACCCCCCGCACGGCCACGACGGGCCAGGGGCACGGATGAGCGTCGCCCTGACCTGGGCGTTCAACCTCAGCGGGCATCCAGCGCTCAGTCTTCCGGCGGGGATCACGGCCCAGAGAGCACCTGTCGGTCTCCAACTCGTCGTCCGCCACCACGAGGAGCGACAACTCCTCGACATCGCCGACCGCGCCACCCGTCTTGGCGCCGTCCCCCGGTCGCTCGGGGCGGTTCCGGCACCCGAGCCGGGGCCGCGGCGTTGTCGGAGGGGGGTGACACAGTGACGGACAACCATCGAGAGGAGCGGAAGGACGATGGGGGACTTCTTCGAGCGGATCGTCGATGTCGAGGTGACCGGCGAGGAGGCCGGGCCGCTCGCGGAGCGGATGGTCGACTGGATGGTCACCGAGGGTCTGATCACGCGTGAGACGTCCGGCGACGGGGTGTACAGCGCGAACGTGGACGAGGGCCATGTGCCGGGCGCGAACTGGGCGCGGGCCGTGGCCGACTCCTCCGACCCGAACTGGCGGCCGGGCCCGGTGGCCGTGATCGTCGGCCGCGGCCACCATTGCGGGGGCCAAGGAGAGGACGAGGCGGAGTACGCCGTCTGCCCGCGGTGCGAGACCAAGATCGTGATCATCGACTACCCCGAGTCGTTCGAGGCGGACGAGGAGGTCTGGCGGCCGTTCAGGGACGCCCTCACCGCCTGGAAGGACACCGGTGAGGGCAGCGTCCCCTGCTCCGCCTGCGGCGCCCGGGTCCCGGTCGCCGAGTGGCGGTGGGAGCCCGCTTTCGCGGTGGGCGCCCTCGCCTTCGACTTCTGGGGGTGGCCGCCGCTCTCCGCCCGCTTCTGCGCGGAGTTCAGCCGGCAGTTGGGGCACCGAACGGCGGAGCAGACAGGCAAGTTCTGACACCTGCCCCGCCGGGAAGGCCGGCCGTCAGCGGGCCTCGTCGAGGACCTCGCGCAGCCTGCGTGCGAAGTCCTCGGGCCGGCCGGCGTAGCCGGAGTCGCCGCCGACGAAACCACCGTGGTGGCTGGGGAACACCGTCGCCCGCTGACCGAGCAGTTCGGCCGCCGCCTGTGAGGTGCGTCCGGTGAGGGTGTCGTGGGACTCCTCACCCACGGCGATCAGGACCCGGGTCCGCGCCGCGGTCAGGGCGTCGACGTCGGGCCGGTAGCCGCTGACCGCCCAGGAGCGGTCGGAGAGCAGCGGGTCGTCGCGGGAACCGTCGTCCTCGGCCGGCATCCCGAACGCGACGGGGTCCGGGGCGGGTCGGGCGAAGTAGTCGTCGGTGAACTCGCCCCGCCACGAGGTCATCGCGACGAAGGCCGCCATGCCGGCTCCCCAGCCCCGGTCCTGGTACGCCTGCCGGACGGCGGCCCGGGCGCGCTCGGCGGCCGCGGCGTCGGGAAGTACCGGGATGAGCGGCGGCTCGTGCGCCACCAGGGTGGTCACGTCGTCGGGGTACGCGGCCACGAGGGCGAGCGCGGTCACCGCGCCGCCGCTGCTCGCGAACATCTCGACCGGGCCCGCTCCGAGCGCCTCGATCACGGCGTGCACGTCGACGGCCTGCTGCTCGGGCGCGTGGTCGACCCGGCCGTCCTTGCGGACACTGCGGCCGAGACCGCGCGGGTCGTAGGTGACCACGGTGCGGTCGGGGAAGTACGACGCCAGGGTGCGAAAACCGCCGGCGTCCATGGGCTGGCCGATCATGAGCAGCGGCGGACGTCCGTCGGCGGTCGGCAGCGGACCGTGGACGTCGTAGGCGAGGTCGGCCTCGGGAGTGGTGAGAATCTGAGTCGTCATGACCGTATGGACTGCCACGGCGTCCGGAACTCATCGCTCCTCGGGTCGGGGATTCCACCGGGCCCCGGCTCAGCGGCTGAGGACGCTCTCCCGGTGCATGTGGGAGTGCTTCTCGGGGTTGCGCACGGCGTAGAGCCGGGTGACGAGGCCGCCGTCGATCCGCAGGAGCGTGACGGTGTCGATCGCGCCGCCGATCCGGAGAATCAGCGCCGGGCAGGCGTTGACCTGCGCCGGCCGCAGCGACGCCCCGGTGATCCTGCCGAGTCCGGTGACCAGCAGGCGGCCCACCTTGTCGGCCCCCACGAGGGGCCGCGGCACGGTCTGCCTGACTCCCCCGCCGTCGCCGAGGAGGACGACGTCCGGCGCGAGGACGTCGAGCAGGCTCTGCAGATCACCCGTTTCGACCGCCCGTTGGAACGCGTCGAGCACGTCCCGGGTCTCGGCCGGGGAGACGACCTCGCGCGGCCGGCGTGCCGCGACGTGGGCCCGTGCCCGGTGCGCGATCTGGCGGACCGCGGCCGGGCTCTTGTCCACGGCGTCGGCGATCTCGTCGTACCCGAGGTCGAACACCTCGCGCAGCACGAACACCGCCCGCTCCGTCGGCGTAAGTGTCTCCAGCACCAGCAGCATCGCCATCGAGACGCTGTCGGCCAGCTCGACGTCCTCGGCCACGTCCGGGGCGGTCAGCAACGGCTCGGGCAGCCAGGGGCCGACGTAGGACTCGCGCCGACGGCCGAGCGTGCGCAGCCGGCTCAGCGCCTGGCGCGTGGTGATCCGGACCAGGTACGCACGCCGGTCCCGCACCGTGCCGAGATCGACGGCGGCCCATCGCAGCCAGCTCTCCTGGAGGACGTCCTCCGCGTCGGCGGCCGAGCCGAGCATCTCGTAGGCGACCGTGAACAGCAGGTTGCGGTGGAGGACGAACGCCTCGGTGGCGGGGTCGACGCGTCCCCCGTCGGCGGGCCGACCGGCCGTGTCCCCTGTGCACTCGCTGCGCTGGCTCTTCACCGGCTGCTCCCGCCTGTTCGCTCTCGACGACGCCTCGCGCACAAGACGCCGGTCGCCGCGGCCCTGTGACACCCACGGGGCATGACGCACGTCATATCGGTGATCCGTCACTGGAGCGGGCCGCCGGCATCTCGTGTTCGTCCAGCGCAACGCGACAAGTGAGGAGTGAGGAGTGAGGACGACATCATGAGCACCCGGTTCAACCTGTTCGACAACGAGATCGGCGCCAGGTTCGCCAAGCGGTTCGCCGGCACCGGCCTGGGCGGCGGCCGCCGGTGAAACCGCCGTCCGGCTCAACCTGGTCGCCGTCTGGCGTGAGTCCACGGTGTCCACCGAGGCCGAGCGGGCCGCCCTGGCGCTCGCCGAGGAGGGGACCCGGCTCGCCGACGCCCACCAGGGGGTGTCCGACGAGACCTGGGCCCAGGTGCGCAAGCACTACGACGACGACCAGATCGCCGCGCTGCTCGCCCTGGTCGCCCTGATCAACGCGGCCAACCGGCTCGCCGTGATCGTGCACCAGCAGGGCGGTTCGTACGAGCCCGGCATGTTCGCCGCCACGCTCGACTGAGTGGCGGCCACGTCGGGCCCGGCCGGGATCACCCGATCCTGATCCCGGCCGGGCCCAGACGCCTGCCGGCCCCGGCCGACCGGTCAGGAGACCGCTTCGGCAGGCACCGGCTTGGTGGCGCGGATGATCGCGGAGTGCATGCCGTCCGCGACGGTGCGGATCGGGGTGATCTCGACGTCGGTGAAGCCGGCGGCCTCCAGGCCCGCGCGGTATTCGGCGAAGGCCAGCGCGCCGGCGATACAGCCGACGTAGTCACCGCGTTCGGCGCGCTGCCCGGGCGTGAGGGTGTCGTCGGCTACGACGTCCAGGACGCCGATGCGGCCTCCCCCCTTCAGGACGCGGAAGGTCTCGGCGAAGACGGCCGGCTTGTCGACGAACAGGTTGATGACGCAGTTGGAGATCACGACGTCGACGGTGTGCGCGGGCAGCGGGATCGCCTCGATGACGCCCTTGAGGAACCGGACGTTGGCCGCGCCGGCCCGCTCGGCGTTGGCGCGCGCCAGGGCGAGCATCTCCTCGGTCATGTCCAGGCCGTACGCCATGCCGGTGGGGCCGACGCGGCGGGCGGAGAGCAGGACGTCGATGCCGCCTCCGGAGCCGAGGTCGAGGACGTCCTCCCCCTCGCGCAGTGCGGCGACAGCGGTGGGGTTGCCGCAGCCGAGGGAGGCGGCGACGGCCTCGGCGGGCAGGGCGTCGCGCTCGTCGGCGGCGTAGAGGGTGGCGCCGAAGTTCTCGTCGACCTCGACCGGCTGCGGCCCGCGGCAGGCGGTGCCTCCCCCGGCGACCTTCACGGCCGCCGCGGCATAGCGCAGACGGACGGTCTCGCGCAGGGGGGTGGACTCGGGCGGGGTGGTGGGCTGCTCGCTCATGGTGTGACTCCCGGAAAGCGGGGCAGGAAATCGCCCCGGAGCGGCTTGTATTGACGTGCGTGAATGCAACCTTGGACCCTGAATCGAAAAACGTCAACATAGAAGCATGTCGAAACAAGGCGGCGGGGCGATGAGGCGGCGTCTCGGCCCTGGTGGAGATGAACCATCCGGGCGTGTGGGTACTGGGGGATCTGGCCGACGGCGACCGGAGGAACGGCATGGGCACCGTGGTCGAGTACGCCGGCCGCGGCGGTTCCCACCGGCTCCGCCGGGTGGTGGCACCCGTGCGGGCGAAGGCGCGGTAGTCCCAGGAGGCCTTGGGCGGTGCGGTCCACTGAGGCTCACCGCCGACCAGCCGGGCCTGTCCCTGTTCCACTGCCACCAGCAACTCCACATGGACTACGGCTTCATGACCCTGCTGCGCTGCACCTGACCCACGCCCTTCGGGCGCCGCGCGGGCATGGGGAGCAGGCTGTACGTGAGGTCGGTTTCCCGCCGGAGGACGGGCGGACGACGTGTTTGACTCCGCGCATGACCACCACGCAGTCGGCCAAGGCCCGGCTCCTCCGTTCTCTGCACACGTCCGCGGCGCCGCTCGCGCTCGCCAACGCCTGGGATGTCGCGAGCGCCCGGGTGATCGAGTCCGCGGGTGCCGCCGCGATCGCCACGACGAGTGCCGGCGTCGCCTGGTCGTTGGGGGCGCCGGACGGTGACGTCCTCGGTCGCGACCAGGCACTGGGGCTGATCTCTCGCGTCGCCGCCGCGGTCGCGGTTCCGGTCACCGCCGACATCGAGGGCGGGTACGGGCACAGCGCGGCGGATGTCGCCGAGACCATCACCGGGGTGCTCGCGGCGGGCGCTGCCGGGGTCAACATCGAGGACGGTTCCCGAGCCCCGGCCGAGTTCGTAACGCGGCTGGCCGCCGCCCGGCGGACCGCTGACCGCGCGGGCGTGGAGTTCTTCCTCAACGCCCGTGTGGACACGTACCTGTTGGGGCTCGGTGACCCGGACACCCGGCTCGAGGAGACCCTGGCGCGGGCGCGCCTGTACGTGGACGCCGGCGCGGACGGCGTCTTCGTGCCCGGTGTCACCGACTCCGCCACCATCGCGGCTCTGGCCGAGGGCATCTCCGTGCCGTTGAATGTCATGGCCGGCCCCGGCGCCCCGAGCGTCGCCGATCTGGGCGCCCTCGGCGTGGCCCGCGTGAGCGTCGGCTCCGGCGTTGCGCAGGCCGCGTACGCCGCCGCCCGCCGCGCCGCGCGGGAGCTCTTCGACACCGGCGGCTACGGCTGTCTGGCCGGCGGCATCACCTTCCCGGAACTCAACACCCTGCTCTCCGACCCCCGTTGACGGCTCCCAGTTCCGTGTTCGGGACGGCCCGGTGCCGAGGCGGCCGGGAGTGCGGAGGTCAGACGGGGTGCTGCCGCTCCCACACGGCTCTGGTGACGGCAGGGGGGCGTGGCAGCAGGTGGCCGTCGAGGTACAGGTCCACGCGCTCGTTGTGGAAGGCCACCAGCCCGGCGATGGGCGCTGCCTGCCGGGTCGGGAAATCGTAGGCCCAGGCGAGGTCGGGGTGGGTGGCGGTGTCCGTGGTGGCGGACCAGTAGCCGCTGGTGTTGCCCTTGTAGGGGCAACTGGTGACGGTGTCGGTCGGCTGCATGCGGGTCCAGTCGATGTGCACGCGGTCGAGGTAGTAGCGCGTGGGGAGCCCTGTCTCCAGCACCATCACCGAGGAAGGCGCGTCCGCGAGCACGGCTTTGTCGAGCACGACGCGCACACCACGGCCCGACCGAAGCGCATCGACGCGGGTGTAAGGGCTCCTTGGGTGGACGAACACCTGCTCGTCCTCTTCGAACCAGGCGTCGACGGCCTCCCAGCGGAAGCTGACAAAACCGGCGACACCGGGTACGTCATCGGCCCACTCCCAGGCCGCGCCCGGGCGGGTCAGCTCGCCCAGCCGGAGGGTGTGGCGACGCGCCCTGCCGATCCGTAGCGCCATGATCCGGCCCTCGTCGAGGAGGACACCGTCGCGGATGTCTTCGCGAGGCACGCAGTACTGCGGGTACCCCGGCCAGAGCCACACGTAGCGCGCCCGCACGGTGTCGAAGACGGGAAGGTTCACCGCATAGCCGCGGATTCGACGCGGTACGGGCTCGACATGGCCGACCGGGACGATCATTTCCGGGTAGTCCGGTGTGAAGCGCTCCATGGTCTTCTGTCCTCATGGCGTTGGTGCCCAGTACTGCGGGGGTCGCGCGACCTCGGCGACGGCTGGGCCTGTTCGACGGTCAGCCCTCGGCGGAGGACACGTTGAACAAGCCGGGGTTCTCACGGACGTAATCGGCCACCCCCGTAGGAGGCCGCCCGGTAACCTGCTCGACCCCGTCCGCCTTGCGGTCGTATCGGTTCTCCGCGTGCAGGCGAGCCATGGTGGACAGGTGCTGGAAGACATGGTCCGGCAGCCCCAGAGGCCTGAGATCGTCGTCGATCCATTCCTGCAATGGGACGTCGGTGTAACGGACCGGTCGCCCCAGAGCTGCGGAAACCTCCGCCGCCAATGCGGCGAGGTCCTCCGAACGCGGACCGGTCAGCTCATAGATCCCGCCGATATGCCGAGCGGGGTCGGCCAGGATCTCCTCCACGACCGCGGCGACGTCCCCGGCCGCCACAGGGGAGGTCTTGGCCCGGCCGAAGGGCAGTCTGATGCTTCCGTTCTTCGCAATCGAGGAGAAGCCGACACGGAACAGCGGGTTCTCCAGGAACACGGTGGGCCTGATCTGGACGACGGGCAGGCCCGACCAGTCGAGGACCTGCTCGACCAGCCACTGCTGCCGCTGCTGGACCGACTCGGAGGTGCCGGTGAGGTCCATCTCGGAGACCGTCAACTGCGACATGTTCACGAACGCTTCCAGCCGCCCGTACGCGCGTGCGACGGCCGCCGCCGTCACGCCGGCCTCCAGATACTGCGCCGACACGCCCATGCCGAAGTACATACGTCCGCAACCGGCCAGGGCGTCGACGACGTCGCCCGCGCGTGTCAGGTCTCCGACGACGACCTCGGCGCCCGTCGCACGCAGCGCCTGGGCCCGCCCGTCATCGCGACGCACCATGGCCCGGACGGGCAGGTCCCGTTGCCGAAGGCCTTCGACCACGGATCGCCCGACGGCCCCGACGCCGCCCGCCGCGCCAGTCACCAGAATGGGCAGCACGCCGGCCTCCGGGGTGTGGTCCATACGGGCAGCCTGCGGTGCGCCGAGCCAGGGCGCAACTGGAACCCGACGAGGTGGCCAGGCGCTCACCGGTCGACCATGGCAAACAGGACCTGAAACGCTCGGGCATGGAAGTACTCCGACATCAGATCGCTGTGCTGTGGAACAGCCGGGCGCTGCGACACACGAGGTTTCTCCTTGCCTCGCTACCTCGAAGTAATCGGATCGGGGTATCTAATTATGTTTTGTCATGATTTTCCGTCAGGCGCCCTGTCATGCCTGCGTCTTGTCGCGTGAGGTGTGCGGGGCGCTTTGCCGTGAGGAGAGGTGAACCCGCGGATGAGCGCTCGTGCTCGTGGACAGGGTGTTTTGCCGTGGTACCGGGCCGGCCGTCGGTGGCACGTGGCCGCGTTCAGGGCCCCGGCCGGTGGCACGACCCCGGTTCGTGCCGTCGGTGCGTCCGATCCGGTCGGCTCGGGTGGACGGCGTGGCGAGCGCGGTGTGGGGGTGGTATCGGCGGGGTGCGCGCTGCTGTCCGGTATGGCGCTGCTGGCGGCCACGGCTCCACCGGTGGCCGCCGCGCCGGCGGGGGCCGTGCCGGCGCGGGCGCACAGGGCTGATCCGTCGCAGACCTTCACCTTCACCGGCGCCCCGCAGACCCTGACGGTTCCGGCGGGGGCGGTGGTCACGATCACCGCGGACGGCGCCGGCGGCGCCGACAACACCGGCACTCCCTGTTCCGTCACGGGGACCGGTGGGACGGGGGCGCGGGTCGTCACCACCCTCCCGCAGACCGCCGCACCGACGACCTTCACCGTCAACGTCGGCGGCACCGGCGGCACCGGCTGCACCGGCACCGGGACGCCGGGTGCAGGCGGGTTCAACGGCGGCGCCCCAGGTGGGAGCTTCCCGCTCAGTGGTTCTCATTTTGAAGGTCCGGGTGGGGGCGGGGCCTCCAGCATCAGTGCGGGCGATTCCCTGCTGGTGGTCGCCGGGGGCGGCGGTGCCGCCGGCGGCACCGGAGCGGGCTCTACGGGAGGGAACGGAGGCCACGGCGGGACAACGCCGGATGCCGCCGGCGGCACCGCGGGAAGTGCCACCGGCCCTGGGGCTTCGCCGGGGCAGGGTGGGGGCGGTGGCAGCACCAGCACCAGTACCGGCGGTGCCGGCGGGGCCGCCGGCACCGTTCCCCTCTGTGCGGTCACGAACGGCGGGCCGGGGAGCGGGTTCTCCGGTGCCACGGTCGGAACCGGCGGTACCGGCGGCAGCTTCGACGGCGGCTGCGCCGCCAGTGGCATCGCTGGTGGTGGAGGCGGTGGGGGTGGGTACTTCGCCGGCGGGGGCGGCGGCAGTGGCGCCGTCAACCGCAACGGCACCTCGGCGGGTGGAGGCGGGGGTGGTGGGGGCAGCAGCTTCGCCACCCCCACGGGTACCGGCACGAGCTACGCGCTTTCGACGATGGGGACGGCGAACCACAACGGCCGGGTGACCATCTCCTACACGGTCCCGTCCTTGACCATCGCCAAGACCCACACCAGGCACTTCACCCAGGGGCGGGACGGCACCTACACCATCACCGTGGGCAACGCCGCCGGGGCCGCCCCGACCGACGGCACCACGGTCACCGTGCACGACACGCTCCCCGCCGGGCTCAGCGCCGACAGCATCCGTGGCACGGGATGGAAGTGCACCCTGAACACCCTCACCTGCACCCGTAGCGACGTCCTCCCCGCCGGGAGCAGCTACCCTCCCATCACCCTGAAGGTCGACGTCTCCTGCAGGGCCCACGCCCGGGTGACGAACACCGCCAGTGCCACCGGGGGCGGCGACACCACGACCCACACCACCACCGACCGCACCAAGATCAAGCGCCACCAGCACGACCGGCGCTGCGAGCGCCACAACCACCGCTAACCCAACCGACCCGTACCAACGGCGGGGCGCGTCCATGAGGACGGTCCCGCCGGTCAGCTCTTCCACGCCTGCGTCGCGCCGGCCGCGCCTTCGCCGCGCTCAACGCGACCGGGCGGCTGGTGCTTCCACCGACGGCCGGACCGAGACAGTAGCGAGGTCAAGGCCGATCGGCGATGCGGTGCGCCAACCAGGCGAGGGCGGGCGGCTTCCGGTATTCGACGGCGTGGTGGCCACCCTCGAACAGCTCGAAACCCTGCTCGCGCCCCTGGCCAAGGAGGAGTTGGGGCACCTGGCCGCCCTCCTGCGGGTCGTGGCCCTCGCTGTCGAGGAGGACGGCCCACCCCTTATGCCGCACGTCGACTGAACCTCCGGCACCACCGCCCGGTCGGCCCCTTCGACGAGTTCCTCCACGCCGGAGGAGATCAGCGGGACGCCATGATGGCCCTCAGCCGCGGCAGGTGGTCACCGGTGAAGTGCTCCCCGGGCGGCGTGCCCGGGGAGCACTTCGCGGTGCGCCTGCCGGTGAAGGGTGAGAAGACGATCACGAGCAGGACATCCGGGGGACTACGCCGTTACGGCGCGAGCAGCAGGCTGTCGCCGCGCTCCTGGGCGGCGGTGTAGCGCCTGGCCACGTCCTGCCAGTTGACGACCTTCCACATCGCCTCGATGAAGTCCACCTTCTGGTTCTTGTACTGGAGGTAGAAGGCGTGCTCCCAGGCGTCGAAGACCAGGATCGGGGTGGAGCCCTGGCCGACGTTGCCCTGGTGGTCGTAGACCTGTTCCACGATCAGGCGGCCGCTCAGCGGCTCGTACGCCAGCACGCCCCAGCCCGAACCCTGGGTCGTGGCCGCGGCCTTGGACAGCTGCGCCTTGAAGCCCGCGAAGGAACCGAACGATTCCGCGATGGCGTCGGCCAGCTCCCCCACGCCGTCCTTCTCCAGCGGCTCGCCGCCACCGTCGCCGGTCATGTTGTGCCAGTAGATGCTGTGCAGGATGTGCCCGGAGAGATGGAAGGCCAGGTTCTTCTCCAGACCGTTGATCGAGCCCCACGACTCCTTGTCCCGCGCGTCGGCGAGCTGCTCCAGCGTGTCGTTGGCGCCCTTGACGTAGGCCGCGTGGTGCTTGTCGTGGTGCAGCTCGATGATCTCGGGGCTGATGACCGGGGCGAGCGCCGCGTAGTCGTACGGGAGTTCCGGGAGCGTGTAGACCGTCATGGCCGGCATCATCCTTCGGCTTTATTGCGAACGAGTTGCAAGTGCACCCTAGCAGCAATAATGACGCCGTCGGCGACTATTCGGCGACCGGCTCCGCCGGCGCCGAGCCGGTCAGGCCCGCCTCCCACTTCTCCTCGATGCGACCGACCTTCCACACCACCACGGCAACGGCCCAGGTGGCGACGAACAGGCCGACGACGGCGTAGCCGACGGTGTTCAGGTCCAGGCCGGACACCCAGCCCCAGAAGCGGCCGTGCAGGTCCGCCTTGTCGGCGAGCAGGCCGAGGAGTTCCACGGTGCCGATGACGAGCGCGACGGCGACGGACAGTCCGGTCATCGTGAGGTTGTAGTAGACCTTGCGGACCGGCTTGGACAGGGCCCAGCCGTAGGCGAAGTTCATGAACGAGCCGTCGATCGTGTCCAGGAGCGACATACCGGCCGCGAAGAGCACCGGCAGGCACAGGATGGCGTACCAGGGCAGCCCGGAGGCGGCACCCGAACCGGCGAGCACGAGCAGCGCGATCTCGGTCGCGGTGTCGAAGCCGAGGCCGAAGAGCAGGCCCAGCGGATACATCTGCCACGACTTGGAGACGGCCTTCGTCAGACGCCCGAGCAGCCGGTTCATGAAGCCGCGACTGTCGAGCTGCTTCTCCAGGGCCGCCTCGTCGAAGTGGCCGGCCCGCATGCGCCGGAAGACCTTCCAGATGCCCACCAGGATCAGCAGGTTGATGATCGCGATGACGTAGAGGAACGTTCCGGAGACGGTCGTGCCGATCCAACCGGTGATGTCGTGCAGCCCGGAGTCGCCGTTCCGGACGGGGTCCGCCAGTGCTCTCACCCCCACGGAGAGCAGGAGGGCCAGGACGAACACGACCGTGGAGTGCCCGAGGGAGAACCAGAAGCCGACCGACAGGGGCCGCCTGCCCTCCCCCATCAGTTTGCGGGTGGTGTTGTCGATCGCGGCGATGTGGTCGGCGTCGAAGGCGTGCCGCATGCCGAGCGTGTAGGCGGTGACCCCGATACCTACGCCGAAGGCCTGGGTGCCCACGCTGTAGTGCTCCGGCGCGACGATCACGACCAGCGTGAACCAGCCGATGACGTGCAGCGCGAGGATGAAGGCGGCCATCCCGCCGACGCCGGCCCACTCCTTCCGGGTCATCGACGTGCGGACGCGGTGCCACGTGGAACCGCGTCCGGCGGTCGCGGCCGGGCGTGCGGGAGCGGAATCAGGTGCGGTGGGCATGGGGTACGGGCCTTGCTTCTCGGTGAGCGGCCGCCTTCAGCCGCACCCCACACGTTTCTGCAAAGCATGTGCAACTAAAACAATTTGGCAGCAAAGGTCCGGTCAATTCGGTCGAGAGCGCGGGCCGGGCCGGACCGACCACACGCCCCCACCGCAGCGACATTTCAGCCAGATGTTCACGAATCGCCTTATATTGATGTCGCGACGCACGGCCTGCGCCGCCACCATCCGCAGGCCGCCGAACAGACCCCAGGAGCAGCGCATGGCCACTGCCACCGAACACCGCACGCACGACGACCACACCCACACCCACGGCGAGGGCTGCGGACACGTCGCCGTCCCGCACGGCGACCACACCGACTACGTGCACGACGGACACCTGCACAAGCCCCACGCCGGCCACGTCGACGAGTGCGTGGCCGTCGGCCACGCCGCCCACGCCGACCACGACCACCAGCACGGCGAGGGCTGCGGACACGTGGCCGTGCCCCACGAGGGCCACATCGACTACGTGCACGACGGCCACCACCACGCCGCCCACGAGGGGCACTGGGACGACCACTGACCCGACGGGACGCTCCCCCGGCCGACGGCCGGCGCCCTCGAGAGGGCGCCGGCCGTCGCCCTGCCGCGACGCACAGCCGAATAGTAATGAGATTCATTTTCATGTAGCCTCCTGGTGCTCACCGAGGGCGCCCGCCGCAGGTGCCCGCAGAAGGTGCCCACCGAACCAGGAGGACCCATGGCCGTTCCCAAGCGGAAGATGTCCCGCAGCAACACCCGCCACCGCCGCGCCCAGTGGAAGGCGGCCGCTCCCGCGCTCGTCCCGATCACCGTCGACGGCTCCACCTACCTCGTGCCCCAGCGGCTGGTGAAGGCCTACGAGCGCGGGCTGCTGCGCCCCGAGGGCTGACCGTTCATGCCTTCCGACCGACTTCCCGTCACCGTCCTGTCCGGATTCCTCGGCGCCGGCAAGACGACTCTCCTCCATCACGTCCTCGGCAACCGCGAGGGACTGCGTGTCGCGGTCATCGTCAACGACATGAGCGAGGTCAACATCGACGCCGCCCTGGTGCGGGGCGGCGAGGCGGCCTTGTCACGCACCGAGGAACGCCTGGTCGAGATGACCAACGGCTGCATCTGCTGCACCCTGCGCGACGACCTGCTCGAGGAGGTGGACCGGCTGGCCCGCGAGGGCCGCTTCGACTACCTGCTTATCGAGTCGTCCGGCATCTCCGAACCCATGCCGGTGGCGGCGACGTTCGCCTTCGCCCGCGACGACGGCGCCACCCTGGCGGAGGTCGCCCGCCTGGACACCATGGTCACGGTCGTCGACGCGGCCGGCTTCCTGCGCGAGCTGACCGACGGCGACGAGCTCGCCGAGCGCGGCCTGGACCAGTACGAGGACGACGAACGTACCGTCAGCGACCTGCTGATGGACCAGGTCGAGTTCGCGGACGTCATCGTGCTCAACAAGCTCGACCTCGTCGACGAGGAGTCGGCGGACCGGCTGCGGGCCGCACTCACCCGCCTCAACCCGGTCGCGCGGGTCGTCACCGCCGTGCACGGCCGCGTGCGGACCGCCGACATCCTGGGCACCGGGCTGTTCGACCTGGAACGCGCCCAACAGGCTCCTGGCTGGGTGATGGAGCTGAACGGCGACCACGTTCCCGAGACGGAGGAGTACGGGATCTCCTCGACCGTCTTCCGCTCCGAACTGCCGTTCCACCCCGGCCGGCTGTGGACGTTCGTGACCGAGAAGCTCGACAGCGGCGCATTCGGCGAGGTCCTGCGCTCCAAGGGGTTCTTCACACTGGCCGGACGGCGGCAGGTGACGGGCCTGTGGTCGCAGGCCGGCTCCGTGGCACGCTTCGAGCCCTCCGGCGCCCGCGACGCCGACAGCCCCGAGGGACAGGAACTGGTCTTCATCGGTACGCATCTGCACGCGGACGCGCTGCACGCGGCACTGACGGACTGCCTCCTGGCCGACGGCGAAGGCCTGCCGCCCGTCGACCCGTTCCCCGCCTGGGACACCTACGGCGTCGACGACGCCTGCGCGCACGAGCACCCCGAACCCGTGGCGGGGGTGGCACGCGGCTGAGGAGCGACGCCCCGTGCCCTCAGTGAGGCAGGTGCTCGAACTCGCTCCAGGCGCAGCGCAGGGTGTCGATCACCTCCGGGGCGGCCCCGCGGCCCTCCAGGTACTGCCGGTACGTCTCGACCGTGGCCGCCTCGGGCCACTGGGGGTCGTTCGCGACGGCGCGGGCGAAGGACCCCAGGCGGTTCAGCTCCTCGGTGTGACTCGTGAGCCACCGCGTGAAGTCGGCTGTGTCGTTCATCGCATGCCTTCTCACCGAGGGAACGCCCACTGGTCCTGGCGCTGCCGTCCGCCCCGCCGGCCGCCGTTCCTCCAGGCTCCCACGAGCGCGCGGCAAGTCAAACCAGTCGCATGTGGACGGCCGACGGGCCGCCGAGGCCGCGGTGGCGGGTGCCGAGCCCGGGCCATACGGTGAACAGGTGCCCGCCCGTGACCCTCAGGAAGGGGCGTGCCCATGTGCGCGCACTCCCAGGACCCGCAGCCCCAGCCGGTGCTGTCCTCGCTGACGGTCGCGGCGATCTTCCTGGTCGTGACCATCGACCGGGGTGGCGAGCCGGTCGTACGGGACACCCTGTCGGAGCTGAACGGGCTCCGGCGGGCGGTCGGTTTCCGGGCGGCGGAGGGGCGGCTGAGCGTGGTCGTGGGCATCGGCTCGGACGCGTGGGACCGGCTGTTCGCGGGCCCGCGTCCGGCACAGCTGCATCGTTTCCGCGAGGTGGCCGGAGCCCGGCACCGGGCGGTCTCGACCCCCGGCGACCTGCTGTTCCACATCCGCGCGGCCCGCCTGGACCTCTGCTTCGCGCTGGCCGCCGAGATCATGGAACGGCTGCGCGGCGCCGTCACTGTGCGTGACGAGGTGCAGGGGTTCAAGTACTTCGACGTGCGTGACCTGCTCGGCTTCGTGGACGGCACGGAGAACCCGACGGGCCGGGCGGCCGACGAGGCGGTCCTGATCGGCGACGAGGATCCGGGGTTCGCCGGGGGCAGCTATGTGATCGTGCAGAAGTACCTGCACGACCTGGACACCTGGAACGCCCTGCCGGTGGAGGAGCAGGAGAGGGTGATCGGGCGCAGGAAGCTGTCCGACATCGAGCTGGACGACGCGGTCAAGCCGGCCGACTCGCACGTGGCGCTGACCACGATCGAGGATCCGGACGGGACGAAGCACGAGATCCTGCGCGACAACATGCCCTTCGGGACCGTGGGGCAGGGCGAGTTCGGGACGTACTTCATCGGATACGCCCGCACTCCGGCGGTGATCGAGCGGATGCTGGAGCGCATGTTCCTGGGCGCCCCGCGGGCCGCTCACGACCGGATCCTGGACTTCTCCACCGCGGTCACCGGGTCGTTGTTCTCCGTGCCCACCAGCGACTTCCTCGACGACCTCCCTGACGCGCCGGCCGCGCGCGGGAGCCAGGAGGATCACGAGGACGGCGAGGACGACGAGGCCGGCGAGAACGACGGCGAGGCGGCCGAGGAGACCCAGACCCAGCCCGTGCCCGCGGTGGTCCGATCGCCGGCCGTGGACGGCTCGCTGGGGATCGGCGATCTGAGGATGTGACAGGAGGCGAGCCCCCGCGATGGACAATCTGCATCGTGAACTGGCACCCATCTCCGCCGCCGCGTGGGCCGATCTGGAGGAGGAGGCGCGGCGTACGTTCAAGCGGCACGTCGCGGCCCGCCGGATCGTCGACGTGCCCGAGCCGTGCGGCCCGGAGTCGGCGGGTGTGGGGACCGGGCACCTGCGGGCCGTGGCGGCACCGGCCGAAGGGGTCGAGGCACGCCTGCGCCGGTTCCAGCCGCTGGTCGAACTGCGGGTGCCGTTCACCGTGGACCGGCAGCAGGTCGACGACGTCGCGCGCGGCGCCAAGGACGCGGACTGGCAGCCGGTCAAGGACGCTGCCCGGCAGATCGCCTTCGCCGAGGACCGCGCCGTGTTCGAGGGCTACCCGTCCGCGGACATCGCCGGTCTGCGGGAGAGTTCGTCCAACTCCGCGCTGACCCTGCCCGCGGAGGCACGCCAGTACCCGGACGTCGTCAGCAAGGCCCTGACCGCGCTGCGGCTCGCCGGTGTCGGCGGCCCGTACACGCTCGCGCTGAGCGCCGCGGCGTACACCGCGGTCAGCGAGACGTCCGACTACGGCTACCCGGTCATCAAACACATCGCCCGCGTGCTGGACGGCGACATCGTCTGGGCGCCCGCCATCGACGGGGCGTTCCTGCTGTCGACGCGGGGCGGGGACTTCGAACTGCGCCTCGGCCAGGACCTGTCCGTCGGCTACCTGTCGCACGACGACACCAGCATCCAGCTGTACTTCCAGGAGACGCTGACCTTCCTCGTGCACACCGCCGAAGCCGTCGTGCCCGCGCGGGGGCCGGAGCCCTCGCCCGACGAACACGCGAAGGCTCGAGCGTGAAGGTCGCCGTCACGTGGCCGACCGGACAGGCGGCGCGGGAGCCTTGCGTGACGTCCGGTCAGGATGACCGGCGGGATGCCGGTCCGGTGGTGTGCCAGGGGGCGTCGGTGCGGGTCGGGCGGGCGTGGCTGGTCAGGCGCAGCGCGTAGACCGGGTGTTCGGCGGCGCTCGGGACGGAGCCGAGGTAGCGGTGGCCGGTCATGTGGCACCAGGCGGGGAGGTCGAGCGGGGCGGCCGGATCGGTGGCGATGACGTGTACGCGGGTGCCGGGGGCGGCGCCGTCGATGGCGGCGCGCAGTCTCAGCAGGAGGGTGACGCAGAGCAGTCCGGTGCCGTCGACCGTGATGTCCGCCGCACCCGCGTCGCCGGCGGTCACCGGGTGCCCGCCGTGGAGGGTTCCGTCGTGTCGGTGGCCGTGGCCGCCGCGGCGATCGCGGCCGCGGCCGCCTCGATCTCGTCCTGGGTGGTCCAGCGGCCGAGGGAGAGTCGTACGGCTTCCAGGGCCCGCGCGGGGTCGATGCCCATGGCGGTCAGGACGGGCGAGGGGGTGTGGGTGCCGCTGTGGCACGCGGAGCCGGTGGAGGCCGCGACGCGGGGTGCGCCGTCCAGCACGCGGTGGCCCGGTACGCCGTCGATGCCGATGTTCAGGGTGTTCGGCAGCCGCCGCTCCGCGGGGCCGTTGAGCCGTACCCTCCCGGGCAGGGCGTCGACGAGTCGGTGGTGCAGTTCGTCGCGCAGGCCCCTGATCCGCTGGTGCGCGCCGTCGGCGAGGTCGTCGGCGGCGAGTCGCGCGGCCGCGCCCAGGGCGACGGCGAGGGCGACGTTCTCGGTGCCGGCGCGCAGCGCGCGTTCCTGGCCGCCGCCGTAGACGACCGGCTCCAGTCGCACGCCGTCGCGCACGAACAGGGCGGCGGCACCCTTGGGCGCGTACATCTTGTGCCCGACGACCGTGAGCAGGTCGGCGCCCCACTCCCGTACGTCCAGGGGGATCTTGCCGACGGCCTGGGCGGCGTCGCAGTGGAACAGCGCCCCGGCCCGGTGGGCGGCGTCGGCGAGTTCCCTCACCGGCTGGAGGGCGCCGGTCTCGTTGTTGGCGGCCATGACCGACACCAGCACGGTGTCCTCGTCGAGCGCGGCGGTCAGCGCGGCCGGGTCGACCAGGCCCTCGCGGTCGACGGGCAGCACCGTGGTCCGTGCCTGGTGCAGACGCTCCAGGGCCCGGCAGGTGGCGAGGATCGCGGGGTGTTCGGTGGCCTGGGTGATGAGGTGGGGGCGGGTCCGGGCGGAGGCCAGGGCGGCTCCGCGCAGGGCGAGCAGGTCGGCCTCGGAGCCGGAGGCGGTGAAGACGATCTCGTCCGGGCGGGCACCGATCAGTTCGGCGACCCGGGCGCGAGCCGCCGTGAGGGCGCGGCGGGGTTCGCTGCCGTAGGGGTGGGTGCTGGAGGGGTTGCCGAAGTGTTCGGTCAGGTGGGGCAGCATCGCTTCCACGACGCGCGGGTCGACGGGGGTGGTGGCGTTGTAGTCGAGGTGGACCGGTCCGCCGGTCAGGCCCGGGTGCGGCGGCGGGAGGTGGGTCACGCGCTCGCCCCCGCGTCCACGGGCTGCTCCGCCAGGCGCCATTCGAGCATGCCGTCGTTGAGGCGGACGGCGCGGCGGCCGTTCTCGGAAAGCAGGCGGACGGCGTCGTGGGCGAGGACGCAGTAGGCGCCGCGGCAGTAGACGACGACCTCGGCGTCCTCGGGCAGTTCGCCGACACGGTCGGCCAGTTCCTCGACGGGGATGGAGACGGCGCCGGGAATGTGCCCGGCCCGGTACTCCTCGACCGGGCGCACGTCCAGGAGCACCACCTGCCCTGTTTCCACGCGGGTCCGCAGCTCGTCCCGGGTGACCGTGCGGCCGCCGCCTTCGCCGAGGTGGGCGTCACGGGCGGCCGGAACGCCCGTCTGGTGGGTCTCGGCGACCTTGAGCAGCAGGGCGAAGAGCTGGGCGACGTCGTCGCCCGCGAGCCGGTAGTGGATGCGTACCCCCTCGCGCCGGGTGCTGACGAAACCGGCCTGCTTGAGGGTCTGCAGATGCGCGGAGGCGGTCGTCAGGTTGAGTCCCGCCGCCTTCGCCAGCGCGTCGACCGTTCGCTCGCCCTGGGCGAGGAGGTCGAGCAGTTCCAGGCGCTTCCCGCTGGCCAGCGCCTTGCCGCTGGCCGCGAACGCGTCGTAGAGCCGCGCCTTCGTGGGCGTCCCCGCCATGCTCTCCTCCCGTCCCCGCACCCATTCCTCCATAAATCTATGGAATAGCGTACCCGAGCTGCCGCGATCACTTGGGGAGCGTGGCGTTCGCCACGCCGACGGTCGTCCGTCCTCTTCTTCGTTTCCCGCCGGCTGCTTCTTCGCTCCTCACCGGCTGCGCGCGGTGGCGGCGACGGCCGGGAGGACGGCCAGGGCGAGGACGCCACAGGTCAGGGCGAGGACGGGATAGCCGGCGAGGTCGACGACGAGGCCGGAGGCCAGTCCGCCGGTGGCGCCGGCGATGGCGATGGAGACGTCGACCATGCCCTGGGTCCTGGCGCGGGTGGCCAGCGGCACCGTGTCGGTGATGATCGCGGTGCCCGAGACGAGGCCGAAGTTCCAGCCGAGGCCGAGCAGCGCCAGGGCGAGCGCCAGCAGCGCGACGGAGTCTCCGGGGGCGAGTGCGGCGACCAGTCCCGCGACGAGGAGGGTGACCCCGGAGGCGCCGGCGATCGCGATCCGGCCGTAGCGGTCGACGAGGCGGCCGGTCAGCGGCGAGGGCAGGTACATGGCGCCGACGTGGATGCCGATGACCAGGCCGGAGGCGGCGGTGCCGTGGCCGTGGTCGTGCATGTGGACCGGGGTCATGGTCATCACCGCGACCATCACGAGTTGGGTGAGGACCATGACCAGCGCTCCCAGTACGACGCCGCCACGCGGCTTCGGCGGCGCCTCTTCGGCGACCGGACCGACCTGTGCCGCCCGCGCGGCGGGGGTCTGCTCCGCTTCGGCGAGGGTGCGGGCCAGCAGGAGGGGGTCGGGGCGCAGCCAGAGGGCCAGGACGGCGGCGGCCGCCGCGTACGCGGCCCCGGCGAGCAGGAAGGGGCCGGCCAGGCGGGGGATGCCGAGGGTGGCGGCGAGATCGCCGGTGGGGGCGGCGAGGTTGGGGCCGACGACGCCGCCGAGGGTGGTGGCGACCAGGACGGTGGACACGGCGCGGGCGCGGTGGGTGGGGGCGGCCAGGTCGGCTCCGGCGTACCGGGCCTGGAGGTTGGTGGCGGTCCCGGCTCCGTAGACGAACAGCGCGACGAACAGCAGGACGGGGCTGCCGAGGCCCGCGGCGGCGAGGACGCCGGCACTGCCGACCGCGCCGGTGAGGTAGCCGGCGGCCAGGCCCGGGCGGCGGCCTCTCGCCTGGGATACGCGGCCGACGACTATCGCGGCGAGCGCGCTGCCCGCGGTGAACAGGGCGCTGGGCAGTCCGGCAAGACCTGTGGTGCCGAGCATGTCCTGGGCCAGCAGGGCTCCGACGGTGATGCCCGCCGCGAGTCCGGCCCCGCTGAGGACCTGGGAGGCCACGAGGACCTTCAGGATGCGGCGCTGCGCCTCGGGGCCGGCGGCGAGGGTGGACGATGCCGCTGTGCTCGTCACGGGTGGGGCTCCTTTCGGTGGCGGGAAGCACCCGCCACCCGGTGGACGGGGTCGGCGATCAGGTCGGCGGGGACAGGTCTGCGGACATGGTCGTCGACAGGGTCGCGGACAGTCCATCCTCCATAAATCCATGGAATATCGTAGGCGATGCCGCGGGATGTGCGGCCACACGCCGAGCGGCCACCGCGGGAGCCCTCGTCGCGGCGCCCCGCACCACGTCCCCGGAGAGGGGAGCCCCCGGCCGACCGCCGAGCGCCGCCCCGGACGCGGAAGTCGACGCCCGCATGGTTGGGTTGCGGCATGAGCACCCTCACGGCCCCCGCCATCAGCACCGGTCGGCTGGACCTGCTGCCACTGCGCGTCGAGCACGCCGAGGAGATGGCCGCGGTGCTGTCCGATCCGGCCCTGCACACCTTCATCGGCGGCGCTCCGGACACCCCGCGGGCCCTGCGCTCACGCTACGAGCGCATGACCGCCGGCTCTCCCGATCCGGCCGTCTCCTGGCTGAACTGGGTGATCCGGCTGCGCGACGAGTCCTGCCTGACGGGCACGGTCCAGGCGACGGTCGCCCCCTCCGGCCATGACGCAGTCGCCGAGATCGCCTGGGTGGTGGGAACCCCGTGGCAGGGAAGGGGCATCGCCGGCGAGGCCGCACGGGCACTCGTCGACTGGCTGGACGAGCAGCGGGTTTGGACCGTCGTCGCCCACATCCATCCCGACCATCGGGCATCCGCCGCGGTCGCCACCGCGGCCGGGCTCGCCCCCACCGACGCATGGCAGGAGGGCGAGCGCCGGTGGTGCCGGAGCGTCAGGCGATGAATCAGGAGCCGGTCGCGCCCGGCGCAAAGGACGACAAAGGCGCCGCGTGACTCGGTCATGACCGGGATTCCGCGGAAGTCGGCTGTGCGCGGCGTGTTCTCGTTCCGCGGCCGCTCAGGGCCTTGTGCACGCGGAAAGTTGGGACACTCGGGGCAAGGTGGCCGGTGATCGAGATGCGGGTCGCGAGGAGCGGTGCCAAAAATCGAACGGAGAGGCAGTGACGCCGACTACAGAAAGGCTGTCGATCATGCGAAGCAGGATCATACGCGCTCTGACCGCCAGCGTCGCCGCAGGCATGCTCGCCAGCGGAGCAGCCGTGGCCTCTACAGGAACCGCCTTCGCGGTGCCGACGAACGCGAAGGTGGCCGGCAGCGACCCCGCGGCCGCGCACACCAAGACGCCGCCCCACAAGAAGTGCCCGAAGGGTGAGCACTACAAGAAGGTCCACGGCAAGTGGGGCTGCCACAAGAAGTAGCCGCCGTGCCGGGCGCCGGGGACACTCGGCCGGGACGACCGTGCCGACTGCGCGACTCCTCGGCGCCCGGCGTCGCACGCGGGTAGCGCCGCTGAGAACGCGCCTCCGCCCTGCCGGCCAACGGCCGTCAGGGCGGAGGATGTTGTGGCCCCCGGAACGGGGTGGGCGTCAGGCGGACACCCGGGCGGCCTGCTGCGGCTCGTCGTAGAGGCTCTCCACGTGGTCGGCCGGGGAGGCCGAGGCGTTGTCGTACTTCGCGTGGTCCAGGATCTTCTCACGGGCGGAGACGAGCACCGGGACGAGGGCCTGACCCGCGACGTTGGTTGCCGTGCGCATCATGTCCAGGATCGGGTCGATGGCGAGCAGGAGGCCCACACCCTCCATCGGCAGGCCGAGGGTCGACAGAGTGAGCGTCAGCATGACGGTCGCGCCGGTCAGACCGGCGGTGGCCGCCGAGCCGAACACCGAGACGAAGGCGATGAGCAGGTACTCCTTGACGCCGAGTGGGACATCGAAGATCTGCGCCACGAAAATCGCGGAAATCGCCGGGTAGATGGCCGCGCAGCCGTCCATCTTGGTCGTCGCGCCGAACGGCACGGCGAAGGAGGCGTAGTCCTTCGGAACGCCGAGACGGATCGCCGACTGCTGGGTGACCGGCATGGTGCCGACCGAGGAGCGGGAGACGAACGCCAACTGGATGGCGGGCCAGGCTCCCTTGAAGAACTGGACCGGGTTCAGCTTCGCGACGGTGGCGAGCAGCAGCGGGTAGACGCCGAACAGGACCAGGGCGCAGCCGATGTAGATGTCGGCGGTGAAGGTCGCGTAGTTGCCCAGCAGGTCCCAGCCGTACTGCACGATGGCGCGGCCGATGAGGCCGGCGGAGCCGATCGGGGCGAGCAGGATCACCCACCACAGGGCCTTCTGGAGCAGTTCCAGGACGGACTCGGAGAGCGTGAGGACCGGCTGGGCCTTCGGGCCGATCTTGAGGATCGCGATACCGGCGACGACCGCCATGAAGACGATCTGGAGCACGTTCAGCTCGGTGAACGGCGTGATGACGTCGGTCGGGATGATGCCGGTGAGGAAGTCGAGCCAGCTGCCGGCGTGGTCCGGCTTGGCGCCGTCGGCCGCGGTGAGGGCCGAGCCGGAGCCCGGGTTGGAGACCAGGCCGATGACGAGGCCGATGACGACCGCGATCAGCGAGGTGATCATGAACCAGAGGAGGGTGCGGCCGGCCAGGCGGGCGGCGTTGTTGACCTTCCGCAGGTTGGTGATCGACACCAGGATCGCGAAGAAGACCAGGGGCGCCACGGCCAGCTTCAGCAGCTGCACGAAGATGCCGCCCACCTTGTCGAGGGTGGTGGCGAGCCAGGACACGTCATAGGTGCGGGCGACGAAGCCGAGGATCAGACCGACGGCGAGGCCGAGCAGGACCTGGGCCCAGAAGGGGACGGGTATCCGGAAGCCTGAGTTCGCGGGCTTCGGATCAGCGGTGTTCGCGGACACGGACACACTCCAGTAGGGACGCGCGGAAAGATGAGTTTGAGCGGGGACTTACAGGAGCGGCGCCCGGAAGAAACGTCAACAGCGCCGCCGCATCGATGAGTTCGCGGTCAGGCGCGACAAGCCGCGGACACGCGGCGGCAGAGATCGACATGCAGACGCGACACGAGCGGTACGCCCATGACGACGCGGCAGACGCCGTAGGGGGCGTCTGCGCGGTACGCGGCTGCTGTGTTCACGGCAAAACGTTAACACTCCTCCTTTGGGAACCTCAAAGGGACTCTTTGGATCGAGGGTGCCCTTTTCCCGCCTTGTTCCCGGCCTGCGCCGACCCCCTCCCCCCAGGGAGCCGACTCGGAGCCGACACCCGGTCCGCTCTGTGCGATTAAGGACCGATTTGCGGCTCCAGAAGCCCCGTGGATGTGATGCCACCCATAGGAGCCAGATCACGTCCTAAGGCGAGTCGTAGCGGGCAGGCCGCCGTCAGCAGCAAAGAAAGCCCCACTCTGGAACATTTCGGGCATTTACTACGCAGTCGGGTAGTACGCCACACCTTTGCGTCCCTCTCGACCGGCCGCTAACCATGGCTGTCGTTGCTCCGAGCCACGAGACGGACGGCCTGGCGAACTCCGCCGGCTCCACCCGCTCCGGCCCGACGCAGCGCGGGGTCCCGCCCCACGCCCACCGCAATCAATTGCGAACGGCACCACCGACGACGTCCCCCACAGGAGAGTTACTTCCGCATGACCACGACCACTCGCACCAACCGCTTCGCCCGCCTGCGCACCCTCACCGTCACCGGCATCGCCACGACCGGCGCCGCGGCCGCCGCCCTGACCCTGATGCCCTCCCCCGCACAGGCCGCCGAAGCGACCCAGGTGCACGCCACCCCCGTGGTCGCGGCCCACACCACCGACAGCCGCGCCTACAGCGGCAAGACCGGCTACAGCAACAACCTGGACGGCTGGATCCGCCAGTCCCTGGCCATCATGAAGGCCAAGGGCATCCCCGGCACTTACGAGGGCCTGCACCGCAACATCATGCGCGAGTCCGGCGGTAACCCCCACGCCCAGAACAACTGGGACATCAACGCCCGCAAGGGCACCCCCTCCAAGGGTCTCCTCCAGGTCATCGCCCCGACGTTCAACGCCTACCACGTCTCCGGCACGGCCCACAGCCTCACCGACCCGGTGGCCAACATCACCGCGGCCGCCAACTACGCGGCCCACCGCTACGGCTCCATCGACCGGGTCAACTCCGCGTACTGATCCCGCGCACGACGCAGCGATCCTGCGCACGCGCGCGACAGGGCCGGTGCCGGCAGCGACAACCGCTGCCGGCACCGGCCCTTGCCATGGTCGCCCCGCCCTCCCCAGCTCCCGTCCCGCACCGATCCATCGATACCCTGCGTAACCATCAAAGAGCGGACAAATGCCCCATAAAGTACCGTGTGATGGACGTGGCGAGCACAGCTCGCCGTAGGGAAACAGCCGCGAAGTCAGCGGTTTTCGGTAGGCCCTGCACGTGTCCAGGTCAGGAGACAAATCCATGACAACACGGGTCCGGCAGATCAGGAGCCGCCGCTCCACAGCTCTGCGCTGCGCGGCACCGCTGGTCACCCTGGCACTGGCCGCCACCGGCTGCGGTGCGTCGGTCACGCCCGGGCGAACAGGCGACTCGCCCCGATCCCCCACCACCAGCGGCACCGCCACCGACGTGCCCCCCGCCGCCGCGAGCACCCCCTCGCCGACAGGGACCGGCACCTGCACCGACCGCGTCTTCTCCGGCATGACCACCGCTCAACGGGTGGGGCAGCTGTTCATGGGCGGGATCTCCGCGGCCCACCCCGACCAGGCCCAGCTGAGCACCCTGCGCGACCACCACGTGGGCTCCATCATGCTGACCGGCCGCAGCACCGCCGGCGTGGCGGCGACCAGGACGACGGTCGACGGCTTCCAGGGTCAGGCGGACAAGGTCGGCGGCCGCCGGGTCGGTCTGCTGGTCGCCACCGACCAGGAGGGCGGCCAGGTGCAGGTGCTGAACGGCCCCGGCTTCTCGGCCATGCCCAATGGGCTGACCCAGGGCAGCTGGCCGACCTCGACGCTGCGCAGTCAGGCCGCCGGATGGGCCAAGCAGCTGAAGGACGCCGGGGTCAACCTGAACCTGGCACCGATCGCCGACGTGGTGCCGGCCAGTCTGGGCACCCGCAACGTGCCCATCGGGTCCTTCAAGCGTGAGTACGGCGACACCCCGGACATCGTGACCTCCCACTCCGGCGCCTTCGCCGCGGGCTTCGCGCAGTCGGGCGTGATGACCACGCTCAAGCACTTCCCCGGGCTGGGCCAGGTGATCGGCAACACCGACACCACCGCCAACGTCGTGGACTCCGTGACGACCGCGAGCAGTCCCAGCCTCGAGCCCTTCAAGGCGGGAATACGGGCCGGCTCCCCCTTCGTGATGGTCTCGTCGGCCACCTACACCAAGATCGACCCCAAGCATCTGGCCGCCTTCTCACCGACGGTGATCAGTCAGCTGCTGCGCGATCAGCTCGGCTTCAAGGGCGTGGTCATCTCCGACGACATCGGAAACGCGGTCGCGGTGCGGTCCTTCACCCCCGCCCAGCGGGCCGTGAACTTCATCGCGGCGGGCGGGAACATGATCCTCACGGTGCGTCCGAGCACCGTGCCCGCGATGACGCAGGCCGTCGAGGCCCGTATGCGGCAGGACGCCTCCTTCCGGGCCAAGGTCGACGACAGCGTGCGCCGGATACTGGCCGCCAAGCAGTCCGCGGGACTGCTCGACTGCCACTGAGGTCCCCCCTGGGACAGCAGGTCTCGGGACGCGCGATCAGGTGCTCGGGGTGCGCCCGAGGACCGAGGTGCCTCAAGCAGCGGCCGCCGTCGGGTGGCCGCTGCGGGCGAAGGCGTTCCAGAGCTGGACGAGCAGACGGATGACGAGCGCCTCGATCACGGCGACCGCCACGTGGGTGAGGAGCGAGGTCAACAGGTGGGGCACGGCGCGCCGCCCTTCTTGTGCATGTTTGGGTCTCTTACCTTTGCTTACCTTTGTCCGCTGCCGCGACATCGCGCGGACCGACCCCGGGTGACCGCGGGTTTAACTTTCGGTGTCACCTGGGGCGGGGGCGCGCGGGATCAGCCGGCCGCGGTCGCGACCACGAGGCCGAGTCCGATCAGTGCGACGCCTGTGGTCCGCCCGAGCAGGCGGCGGGTCCCCGGCTCTCCCAGGACGCGCCCGGCCCTGGACAGCAGGAGAGCATAGCCGCCCAGCCAGGTGAGGGTCAGGGCGGCATGGAGGAGGGTCCTGTGGACCGCCCAGGACGCGCCCAGCGCCTTGAACGCGGGCAGCCCCGGACGGCACGACTCGTGCTTGACGAAGACCCGCCCGATGGCCGGCCACCGTCGCCGCCGCCCTGTCCTACGCCCCCTCCTCCGTCTGCCGGCAGCTGTCGCAACCGGAGGCCGAGGTCGGCGTCCCGATGCTGGAACCCGCCGGGCGGCGAGTACGGCTGACCGAGCAGGCCGAGATCCTCGTCGCCCACACCGAAGCGGTCCTCGAACGCCTGGAGCGCGCCGAGGCGGAGATCGCCACCTCGCTGTCCGATCTGACCGGCACGCTGCGCGTCGCCTCGTTCCAGACGGCGGCCCTGGCTCTGGTCCCCACCGCGCTCGGCCTGTTGCGCGACCTGCACCCGCAACTGCGCGTCCACGTGACGCACATGGAACCCGAAAGGGCCCTGCCCGCCCTGCTGGCCCGCGACTTCGACCTGGTCCTCGCCGAGGAGTACCCGGGCAACCCCAACCCGCGGTCGGCGCGCGCGCCGCATCTCCACCGTGGTACGCCGCGGCCGCAGCCGGCCTCCCGCTGTCCTCGCCTGCCGCGACGCCCTCCTGCGCGCGGTCACCCTCCAGCCCGTCCACACCGATCGCCCCGTACCCCGGCTGGAGAAGTGACGCCGCCGCCACGACCGCGCGCTCCGGGCCGTACCACTCGTGCTGTGCCAGGTTGGGGGTAGATGTCGGCTTGACGGAGAACGTACGGGTCAGGAGGTGCGCGTGACGGAGCTGGCGGCGGGGTTGTGGGACTTGAGCGGGCAGGGCGTGCGGCAGTTGTCCGAGCTGGGGCTGGCGCTGCTGCTGTCGAGCCTGATCGGCTGGGAGCGGGAGGCCAAGCAGAAGAGCGCGGGCCTGCGGACGCACACCCTGGTCGGGATCTCCAGCGCCCTGATGATGGAGGTCTCGCAGCACGGGTTCAGCAATGTCCTGGGCCTGGAGAACGTCTCCTTCGACCCCTCCAGGGTGGCGGCGCAGATCGTCTCGGGGATCGGGTTCATCGGCGGCGGGCTCATCTTCGTGCGCCGGGACGCGGTACGGGGGCTGACCACCGCGGCGACGGTCTGGCTGACCTGTGCGGTCGGCATGGCCTGCGGCGGCGGGCTGCCCATCCTCGCGCTGGCCACCACGATCGTGCACTTCCTGGTCGTCCGCGGATACCCGCGCCTGCTGTCCACCCCTCTGATGCCCGGCACGTCCACCCACATCTTCGAGGCGCGCCTGACCTACCGGACGGGCACCGCGCTGCTGCCGCGCCTGATGCAGGTCTGCACCAGCCGCGGCTTCCGCATCCTCCAGGTCAGAGTCGAGCGGCTGCCCGGCCGTACCGACGACGCGGCACAGGTGCTGCTGGAACTGGAGGGCACCGAGGATCCCGCGCGCCTGGCGTCCGAGTTCTTCCAGGAGGACGGAGTGATCGACGTGGAGATGGTGACCGGCGACGAGGAATAGCCGCGTACCCAAGTCCCGTCCGCGTCCCCGCCGGCGCTCGGGCGGATACGCGGTTCCGTCACGCCCGGAACCGCAGGCAGGCGCGGACCTCACGGCCGCCGCGCGTCTGGTGGACCTCGGTCGACTCCGCGAGGTAGCTGACGATGCCGGTGCCGCGGCCGTGTTCGTCCGGGGCCACCTCGTGGTGACGGTGCTCCACGGTGGTACCGGAGTCGCTGACGACGATGTGCAGGGTTCCGTGGTCGAGGAGGAGCAGCAGCGTCATGTGCTCACGGCCGTACTGGGCGGCGTCGCGGTGAGTTCGTCGACGATGAGGACGGCGGAGTCCCGCTCGCCCTGGGGAACGTGCCAGCAGTCCAGCAGATCCGCCGCGAAGTGACGGGCGGCCGAGACGTGCGCCGCCTGCGCGGGGAGGGTGAGCAGGGCCTGCTGGCGGCAGTGTGAGAGCAGTGGTGGGCTCGAACAGGCGGGATCGGTCACAAACATGGTCTTGTGGCTCTTCTGTGAGGTGCGGAGGCCGGAATCCGAGGGACCGTCCGGGTGCCGGGTGGAATCGGTTCGCCGGGACCCGAGTTGGACTCCTCATCCAGTTGCACGCAGAGCGGGTACCACACGGTTCGAGCTGATTGCACCTTTCACGGCTTTTCCGTGGGTGCGGACTCCCGGGTGCCTACGCGCGCATCGTGACCAGCTTCTGACCGTTGCCCGTGATGATCTCGAAGTGCTCGATGGCGCCCGGCGAGAGGGGGACCGCTCCTGGGATCTTGGTGCCGGGTGGATACTGACCCGCACGCCAGGTGGCGGCGTCCGCCCTCGTCCCGCCGGGCCCGATCGCCTGCAGTCGGCAGACGACGCCGGCGGGCGCCCCTCCGGCGGAGACCTGGAGGACGCTGCCCCACGCGGAGGGCGAGACCTTCACGGAAGCGGTGACGCCGGTGACGGGATCACGTCCGGAGAAGGTGCGCGAGGGGGCCTGCGCGATCGCTCCGGGCGGCGTCGCCTCACTGACGACGGAACCGGTGGCCGCGAGCCAGGTACCGCCGATCGCCGCAGCGATGAGCGTCAGGGACGCGGCCGCTCCGGCCCACTGCAAGCGCCAGCTCCTGCGGCGCCTGGCCGCGGCCTGCTGGAGCATCCGGTCGAGGAGGCCCGCTTCGTGCGCCTCAGGGGCCGCGGACGCGTCGGAGCGCGCCTCAGGCGCGTTCGACGCGCTCTCGGCGGCCCGCCGCACCAGCCGGTCGGCGAGATCCCCGCCGACCGCCGGCATCGCCCCACCCGCGGCCTCGGCCTCGGTGCCGGTTGCGACGTCGGCTTCCGCTTCGGTGACCGTCGCGAGCAGGGCCGGCAGTCCCGCCAGCTCGGCGTGTTCCTGCCGGCATTCGTCGCACACCGCGAGATGGGCGCGCACCTGCTCGCTCTCCGCCGGGGAGAGCGAGCCCAGGACGTATCCGCCCAGCGCCAACCGGAGTGCGTCGTGGTCCGCGTTCATGGTCGACACCTCCTCCACGCCGTCATGGCTCGATCCCCCGCTCCCGGAGTACCAGCCTGAGGGCGTGCAGGGCGTAGTAGGTCCGCGACTTCACAGTGCCCAGCGGGATGCCCAGCACGTCGGCGGCCTCCGCCATGGTCCGGCCGCGGTAGTACGTCTCCAGCAGGACGGCGCGGTGGTCCGGGGACAGCGTCCGCAGGGCGTCGGCCACCGCCCAGCTCTGCAGCGCCTGCTCGATCTCGTCCTCGCCCCGCGTCCGCTCGGAGGCCTGCTCCAGAGCCTCGCCGTCCACCTCGGCCGGCCTGGCCCTGCGGGCCCGGTGGTCGTCGATGACCACGTGCCGGGCGACCGTGCACAACCAAGCCCGCGCCGGGCCGCGAGCCGGTTCGAATGCTGCGGGGTGCTGCCACGCGCGCAGCAGCGTCTCCTGCACGACGTCCTCGGCCCACTGCCGGTCTCCTGAGGTCAGGCGCAGCACGTAGTGGAACAGGGGGCCCGCATGCTCGGCGTACAGGGTGCGGAGCAGTTCCTCGTCCGTGGTCGAAGCGGTCCCCATACCAGGGACACGGCGCGCGGAGCTGTCCGGATCGGCCGTTGGCCCACGTTTTCGGTGAGTCCATGGCATATGCCGATCCTCGCGCAGATACTCCCCTTTGTCGTGTTGTTTGTCGTGTTGTTTGTCGTGTCGCGCCCGGCAGACCGCCGCCAGTCCCGGAGAAGCTCCACCGCCGTCCACGGAGAAGTCGCACAAAGGTGCTCGGCCACCGAACCGTAGGGCCCCAGCCGTCCGTGAAACCACGCAAGAGCGCAGATACACGCCATATCCCCCACGGCGCGGTCCCGCGCGGTCGTGCGCGGTCCGACTCCCCCGCACCGTTCCGATCAGTTGGGAAGAATCACCATGCACCCGAACATCGGTCCCCCCCGTCCCCCACGCCGACGCCGGTGCCTCGCGGCGGGCGGGCTGGTCGTCGCGACCGTCGGCACGCTCGGACTGCTCAGCGCGTGCGACCAGTCACCGCATTCCCCGTCCGCCGCAGCCGGCGGCATCACACCTGGTCATGGGCAGAGTCAGCCGGCCGGGACGCCCGGCGCCCCCCGGTCGGGGGGCGCGGCGGGCTCCTCGACGGGCGCTCCGGCGATGCCCCACATGACCATGCCCACGACGTCACCGAGCGCGCGGGCGCCGGCCTCGCCGGTGCCGGGGAACGCCGTGGCGATCAAGAACTTCGCGTTCTCCCCCGCCACGCTGAAGGTCAAGGCGGGTACGACGGTGACCTGGACCAACCAGGACACCGACGCCCACACCGTCACCAGCGCCGGATCCGGCGGTCCGTTGCACTCGCCCGCCCTGGCGACCCATGCCACCTACAGCCACCGGTTCACCACGCCCGGCTCCTACCACTACCTCTGCACGATCCACCCCTTCATGACCGCCACGGTGGAGGTGACCCGATGACCGCGTACCCCGGCCGCCCCGATGAGCGGCCCGATGACAGGACCGGCCCGGCACCCGTGGACGGCACTGAGCCGCCCACCGGCCCGGACGGCATGACCAGGCGTCAACTCCTGCGGCATGCGGGGTGGTTCGGCGGAGCCGTGGTGCTGACCGTGGCCAGTGGAGAGGTGATCAGCCACATCGCCGACACACGCGGCACCGCCGGAACAGCGGCTGCCGGCACCGCCGCTGCGGGAAGCGGCACGACGGCGAGCGGCGCGCTGCGGTTCGTGCAGGTCTCCGACAGCCACATCGGCTTCCAGGGGCCGGCGAACATGGACGTGGCCGGCTCCTTCTCCGAAGCGATCCGCCAAGTCAACTCGCTCGGTTTCCGACCCGACTTCGTCATGCACAGCGGCGATCTGACCCACCTCTCCACGCCCTCGCAGTTCGACCAGGTCAGGCAGATGATGACCGGGATGCGGACCGACCGCGTCTTCACCGTGCCCGGCGAGCACGACTCCATAGGCGACGCGGGCCGCGCCTACCGGCGGACCTTCGGCAAGGGCACACTCGGCGACGGCTGGTACAGCTTCGACACCCACGGCGTGCACTTCATCGCCCTGGTCAACACCCTGAGCCTGGAGAAGCTCGGCCATCTCGGCAACGAGCAGATCGACTTCGTGCGCAGGGACCTGGCGGGACTCTCGTCGGACACGCCCGTCGTCGTCTTCAGCCACATCCCGCTGTTCGCCATGTACCCGCAGTGGGGCTGGAGTACGGACGACGCGTTGCGCGTCATCGCCCTGCTGCGCCGCTTCTCCTCCGTCACCTGCCTCAACGGGCATGTCCACCAGCTGTTCACCAAGACGGAGGGCAACATCACCTTCCACTCCGCCACCACCACGGCCTACCCGCTGCCGAAGCCCGGACGGGCCCCCGCGCCGACTCCGCAGGTCGTGCCCGCCCGCCGGCTCAAGGACGTGCTCGGCATCCGCACGGTGGGCTACCGCCGAGGCGACCGGGAGCTGGCGATCAAGGACGAGAGGCTGGCATGACCTTCGGAAGGCTCCTTGCCCCGGCCGTGCGCGCCGCGATCGCCGCCACGCTCGCCGGGAGCGGGTACATCCACGCCCGGCTCTACGTCGACGAGTACCGCTTCATCCGCGTCGTGGGCCCCCTGTTCCTGCTCCAGGCGAGTGTCTCCTTCGCGGTCGCCGCACTGCTGCTGATCGGGATGCCGCCGCTGCTGAAGCTCGCCGCCGCGGGTGTGGCGCTGGGCGCCCTCGGCGGCTTCGCCGCCTCCCGCACGGTGGGCGTGTTCGGATTCACCGAGCACGGCCTGCGGCCCGCCCCGCAGGCCCTGCTCGGCATCCTGACGGAGACCGGCACGCTCCTGCTTCTGGCCGCCTGGCAGGCCTGCACGGCCGGACGACGCACCGCCGGGTACGCGGCGTGCGCGCCGATGCCGTCGGCGGCTACCTGGTTCCCCGGCCGCCGGCGGCGACGGCCGGGGACAGGTCGTTGACGACCGCGTCACGGGTGGCGACGGGCTTGAGGCCGTAGCCGCGCTCGATGGTGGCGAGGATCGAGGTGGTGTCGTACACGGTGTGGTCGACGGCCGAGCGCGGCAGCGAGCGGGAGACGACCAGGGCGGGGACGCGGGTGCCCGGGCCCCAGGCGTCATGGGCGCCGCGCGTGGGCGAGCCCGGTCCGGGGGGCGGCAGATGGTCCCACTGGCCGCCGAACTCGTCGTAGGTGACGACCACGAGCGTGTCGTCGGCCTGCGGGCCCTCCGTCACCGCCTTGAGCAGGTCGACGAGGTGGTCGCTGCCGTCCGCCTCACTGGCATAGCCCGGGTGCTCGTTCTCGGCGCCGTAGGGCTTGACGAAGCTGACGGCCGGCAGGGTGCCGGACCTGGCGGCGCGCAGGAACTCCGTCTCGTCACGGAGGTGGCTGCGGCCGGGCTTGCCGGGAGCGTAGTCGGCGAAGTAGTCGAACGGCTGGTGGTGGTACTGGAAGAGCGGTCCTGGATGCCCTGCTTCGGCGTCGTCCCAGCCGCCGGAGTACCAGTTCCAGGAGATGCCCGCGGCGGTGAGCCGGTCGCCGATGTTGGGGTACTTCGTGTCGTCGATCAGCGGGATCCGGGGGCCGCTGCCGTACGGTGCGCTGGACGGCTGCACCGTGTTGACGGCCAGGTTGCCGCAGGCGTGCGCGTAGTCGGCCGGGTCGCCGTCCGGGCAGGTGGTGGTCAGCGCGCCGTCGACCACCGGGCCGGTCGCTCTGTACAGCGGGGAGGAGGCGGGCATGCCGCCCGCGTCCAGGACCGTGTTCTTCGCGCCGGACGCGCCGTCACTGGTGTCCTGCGGCGCCCGCGCGGCGATCAGGTACTGGTGGTTGAGGAAGGAGCCGCCGAACGCGCCCTGGAAGAAGTGGTCGGCCAGGACGTAGCGCGGGGCGCCGGGGGCGTGCAGGTAGCGGTGGAGCGGCAGTGCCGTGGTGTCGTAGTGGCCCATGGTGAGGCCGGTCGCGTCGGAGGCGGTGACGTAGCGGTCCTGCCGGCCGCCGTCGATGGCGTACCGGTTCTGGTAGAAGCGGTGCACCAGGTCCCGGGTGCAGCCGCCCGGCCGGGCGCCCGGGGAGTCCCTGGCCACGCCGTCGTCCGCCTGGACCCCGGGCGCGGGGCAGGTGTGGTCCCGCGGCCCGATGTGGTCGTCGATGGTGAAGGGCTCGTTGGCGAACGCGCTCGCCTCCACCTTGTGGGCGGCGTCGTGGCAGGTCGACGGCAGGGGTGGGCTGGTCAGGTTCACGTCGTTCTGGAGCAGGCAGCGGTACGCCGTGCCGTCCTGGGCGCGTTGGGTGCGCTGCCGGGCGCCGGCCCGGGCCAGGCCCTCGACCTGCCGGCCGCCGACCGGCCCCCAGGTGCCGTAGAGGTTGTCGAAGGAGTGGTTCTCCTCGTAGAGCACGACCAGGTGCTTGTAGCCGCCGGGCAGCGTGTGCGGCGCGACCTGCCGCGCCGGTGCGTCCGAGGGCGTCAGGGCCAGGATCACGGCGGCCGTCGTACCGACCGTGACAGCGGCCGGGCGGCGTCGGGCGGGCGGCCGGGGTCGTGTGCTGCGTCCCATGGGGTCTTCTCCAGCGGTGTTCGACGGCAGGTCAGGGGCGGGCCCGGGCGCACGGCTCGGTCGGTCCGAGGCGGCCGGCGCGCAGAAAGGTAACGGGTCGAGGCGTCTTCCGGCGGGTGGCGCGCCCGGCCGTGAGCGTGCGGGTCGGCCGGCGGACGCCGCTGCTGATCCTGGACGAGCGGACCGCCTCGCCGGGCGCGTCGTGCCGCGCCGCGCTCGGGCCCGCGTCAAGGCGCTGTCCGGTGTGCGAGGGTTGCCCCATGAACGCCGAGAACACCGGGAACGCCGCGTCCGGTCACCCCGCTCCCGTCCGTGTCGTCGTGTCGGCTCCCCGGCCGGACCGTGTGGTGCGCGCGGTGGGGAACCTGGTGGCGGCGGCGGACCGTCCCGTCGAGGTCGAGGTCGTCGTCCACGGCGCCGGACTGGACCTCGTGCTGGGAGAGGAGTCCGCCGAGCAGGTCGCCCGGCTGCTGGAGACCGGGGCACGCGTCCTCGCCTGTGCCAACAGCCTCTCGGGGCGCGGCCTGACCGCTGACACCCTCGTGTCCGGCGTGGGAGTCGTACCGGCCGCCGTGTGGCACCTGGCCCTGCGTCAGCACGAGGGGTGGTCCCTGGTTCCGCTGTGATGACGCGCCCGGTCCCGGCTTCGATACGCCCGGGGGTACCTGGGCTATGGTGTCGGGACCGAGGAAGTGGAGGGACGCCGATGCGTGGCAAGCGGCACGGTGCCCTGGGTGCCGGCCTCGCGCTGCTCGTCCTGCTCGCCGCGCTGTTCTGCGCCACCACCGCCTCCCCGCCCGCGTTCCGGGCAGCGCCCTCCGCGGCCGCGGCCGGCCCGCACCTGGCACCGTGTCACAAGACGCTGGACGAGCCCGGTCACGGCCCTCCCACCGCCGCGGGCAACGGCCCGTGTCTGAAGAAGGCCCAGCCGGAGCGGCAGCATCTCCGGTTCGGTGCGCCGCTCGCCCCTGCTCTGCCGGCGCACACCGTCGACACGGCACCGGCGCCGGCCTCCGCGCACCGTGCGGTCCGGCGCCACGGGCCGGAACCCTCTCCCCCCGACCTGACCGCACTCTCCGTACGCCGGGTGTAGGCCCGCGCGCCGCGTCCGCGCGTCCCTGCCGCCTCCCTGTCACCCCGTACGACCGGAGAGTCATCCGTTGTCCGTGTCCCGTTCCCCCCGTGCGGCATGGGCCGCCCTGCGCCACTGGCCCCGACGCCGCTGGGCCGCCGTCGCGGCGGCCACGCCCTTGGCGGTCCTCGCCCTGGGCGTGCCCACCGCCCTCGTCCCGACCCCGCTGTTCTCCCGCTCGGTGCCGCCGGTGTGGTGGAACTACCCGGCGCTCGTCCTCACCGCCGTGCTGTCCTCCGTGGTGCTCGCCACCTATGTGCGAGCCCGGCCCGTCGCGGACCGTGACGACACGACGGGGCGTTCGCTCGGGTCGGCCGGCGCGGTGCTGTCCCTCCTCGCCGTCGGCTGCCCCGTCTGCAACAAGGCGGCCCTGCTTCTGCTGGGGGCCTCCGGCGCGCTGAGCTACTGGGCGCCCCTGCAACCCGCGGTCGCGGTGCTCGCCCTCGCCCTGCTGGCCGAGGCCGCGCTGCGGCGCCTTGCCGCGGAGGCGGCCTGCCCGGTGCGTCCCGTCGCCTGACCGCTGTCCTCGCCTTCCTCCTCACCCACTTCGCTGTCACACACTTCACTTTCGGAGGTGTTCCGTGCCTTCTTCCTCTCGTGCCCGCCGTCGCCGCCTGACCTGGATCGCCGTGGGCGGCGGTACGGCGGCCGTCGTCGCCGCGGTGGCCGCCCTCGCCGGCGGTTCCGGGGACTCCGCGCCCCGGGACCGGCCTGCGGCCGCCGTCCCGCCGTCCGCGGTCTCGCCGTCCGCGGCCCCGCCGTCCGCCGGTGATGCCACCCCCGACGAACAGCGGAAGGCGCTGCTCGCCCTGGCCCGCAGGGACCAGAAGGACCCGCTGGCCCTGGGCCGCGCCGACGCGCCAGTCGTACTGATCGCCTACGAGGACTTCCAGTGCCCCTACTGCGGCAGGTTCGCGCGGGAGACCAAGCCGGAACTCGTCCGCTCCTACGTGGACAAGGGAGTGCTGCGCATCGAGTGGCGCAACTTCCCCGTGTTCGGCGCCGAATCGGAACGGGTCGCCCGGGCCTCCTGGGCCGCCGGACGGCAGAGGCGGTTCTGGCAGTTCCACGATGTCGTCTACGCCGAGGAACGCCCGCGCAACAAGGGCGCGTTCTCCTCCCCCCGGCTGCGCGAGATGGCCCGTGAGGCGGGAGTCGCCGACCTCGACCGCTTCGAGACCGACCTGAAGTCCGAGGCCGCCGAGGTGTCGGTGAGCAGGGACCGGGAGGAGGGCTACGCGCTGGGCGTGTCCAGCACGCCCGCCTTCCTCGTCAACGCCACACCCGTCCTCGGCGCGCAGCCGCTGGGCACGTTCACCGCCGCCGTCGAGAAGGCCGCGAAGGAAGCCCGACGGTGAGCGGGGTCACCGTCGCGACCGCCTTCCTCGGCGGCCTGCTGGCGCTGCTCAGCCCGTGCAGTGCGCTGCTGCTGCCGGCGTTCTTCGCCTACTCGTTCACCAGCCGCACCCGCCTGTCGCTGCGCACCGCCGTCTTCTACGCGGGGCTGTGCACCACGCTGGTGCCGCTCGGCGTGGCGGGCTCCTTCGCCAGCCGCCTGTTCTACGGACACCGCGAGGTGCTGGTCGCGGTCGGCGGCTGGACGATGATCGGGCTGGGCCTCGCGCAGATCCTGGGCCTCGGGTTCGGCTCGCGCCGCCTCCAGCAGGCGGCGGGTGTCCGCAGAACCGGGTCGGCCGTGTCCGTCTTCGCCCTGGGAGCCGTCTACGGCTTGGCGGGCTTCTGCGCGGGTCCCATCCTCGGCGGCATCCTCACCGTCGCGGCGCTCGACGGCAGTCCGGCGCACGGCGGGCTCCTGCTGGCCGTCTACGCGCTGGGCATGGCCGTTCCGCTGTTCGTCCTGGCGCTGCTGTGGGACGGCTGGGACCTCGGCCACCGGCGATGGCTGCGGGGGCGCGCGCTGCGGTGGGGACCGCTGACGGTGCACACCACCTCGCTCGCCGGCGGGGTCCTCTTCGTCCTGCTGGGCGTGGTGTTCCTGCTCTTCGACGGCACCTCGGCGCTGCCCTCCCTCCTCGACATCGACACCGAGGCGGCCTGGGAGAGCGGCGCAAGGCGGATCGGCGAGGCCGTCTCCGACCGGGCTCTGCTACTGGTGCTGGCCCTGGCCGGCGCCGGTACGGCGGCGGCCGCCGTGCTCCGGCTTCGCCGGCTCCCGCACGGGGAGGACCCGGACGGCACCGACTCCGCCGCCTGACCGGACGGACCTCCCGTCAGTCGCGGTCCGGGCTCAGTCGGCGGTTCGTTCCGGACCGGCCGATGTCCAGGTCCAGCAACGCGGTCAACGCGGTCCCGCTGTTCCAGAAGCCGAGCAGGTCGACGTCGACGAGGAACAACCGGTGCCGGGCCGCGAACGCGCGGGCCGGCCCGGTGAAGACGCAGGAGGCGACGAAGACCGGGACGTCGGCCCGGTGTTCGGCTCGTGCGGTGCCGTTGAAGGTCTGGAGGTCACGGCTGCCGACGCTGCGGTGCCTGGCGTACCGCTTGCACTGGATCACGATGCGTCGGCCGTCGGGCAGGCGGCCGGTCACGTCCGCGCCCAGATCACCGGCGCCGCCGACCCGCCGGACGTCGGTGCAGCCGTCCCGGCGGCACAGGGCGGCGACGTGCTCCTCGAAGCGCGGGCCGTCCATCGCCCAGACCTCGTCCAGCGACCGGCGCGCCTGCCGCCGCGCCTCCTCGGCGAGTCGGGTCCGCTCCGCCCGGGCCTCCCGCCGCCCGGCCCGCACCAGGCCCGTCACGACGGCCGCGGCCACGACGACGGCGCACGCCACCAGCAGCGCGATCCCCATCGGGTTCCGTCCCCTCCCCCTTGCGGCGGTGCGCCACCGCACCCCCGAGCGGTCTGTTCCCCGTCGGCTACGATCATCACAGCCTGCCGTGTCCGACCTGTCACGGCTACGGCCGTATTCAGCCGACCCACCACCGGCCCGTCCGGCCCGCACAGCGGCACCCCTGTGGCGCCGCTCGCGCGTGGGGCCGCACGGCGGGCGGCTCGGTCGCGTGGGGAGAGCCACCCGAGGGAGACCGATGATCTTCATCACCGCCAAGTTCCGTGTCCGCTCCGAGTACGCCGACCAGTGGCCGGGGATCGCCGCCGAGTTCACCGCGGCCACCCGCGCCGAGCCGGGCTGCCTGTGGTTCGACTGGTCCCGCAGCGTCGAGGACCCGACGGAGTACGTCCTGGTCGAGGCCTTCCGTGACGACGCGGCGGGGGCGGCGCACGTGCGGTCGGAGCATTTCAGGGCCGCGCAGCGGACCCTGCCGCCCCATCTGGCCGAGACGCCTCGGATCGTCAACGCGAACCTGGCGCAGGACGACTGGTCGCTGCTGGGCGAGATGGCCGTCTCCGGACAGGAGTGAGACACCGCCTCGCGGGAGTTCTCCCGCGAGGCGGTTCGCCCGGGGCGACGGGTCAGTCCAGTGCGACGCGCTCGCCGGTGTGCCCGACCACGGTGACGGTTCCGCCGGAGGTCGAGGTCCACTCGGTCACCGGGGTGAAGTGCCCCGCATCCAGGTCCTCCTGCGAGACGACGTGGTACGGGAAGGCGCACGTGTAGGAGGCGTGCGCCCCGAGGTCGCGCCACCGGCAGTTGCGTGCGTCGGTGGCCGGGTCGAGGTCGCTCAGGTTCCCGCTCGGCACCACCGTGGTGGTCGCGTCGGACAGGTTGGTGACGGTGTAGGTGAAGACCAGCGTGTCACCGGGCCGGTAGCCGTCGTTCCGCGGGTTGGTGAGGGTGCCGCCGGTCACCTGGATGCGGCCCGGCGTGCTCTCCTCGGCCGTCTTCGGCACCTCGACGGTGAAGGAGCCCCGCGAGGTACGTCCCTTGGTGTCCGTGAGCGTGGCGGTCACGGGGTGGCTGCCGCCGGTCGCGTCCTCGGGGACGGTGAGGGTGACGGTGACGGCCTCGGAGGAGTCCGGGCGGATCCGCTCCGGTGGCGTGAGCCGGTACGTCCAGCCCGCCGGCACCCCGAGGGCGAGGTCCTTCACGTGGAGGGCCGACCCGCTCTGGTTCGCCACCGTGAGCGTGAAGGCCGCCGTGCCGCCGCGCTCGATGGTGGGGTCGTCGGCCGTCAGCGGCGCGGCGACGCCCTGGAGCCAGGCGAGGTCGAACCGGGCGAAGCGGATGCCGCCGTTGCCGCCGTCGGGCTCGTAGAGCAGGCCGACGGCGCCGCCGGGCAGGGTGGCCAGTGTCGAGTAGGCCATGCCGTCCGGCTGGAAGACCCGCGCGACCGGCCATGTCCGGCCGTCGTCGAAGCTCATCCGGACGGTGCCGTCGGCCCGTTGGCCGGTGGAGCCCGCGTTGGAGAACAGCAGCACCTTGGCACGGTCCGAGCCCTGCGGCGCGTTGGGGAAGGCGCGGACGATGGAGGCGTTGTTCGCCGGGTCGGGCAGCTCCCGGTCGAGTGTCACCTTGCCGTAGGTGACGCCGCCGTCGTCGGAGATCGCGACCTTGCGGTAACCGGAGCGGTCGGAGTCGCGGGAGTTGAGCATGACGCGGCCGTCGGAGAGTTCCACGGTCTTGTTCTCGTCCATGCCCGCGCCGACCGGCTCGCCGACCTTCCAGGTCCTGCCGTGGTCGTCGGAGTACACGGACACGGCCTGGAGGACACCGGCGCCGTTGATGATCGTGTACTGCTGGAGCAGCCGCCCGGCGTACGTGCCGTACTTCAGCTGGATGCCCTGACCCGACGCGGCGAACCGGGAGCGCCAGCCGAGGTCGGCGGTGACGTCCTCGGTGATGACACGGTGCCGCCAGGTGCGGCCGTCGTCGTGGGAGACGCTCACCTCGGCGTGGAGCACATCGCGGTCCTCGGGGTCGACACCGGGCCGGGACCCGGCGAAGCCCTGGTCGAAGGACTTCACGTGGAAGTTGAAGATGTCGCCGGTGGAGCGGTCGACGAGGTAACTGGGGTCGGAGTAGCCCTCGATGGGCGCCTCCCCCTTGCCCCCGTGGACGGTCGTCTGCTTCTCCCATGTGGCGCCGTCGTCGGTGGAGCGGCGCTGGAGGATGGAGTTGGGGCCGGGCGCGTCGATCGCGGTGGGCCGGCCGTCGTACGCGGCGAGGATGTCACCGCTGTTGGTGACGGCCAGCGCCGGAATGCGGTAGTTCGGGAACCCGCCCTCGCCGTTGGTCGCGAGTTGCTGCTCCGTGTAGAAGGGCTTGCCGGCCTGAGGGGGCCTGGCGTCGAAGTCCGGTGCTTGCTTGCCGGCCGCGGCCGCGGGCACGCCGCCCGCCAGCGCCACGACGGTGCAGAGCCCGACCAGACCTGCTCCCCGTCGGAGCCTTCGCCGGAAGTGAGACATCGCTGTCCTATCGCTCGGAACGGCAGGGCGTCTGCCGCCGACGGGATCATAAGACGTCTGACGTCTTACGTGAACCCTCCGGTTCCACGGATGTACCACGGCAGGGACGTCGGCCCGCCATGGCACCGACCGCCCGTCAGGGACCGGACGGAGGCGGTCTCGACGCGGGCGGCATCGTCAACCACACTCGTCACAGCGGTTGTTCTGTGACCGTTGTTCTGTGACGGTCCGAGGAGACGGTGAAGGGGTCGACGGCATGAAGCCCACGTTCCGACGTCCTGTCCGGTGCGGCCTGGCCGCCGTGCTCGCCGCCACCGCCGCGCTCGCCGTCGCGGGTCCGGCGACGGCCGCGGACGCCGGCCCGGCCGGGTCCCGCGCCCCGGCGGTGCCGCTCCGGGTGGCGACCTACAACATCCACGCCGGGGCCGGCGAGGACGAGGTCTTCGACCTCGACCGCACCGCGCGGGCCCTACGTGATCTGCGCGCCGACGTGATCGGCCTCCAGGAGGTCGACGTCCACTGGGGCGACCGCAGCGACTTCGTCGACGAGGCCCGGGCACTGGCCGAGAAGCTGGACATGCGGGTGTTCTTCGCACCGATCTACGACATGGACCCGGCCACCCCGGGCGCCGAGCGCCGCCGGTTCGGCGTCGCCGTGCTCAGTCGCCACCCGGTGCTCGAGGCCGAGAACCACGAGATCACCCGGCTGTCCACCCAGACGAGCGATCCGGTGCCGGCCCCGGCGCCCGGTTTCGCCGAGGTGACGCTCAACGTCAGGGGTGCGCACGTGCACGTCTACGACACGCACCTGGACTACCGGGGCGACCCGTCGGTCCGCACGGCCCAGGTGGCGGACATGCTCGACGTGCTCGCCGCCGACCGCGGTCCGAAGGTCCTGGTCGGGGACTTCAACGCCCAGGCGAACGCCGCGGAGTTGGCGCCGCTCTGGCAGCACCTGAGGGACGCCGCCCCCGACGGCGGCGGGACGTACCCGGCGGTCCATCCGGAACAGCGCATCGACTTCGTGACCGTCTCCCCCGACATCACCGTGGCCGGTGCCCGGGAGATCGCCACGGAGGCGTCCGACCACCGACCCGTGGTCGCGGACCTGGAACTCCACCAGCGCGGCCGCTGACCCGCCTGATCCTGGACGTCTGGCTACCGGCGGCGTCCGAAGAGGAGCCGGGGCGGTGACAGCACCGACGACAGTCCGTGCCCACCACCCGGCGCCGTGCGCACCCCGACCCCGGAACGAGCCGAACCGCCGCGCACGGCGGGAGGGTTCACGGTGTCGTCCCGGTCGAAGCCGAGCCGGTTCACCACCTCCACCACGCCGTCGACGCTGTCGCACAGCCGCACGGTGACCGGGATCAGGCTCCTGCGCTCCACCGTGCCGCTGAGGACCACCCGGCCCTCGGCGACCTCGACTGCGAGCGCCGAAGGCCGCAGGCCCAGCGTTCGAACGATGACGTCCTCCAGGATCTCCCGCTGAATCTCCCGGTCCCGGCGCAGAAACAGCCGCACCAGGTCGCTGCGGCTGATCACGCCGGCCAGTCGGCCGTCGCCGTCCACCACCGGCAGGCGCTTGACCCGGTGCCGCTCCATCGTCCGCGCGGCACGCACGGCGTGCCAGCAGGGCTGCGCGACGACGGCGGGGCTCGTCATCAGCTCCCCCGCGTTCCTCCCCGCTCCACCGCGGGTCTGCTTGCGGAGAAGGTCCGCCTCGGACACCACTCCGATCGGCCGGTCCTCGTCGTCGACCACCGGGACGGCGGTGATGTCGTACTCGTCGAGGACGCGTGCGATCTCCTTGAACGCCGTGCCCGGTCGCACACTCACGGCGGTGGGGCTCATCAGCTCGCCCACACTGCGTCGTCTCATCACTCAGCGCCCTTCCTGTCACCTCCAGTCCACCCCACCCGCCGCCTTCCCGCTGAGGCCGAACAGTCCCTGCCGGGACCCCGAAAGTCCCTTCGTCCCCCGCGCGGTCACCCGTGCCGGGCGACGGCGGACTCCTGGGCCGCGCTTGCCTTGGAGCGGACTCCAGTTCGTAGGGTCGACCCGTCCAAGCAAGCGCCGGCCAAGGAGAGTCGTATGCGTCACCGCGTTCTGGGCGGGACCGGTATCAAGGTCAGCCCGTACTGTCTCGGCACGATGATGTTCGGGTCCGTCGGCAACGCCGACCACGACGCGTGCGTCCGGATCATCCACGCCGCGCTGGACGAGGGGATCAACTTCGTCGACACGGCCGACATGTACTCGGCCGGGGAGTCGGAGACGATCGTCGGCAAGGCGCTGAAGGGCCGACGCGACGACGCGGTGCTCGCGACCAAGGTCCACTTCCCCATGGGGGACGGCCCCAACCGCGGCGGCAACTCACGGCGTTGGATCGTCCGGGAGGTGGAGGACAGCCTGCGGCGGCTGGGAACGGACTGGATCGACCTGTACCAGGTGCACCGGCCGGACCACACCACCGACATCGAGGAGACGCTCTCGGCCCTCACCGACCTGGTGCGCCAGGGCAAGATCAGGGCGTTCGGCTGCTCCACCTTCCCCGCCGACGAGATCGTGGAGGCATACCACGTGGCCGACCGGCGGGGGCTCCAGCGGTTCCGCACCGAGCAACCGCCGTACTCGCTGCTGGCCCGCGGCGTCGAGCGGCGGGTGCTGCCGGTGGCGGAGCGCCTGGGGATGGGGGTGGTGACCTGGAGTCCGCTGGCCTCTGGGTTCCTCACCGGCCGCTACCGCAAGGGCCGGGCTCTCGATCTGAGCAGCGGGCGCCCCACCCTGCACCCCGACCGCTTCGATCCGTCGGCGCCGCGCACGGCCGCGAAACTGGAGATCGTCGAGCTGCTCGTCGAAGTGGCCCGCGAAGTGGGCTGCTCACTGCCGGAGTTGGCCATCGCCTTCCCGCTCGCGCATCCGGCCGTCACGTCGGTGATCATCGGCCCGCGCACGATGGAGCACCTGCACAGCACGCTCAAGGGCAGGTCCGTGGTGCTGGACGACGCCGTACTCGACCGGCTCGACGCCATCGTGCCGCCCGGAACCGACGTCTACCCCCCTGACGGCGTGTGGACTCCGCCGTCTCTCGCCGAACCGGCGCTCAGGCGACGCCCGGCCGCGTCCCGGTCCGCCGTGTGAAGTCCGGCGAGGGCCAGGGCGCAACAGGACCTAGGGCAGGTTGCGGGCCACCACGATCCGCTGGATCTGGTTGGTCCCCTCGTAGATCTGGGTGATCTTCGCATCGCGCATCATGCGCTCGACGGGGAAGTCCTTGGTGTAGCCGTAACCGCCGAGCAGTTGCACCGCGTCGGTCGTCACCGCCATGGCGGTGTCGGAGGCCAGGCACTTGGCGGCCGCCCCGAAGTACGTCAGGTCGGGTGAGCCGGCACAGCTGCGGGCGGCGGCGGCGTGGACCATCTGCCGTGCCGACTCCACCTTCATGGCCATGTCGGCGAGCATGAACTGGACGCCCTGGAAGTCGGCGACGGCCGTGCCGAACTGCCGCCGTTCCCGGACGTAGGCGAGCGCGGTGTCGAGGGCTCCCTGAGCGATGCCGAGCGCCTGGGCAGCGACCGAGACCCTGGTGTGGTCCAGGGTCGCCAGTGCCAGCCGGAGGCCCCTGCCGCGCTCGCCGAGCAGGCGGTCGCCGGGGATCCGGCAGCTGTCGAAGTAGACCTCGCGGGTGACCGAACCCTTCAGCCCCATCTTCCGTTCGGGCTCGCCGTAGCCGATGCCGGCGTCGTCCGCGTGGACGACGAACGCCGAGATGCCGCGGGAGCCCGCGTCGGGGTCGGTGACCGCGAAGACGATGAGGTACCTGGCCACGCCGGCCGAGGTGATCCAGGTCTTGACGCCGTCGAGGATCCAGCCGTCCCCGTCGGCCGTGGCACGGCAGCGCATCGCGGCGACGTCGCTGCCCGCCTCCCGCTCGCTGATGGCGTAGGCCATCAGCGCGTCCCCGGAGGCCACTTCGGGCAGGTACCGGCGCCGCTGCGCCTCCGTGCCGGCCAGCAGCAGCGGTACCACGCCGAGCTTGTTGGACGTCTGGATGGTGGACGAGGACGCGCACACCCGGGCGACCTCCTCGACCGCGATGGCCGCGGCGAGGGCGTCGACACCGTCGCCGCCGTACTCCTCCGGGATGCCCGGTGCGTGCAGCCCGGCGGCCACCAGCGTGTCGTGGTTCTCGTGCGGGAAGGCGCCTCGCGCGTCGACCTCCGCCGCTCGGGGCCCCAGTTCCTTCTCGGCCACGGCGCGGGCCGCGGCGCGGAACTCGTCGTACATCGGGGGCAGCAGGTACGGCGTCGTCATGAGTGCTCCTCGGTCGGAATGTCGACACGTCGGGATGTCGGCACACCGGCACGTCGCCATGCCGGGATGCCGGGATGCCGGAGTACGGCTGGGGTACGGGTCCGGCTCCATTGCGGCGCGGAACCGCCCGCCGCGCCAATGTGCGTGCGCACGACGATTCGGCGGATCTTCGTGCAGCCGCACATCGACGCCTCGAAGCCCCCGCGCTTACGTTCCGCATGCCGCGGTGTGACGCCGCCGCCCCGACCGAAAGGCGTGAAGCCATGACTGTTCTGCACGGCCTGCGCGTGCTCGACCTGAGCCGGGTGCTGGCCGGCCCGTACTGCACGGCCCTGCTGGCGGACCTCGGCGCCGACGTGGTCAAGGTCGAGCCGCCGGGCGGTGACGACGCCCGGCACCTCGGACCGTTCCAAAAGGGCGAGAGCGTGTACTTCGCCCAGCTCAACCGCGGCAAGCGCAGCATCGTCCTCGATCTGAAGGATCCCGGCGACCACGCGCTGCTGCTGCGGCTGGCCGAGCAGGCCGACGTCTTCGTCGAGAACTACCGTCCCGGGGTCGCCCGGCGGCTCGGCATCGACCACGCCACGCTCCGCGCGGCCAACCCGCGACTGGTCTACGCGAGCATCTCCGGCTTCGGGCAGAGCGGCCCGATGCGGGAGTATCCCGCCTACGACCTGATCGTCCAGGCCATGTCCGGCCTGATGGCCGGCACGGGCACCCCCGACGGGCCGCCCACCAGGGTCGGCGAGTCGGTCGGCGACCTGGTGGCCGGACTGTTCGCCTCCTGGGCCATCAACGCCGCGCTGTTCGACCGGGAGCGCAGCGGCCGGGGCCGGTACATCGACGTGGCCATGCTCGACTCGCTGGTGTCACTGCAGGTGACCGCGATGAGCCTGCTCACGGCGACCGGACGCCTGCCGGGCCGGGTCGGCAACCGGCATCCGGTCTCCACCCCGTTCGACACCTATCGCACCGCCGACGGCCTGGTGGCGGTCGCGGTCGCGGGCGAGGCGGTGTTCGCCCGGTTCGCCCGGATGGTGGGGCGGCCCGACATGCCGTCGGACCCGCGCTTCCGTGACGACGCCGCCCGGGCGCGGCACATCGGGCAGGTGCGGGAGATCACCGAGCGGTGGTCGGCCGGACTGACCACGGACGAGGCCCTGAAGGCGGCGCGGGCGGCGGGGGTTCCGGCCGCCCCGATCCGGGACCTGGCCGAGGCGGTGGACAGCGAGCAGATCCGCGGGCGGGGGCTCGTCGGCGAGTTCGACCACCCCGTACTGGGCCGCACGCCGTTCCTGCGCCAGCCTGCGCGATTCGGCCCGGACGACGCGGCGGCCGGAACGGGCACCGGCACCGATACCGACACCGACAGTGGCACCGAGGCCCACGGGAGCTCGGCGTCGAGCCCCGCTCTCGGCGAGCACGCCGACGCGGTCGTCGGGCAATGGCTCCGCGAGAGCCGGGTCGGGGGCCGTCGGTGAGTCCGGGGCCCACTGCCTCCCCCGGACAATCCCCAGCCCAGATTTTGCCGCCGAAGTATTGACCTCTCATTCATCTGATCCCATCCTGAATGACCTTATGCAGTTCACGAGCGGATCCGTGAAAGAGGGCATATCCATGACAGGCGTGGTAGAGCAACGCTCGATCGATGTCGTCCCCGACGCCGAACGGCACGGCAGCGCGTTCAGCCAGTTCACTCTCTGGCTGGGCGCCAACCTCCAGATCACCGCGGTCGTCACCGGCGCGCTCGCCGTCGTCTTCGGCGGGGGCGCGTTGTGGTCGATCATCGGTCTGCTGCTCGGCAACCTGCTGGGCGGTGCGGTGATGGCCCTGCACTCCGCCCAGGGGCCCCGCCTCGGCCTCCCGCAGATGATCTCCAGCCGGGCCCAGTTCGGCGTCCGCGGAGCCGTCGTCCCGCTGGCCCTGGTCGTCGTCATGTACGTCGGCTTCTTCGCCAGCGGCAGCGTGCTGGCGGGCCAGGCGGTTGGCGAACTCACCCACCTCGGCGACACCACGGGCATCGTGATCTTCGCCCTGGTCACCGCGGTCACCACACTCGTCGGCTACCGGCTCATCCACACCCTGGGCCGGGTGGCCAGCGTCGTGTGCGCCCTCGCCTTCGTCTACCTCGGCATCCGCCTCCTCGATCACACCGACCTGAGCACCCTCCTCGCGAACCGCTCCTTCGACCTGCCGCTGTTCCTCCTCGCCATCTCCCTCTCCGCGTCCTGGCAGCTCGCCTTCGGCCCCTACGTCGCCGACTACTCGCGCTACCTGCCCCGCTCCACCTCTCCCCGCGCCACCTTCTGGTGGACCCTCGGCGGCTCGGCCCTCGGCTCCCAGTGGTCCATGACCTTCGGCGCGCTCGCGGCGGCCGCGGCCGGCAGCGCCTTCGTCGACAACCAGGTCGGCTACGTCGTCGGCCTGGGCGGCGCCGGCCTCGCGGCCTCGTTCCTGTACTTCGTCATCGCCCTGGGCAAGCTGACGGTGAACGTGCTCAACACCTACGGCGGTTTCATGTCGGTGGTCACCGGCATCAGCGGCTTCCGCGAGCAGCGGGCGCTGTCCACCCGCGGCCGCGCCGCCTACATCGCCGGGATCATGATCGCGGGCACCGCGGTCGCCCTCCTGGGCAAGGACAGCTTCCTGACCTCGTTCAAGGACTTCCTGCTCTTCCTGCTCACGGCCTTCACCCCCTGGTCGGCGATCAACCTGGTGGACTACTACCTGATCGCCAAAGAGCGCTACGACCTGCCCGCCCTGAGCGACCCGCACGGCCGCTACGGCGCCTGGCGCGTCAAGGCACTCGTCGTCTACGGCGTCGGTCTTCTGGTCCAACTGCCGTTCCTGGCCACCAGTTTCTACACCGGTCCGCTGGTGGCGCCGCTCGGCGGCACGGACATCTCCTGGATCGTCGGCCTGGCCGTACCGGCCGCCCTCTACTGGCTCACGGCCCGCCGGGACACCGCCCACGTTCCGGACCGCATGATCCTCACCACCGAGCCGGCGACGAGGACCGCTTCCCCCTCCCCCACCCCCTGACGGCGGCGGGGCCGGGCGCACCCGTTCACTGCCCGGGCGGTGCGCCGGCGGGGTCGGCCTCCAGCGCCAGGAGGGCGAGCCACAGCTCCGTGCGGTCGGTCAGACGGTCGAGATCGCGGCCGGTGAGCTGCTCGATCAGCCGCAGCCGTTGACTTGCTCCTCGGGCTGAAGCCCGAGGATTCTGGCCTTCCGCTCCGGTGTCTGTGCCGCTATGCGGCGCTGGCTCCGGTGCGGATTCCGTGGCTTCCTGCTTCACCGCGCTGTGCCGGAATACGTTCCGGTCTTACCTGCGCTCCACAGGCTGTCACCGCCAGTCCGACGGCCTTGATGTTGATGGCGGCGTTGTGGTCCCGGTCGTGGACCGTGCCGCAGGCGGTGCAGGGTGGAACTCGCGGCGCGCGTCGGCCACCCGCGCGTGCGCGCGGGCCACCTTCAGACGGGCCT